>CAVDTK010000060.1:0-8933 GCA_963611755.1 Oscillibacter sp. ER4
GGGCGTCATGGGCGGCTACTACGCCGAGGCCGCGGGCGAGGACCCCGAGGTCTGCATCGCCATCCGCGAGCACTACCGCCCGCGCTTCGCAGGCGACGAGCTTCCCTCCAACGACTGCGGCAAGTTCGTGGCCATCGCCGATAAGCTCGACACCGTCTGCGGCCTTTTCGCCATCGGCGAGCCTCCTACCGGCTCCTCTGACCCCTTCGCCGTCCGCCGCAGCGCCATCGGCATCATCGCCATGCTGCGCCTGCTTCCTTCTGTCTCGCTTCGCGCCCTCATCGAGCGCGCGCTTGACTCCTACGCCGAGCAGGGCCTCGAGTTCGACCGTGATGCCGTGGCGCAAGACGTCGCCCGCTTCTTCGCGGGGCGTCTTTCCGGCATCGCCAAGGACGAGGGCATCAAGAACGACACCATCGAGGCCGTCTCTGCCGTGGGCGTCGTTGACCCCGCCGAGTTCTTCGCCCGCGCGAAGGCCCTGGATTCCGCCCGTGCCGAGAAGCCCGAGGTCTTCGGCGACCTCGCCGGCGCCTTCACCCGCGCCCACAACCTCGCCGACGCCTCTTTGGGTACCCAGGTCGACGAGTCCTTGCTCACCCAGCCCGAGGTCGAGCTTCTCGACGCGTGCAAGCTTGGCGAGAAAAACGTCGCCGCGGCCCTCGAGATCTCGGACTTCGACGCGGCCTGTAGCGCGTTAGCGGACCTCAAAGAGCCCATCGACCGATTCTTCAATGACGTTTTGGTGATGGACGAGGATATTTCTGTTAGGGAAAACCGCCTGCGTCTCCTCAACCGCTTTGCTCAGGTCTTCGCCGGCGTGGCAGACATCTCTGCCCTTTCCCGCAAGAAGTAGGGTTAGACTTTGCCGGCAACCCTCGCGTTGCCGGCGCTCATTTGATTTGGAGGTCCTTTTATGGCTCAGCTGGACTTGGACAACGACATCTTCGGCGATGTCGTGCCGCTCATCTTCGTTCTCTCCGACGCCCGCGGCGAGACCGCTAACACCGTGGTCATGGCCGCTGCCGCCCAGTTCGGCGACGGCTCCGTCGAGATTCACCGTCTTCCCAACGTCAAGAGCGTCGACGTCGTGCGCGATTACTTTGACGAGAAGTTCGACGAGAACAGGCCGTGCGCCGTCTTCCACACCATCGCCGACGGCATCCTGCGCCGCGAGATCAGGCGCGAGCTCGACCGCCGCGGCATCCCCTCGATCGACCTTCTGGGGCCTGCGGTCACGGTCATCTCTACGTTGACGGGGGAGGAGCCCACTCACGAGATCGGCGCCATCTACAACGAGGCGCCCAAGGCGGAGTAAAAGGCAAATCACTTCACATGTTAGCGCGTTTGGGGTCCGGATGCATATCCGGGCCCCATTTTCGTTTCAATCATCCGTTCACCTAGCAGAGTCGACCAGCCAGCCAATAGGCAGGCCCATACCTGGCACTGGTTGGTACCATAGCCGAGTGCCGAGCAGACAAGTCCTTCTCGGCAAAGAGTTGTGAGTGCATGCGGAAACCGCGCATGCCAGGATTTCAAGTCACAAGGGGACAAAATGGCTGAAAAGCACGTGTACCGCTTTGGCGCCGGTGTTGACGGCGTCAACGCCACCGAGCCCGCCGGCGAGACCGTCGAGCAGGCTAAGTGGATCGTCGGCGGCAAGGGCGCCAACCTCGCCGAGATGGCCAAGATCGGTCTTCCGGTTCCTCCGGGATTCTCCATCACCTGCCAGACCTGCGTCGCGTACGCCAACGCCGGCAACAAGTGGCAGGACGGCGTTCTCGACGAGATCGACGCCGCCCGCGAGAACCTCGAGCAGCGCATGGGCAAGAAGCTCGGCGACGAGAACGACCCGCTGCTGGTCTCCGTCCGCTCCGGCGCTCCCTTCTCCATGCCCGGCATGATGGACACCGTCCTTAACCTGGGCCTCAACGACGTCTCCGTCCAGGGCCTCATCGCCCAGACCGGCAACGAGCGCTTTGCCTACGACTCCTACCGTCGTTTCGTGCAGATGTTCTCCAACGTCGTCATGGGCATCGACGGCGACCTCTTTGAGGACGCCATCAACGAGAAGAAGGCCGAGAAGGGCGTGAAGCTCGACACCGAGCTCGACGCCGCCGACCTCAAGGACCTCGTCGAGACCTTCAAGGCCATCTTCGCCAAGAACGTCGACTCCCAGGCCCACCCCGAGGTCGCCCCCGACGGCCACGCCGCCTTCCCGCAGGACCCCAAGCTGCAGCTGCGCCTTGCCATCGAGGCCGTCTTCGGTTCCTGGATGAACGAGCGCGCCATCATCTACCGTAAGCAGAACAAGATCTCCGACGATCTCGGCACCGCCGTCAACGTCCAGGTCATGGTCTTCGGCAACAAGGGCGAGACCTCCGCTACCGGTGTCGCGTTCACCCGCAACCCCGCCGACGGCACCAAGGAGTTCTACGGCGACTTCCTGGTCAACGCCCAGGGCGAGGACGTCGTGGCCGGCATCCGCAACACCGAGCCCATCGCCGACCTCAAGAAGATCCCGGGCCTCGAGGAGGCTGGCAAGCAGCTCGACGAGATCTTCGTCACCCTCGAGGAGCACTACCACGACATGATGGACATCGAGTTCACCATCGAGCAGGGTAAGCTCTGGATGCTCCAGACCCGCGTGGGCAAGCGCACCGCCATGGCCGCGCTCGCCATCGCCATGCAGTTCGAGGCCGAGGGCGCCATCTCCAAGGAAGAGGCTGTCATGCGCGTCGCGCCTGAGCAGCTCGACCAGCTCCTGCACCCGCAGTTCGACCCCAAGGCCGACTTCAAGGTCCTCACCAAGGGCATGAACGCTTCCCCCGGCGCCGCCGTGGGCAAGGTTGTCTTCTCCGCCGAGGAGGCCGTCCACTGCGCCAACAAGGACCAGCCCTGCATCCTCGTCCGCTGGGAGACCACTCCCGACGACCTCAAGGGCATGGTCGCCGCTGAGGGCATCCTGACCTCTCACGGCGGCAAGACCAGCCACGCGGCCGTCATCGCCCGTGGCATGGGCGCCCCCTGCGTCTGCGGCGCTGAGGCCCTGAAGATCGATGCCAAGGCCAAGGAGGTCGTGGTCTCCGGCACCGACGTCGTGCTCCACGAGGGCGACATCATCTCCATCAACGGCACCACCGGCGACGTCATCCTTGGCGCCGTGCCCCTGGTTCGTCCTGAGCTCACCGGCGACCTCGAGACCATCCTCGAGTGGGCCGACGACGTTCGTCTCGACGCCTCCCGCGGCCGCAACATCGGTGTCCGCGCCAACGCCGACAACCCCGAGGACGCGCAGCTTTCCCGCGACTTCGGCGCTGAGGGCATCGGCCTCGACCGTACCGAGCACATGTTCCTGGGCGACCGCAAGGAGATCATCCAGTCCTTCATCCTGGCCGACCGCACCGGCGCCAAGCAGCAGGCCCTGGGCAAGCTGCTCAAGGTCCAGACCGACGACTTCCTGGGCATGTTCAAGGCCATGGACGGCAAGACCGTCATCGTGCGTCTCCTCGATCCGCCTCTGCACGAGTTCCTGGACAACCCCCGCGAGTACGCGGTCGAGCTTGCCCACGCCGAGGACCGCGGCGAGTCCGACATCCAGCTCAAAGCCCGTCGCGACCTGCTTTCTCGCCTGGATTCCTTCCAGGAGGCCAACCCCATGCTCGGCCTTCGCGGCTGCCGCCTGGGCATCGTCTACCCCGAGCTCACCGAGATGCAGGTTCGCGCCATCGCCAGCGCCGCTGCCCACCTCAAGAAGCGCGGCTTCGACCCCAAGCCCGAGATCATGGTCCCGCTCGTGGGCACCGTTGAGGAGCTCAAGGTCGTCCGTGAGCAGATCGAGAAGGTCATCGCCTCTGTCGTCGAGTCCACTGGCGTCGAGCTGACCATCCCCATCGGCTGCATGATCGAGATCCCGCGTGCCGCCGTCACCGCCGACGAGATCGGCAAGTACGCCGACTTCTTCTCCTTCGGCACCAACGACCTCACGCAGATGGGCTTCGGCTACTCCCGCGACGACGTCGAGAGCGCTTTCATCCCGCTGTACCTCTCCAAGAAGATCCTCAAGTCCAACCCCTTCGAGACGCTGGATTCCGGCATCGCCAAGCTGGTCAAGCTCGGCGTCGAGGGTGGCCACCAGGCCAACGACAAGATCGTCTGCGGCGTCTGCGGCGAGACGGGCGGCGACCCCGACTCCATCCAGATGTACTACGATCTGGGCCTCGACTATGTGTCCTGCTCGCCTTACCGCGTGCCCATCGCGCGTCTGGCTGCGGCGCAGGCCAAGATCAAGTCCAACGGCGGCGCCAAGAAGCTTGCCTAAGCTCTAGCGCTTAAAGTCGCGACTTTTGGGGAGACGAGTCTTTTACGAGGCTCGTCTCCCTTTTTGCGTGGGCGGCTGGTAAGGTTGGATGCGTTCAAGCGAAGGCGTATGAAAGGGGAGAGCGTGGCGAGAAGATCTGCTCAAGGGGAGGGAAGCCTCGCGGTCGTTGCGTTTCTGCTGGTGGCGCTATTACTAGGCGCCGCCGGTTTCTTTGGCTACCTCGTGTTCTTCTCGCCGGGGCAGGGTTCTGGCGGCTCGTCTTCTACGAGTGCCGCCGCGGCAGCCGACCAGGCGTCGAGCGAGCTTAAGCCCAAGGCCTTCGCAGACTACACCTGGGACGAGCTTTCCCAGATCTCGGCTAAGATCGCCGCGGCGGGAAGCGACGAGGAGGGTCGTGCGGTGGCTCAGGAGTTCGGCATCCTGGACGCCTCCGGCAACATCGTCGACCAGACTCGCGACGTCGTCTTGTCAACGAACTTCCTGGCCAAGGCCCGCATCGTGGGCGTGCGGGCAGACATGCGCTCCGATACGGGCAGCGTTGCTGGCCTCACGTTTATGGTGACCCCCATCTCCAAGCAGGCCATGAACGCGACCGAGACCAACGCGGGCGGCTGGGAGGCCTCGGGCCTGCGTACATGGCTTTCCGGCGACGGCCTGGCGCTTCTCCCCGAAGACCTTTCTCAGGTGATCGTGGCTGCGGACAAGAAGACCAACAACGTCGGCCTGACCGACGAGGCCGCAAGCGTCACCACCACCCAGGATAAGCTCTGGTGCTTCTCGGTGGCCGAGGTCTTTGGCGACGTGGATTGGTATGTCCAGGAGTTCAGCGAGACCAATTGGTACCTGGACCCGCCTGCCTACGATGCGCTTCTCGCCCAGGAAGGCTCGCAGTACCAGTGGTTCTCGCAGGTCGGCGCGAGCGCGGCCCAGACCGCGGTCGACGGCCTGGTCATGACCTATGGCGGCCCTGCGCTCTGCTGGTGGCTGCGAACCCCCTACGCCTATGATTTTCTCGGCAATGACCCTGCGGTCTTTTTCCAGGTCATGCAGAACGGCTATCCTTCTACGGTGGCCCGCGCCAACTCCGAGCTAGGCGTGGCTGTGGGATTTTGCCTTTAGCTTGTGAAGTTCTTGTAGGGGAGCCACTCATCCCTTATAGTAAATTTTCGTGTGTAAACCTATGTGTCGTTCGCGCGGCGTCGGCACCTCTAGAGAATGAGGAACAACATGGACTACATTCGCGCTATCGAGCGTCAGCAGATCCGTGAGGACATCCCCACGGTCATCGTTGGCGACAACGTGAAGGTTCACTATCGCATCGTCGAGGGTGACCGCACGCGTGAGCAGGTCTTCCAGGGCGACGTCATCCGCATGAGCGGCGCTGGCGCCCGCGAGACCTTCACCGTCCGCAAGATCAGCTTCGGCGTCGGCGTTGAGCGTACTTTCCCGCTTCACAGCCCCAAGATCGCCAAGCTCGAGGTCGTGCGTCACGGCGTTGTCCGTCGCGCCAAGCTGTACTTCCTGCGCGATCGCGTGGGCAAGGCCGCTCGTCTTCGCGAGAAGCGCTAATAGGCTTTTTGCCTTGGCACTCAAGAGCCGTTCCTTTTGGAGCGGCTCTTTTGCTATGCAGCTCCTCGGTCGCGGCCCTTCCGACTCATCTCAGGCGCAGTTCCGCATGAGCCGAAGGCCACTTAATGTGGCCTTCGTGCGAACAGGACTGTTTGAGCACTGAGATGAGTCGGAAGGGCCTCCCGGCCGTGGGTCTTTCCAGTCAAAACCGCGACCTTAGGGGTCATGATGCCCATCTCCTCCCATATCGCAACAACGGCAAAAGAGGTCGTTGCCCTGCTTTCCGACGCTCCTATCGATGAGATCCCGGTGTTGGCCGAGCGCTACGCCGAGGACCCTCGGAAGCAGGTCCGTCATGCGGTTGAGGTCGCTTGCCGCCGGCGCGAGCACGAGCTGGCCGAGCGGGGGCGTGTCGAGGGCATGTATGCCCTGCAGCGTGAGCTAGGCGGAGAAGGTCTTGTCATCGGCGTGGACGAGGTCGGGCGCGGGGCCATCGCCGGGCCTTTGACCGTGGGTGCGGTCGTTTTGCCGGCGGATCCCATCGTTTATGAGATCAACGATTCCAAGCAGCTGACGCCTGCCAAGCGCGAGATCTTGGCTGCGCGCATCGCCGAGGTGGCCGTCGCTGTTGGTATCTGTCACATCGAGCCCGCGACGATCGATGCCGTTGGTATGGCGCAGGCCCTGCGTCAGGCCATGATCGGGGCTATTAAAGATACCGGCGTGGAGCCGGATTGCGTGCTTATCGACGGCAATCCGATACACGTGCACCCCAAAGAAAGAACGATCGTGAAAGGTGACGCGAAGATCGCGTGCATCGCCGCGGCCTCGATTGTGGCCAAGGTCACGCGAGATAACCTCATGATCGCCATGGACGAGGAGTATCCCGAGTATCATCTCGCCGAATGCAAAGGTTACGGGTCTGCCGAGCACATTCAGGCCATCAAGCAGCATGGGCTTTCCCCGATCCACCGTTTCTCGTTTTGTGGGAACTTTTTGGAGACTCCGGCGCTCTTCTAAAAGGGGTGCGTTTTGCGTGCATTTTTGCGCGGCTTGAAACGACCTTCTCTGCGTGCGCGTTGTCGATAACTCGTTGAGCTGCTGATAGATTGCTGTCAGACAGCTGTCAGCCAGGTGTCAGAGATCTGATAGATCGCAGTGTCAGGCTTGTCTTCTCAGGCGTATGAGAGGAGAAGCACGATGCTGCGCGATTTGACAAGTACCCACGAGGGCCACTTTAGGCAGCCCGGCAATAAACCCCTGGGCAAGCTCAACAACAAGGAGCTCGGGAACCTAGGGGAGGACTGCGCGGCGGCGTTTTTGGAAAGCCATGGCTATGAGATCCTGGACCGCAACTGGCGCTGTAACTGCGGGGAAGCCGACATCATCTGCCGCTACGAAGGTGCGATCGTGCTGGTTGAGGTCAAGACCAGGTACAAGACATCGCTGAAGTGCGATCCTATCCCTGAGCTTGCGGTTGACGCCAGAAAGCAGCGTCGCTACCAGCTTATCGCGCTGTCGTATTTTGCCTATCATCTGCCGTGCGACCATGTGCGCTTCGACGTCATCGCCATCAACATCTACGACCCTGATATTTATCGGCTTCGCCACTTGGAGTCGGCCTTCGAGTGTGATGCCTGATGGCCTCCGAATATGGCTGCGCTAGCGTCATGACGGCCTGCCTCCACGGGGTCGAGGCTTTGCCGGTCTGCGTCGAGGTGAGCATCTCGGGCGGTCTTCCCAACATCAAGATGATCGGTACGCTCGGCAATTCCGTGCTTGAGGCGGCGTCGCGCGTGCGCTGTGCCATGAGCGAGTGCGGCTTCGAGATCCCGCGCGTGCATATCACGGTGAACCTGGCTCCCGGCGACCTTAAGAAGACCGGGACGGGGTTCGACCTGCCGGTCGCGGTGGCGATTCTCATTGCGTCGGGACAGATCAGCCCCAAGGTTGCCGATAAGGCGCTTTTCGTTGGTGAGCTTGGCCTGAGAGGCGAGATCAACAGCACGAGGGGAGAGGTGGCCTACGCCCACCTGGCTAATGAGCTGGGGCTTGCCCTTGTGGTCTCCGCGAACTCGACGGTCAGCTCCTTCGAGGACGTCGAGATCCTGGGGCTCGCGCGCTTGTCTCAGCTCAAGGGTGGCCTGGAGCACCTGGGGCGTGTCGGCGAGAAGGTCCAGTGCATGCCGTCGGTAGCAGACGACGGCATGCACGACCTCGATTATCTGGATGTCCTTGACCAGGAGCTGGCCAAGCGGGCCGTCACTATAGCCGCGGCGGGCAGGCACGGGCTTCTTATGATCGGGCCGCCGGGTTCCGGCAAGTCGATGCTCGCCAAGCGCTTGCCAACGATACTGCCGCCGTTGGATCCCGGGGAGGGGCAGACGGCGCTACTCATCCATTCCGTCGCAGGCCAGCCCATCGAGCCGATCCTTCAAGGAATCCGGCCGTTCCGCTCGCCGCACCACTCGATATCGATGGGAGGCCTGGTGGGAGGCGGTAACCCCGTGACCCCGGGCGAGATCTCGCTTGCGCATGCGGGGGTGCTTTTCTTGGACGAGCTTCCGGAGTTCGCCAACAACACGCTGCAGGCCATGCGGCAGCCTATGGAAGACCATGAGGTGAGGATCGTGAGGGTGGACGGCAAGTTCTCGTTTCCCTGTGACTTTCAGCTGGTGGCGGCAGCGAACCCCTGTCCCTGCGGGCATCTTGGGGACCCGGGGCACGTTTGCAAGTGCGCGCCGGGGCGCATCCAGTCATATCAGTCAAAGCTCGCGGGACCTTTGGTCGACAGGATCGACGTCGTGATCGACGTCGCCCGCCCGTCGAGCTCGAAGGTCATCTCAGGAAACGCGGGCCTTAGCTCGGCTCAGATGAGGGAGTCGGTTTTGGCGGCCAGGGACTTCTCGGCATCGCGTCGTGAGTTCGAGGAAAGAAAGGCCGCTTCGGCCACCGGCATCTCGAATGTGCGGTTCGAGCCTTCTGCCTTGGCTTTATTCGAGGGATACGCCGAGCGGCTCATGCTGGGCGGCCGCGCCTTGACGCG
>CAVDTK010000060.1:9301-13357 GCA_963611755.1 Oscillibacter sp. ER4
CTGCCAGGGCGGCCCTTCTCGCCGGCGGAAAGACCGTCGTTGTCTCTGGCTGCGGAGCAGACATGGTCTATCCGGCCAGCTCGCAGGACGTTTTCGACGGGGCGATAGAACGCGGAGGGGCGGTGATCTCGGTCGAACGCTGGGGGCAGGGTCCCAGAAGATACTGCTTTCCCAAGAGAAACGCGCTTATCGCCGCTTTGGGCAAGATCCTCATCGTGACCGAGGCGGGCGCGGGCTCCGGCACCATGAGCACCGCTGATGCCGCGGTCGACCTGGGTCGGACGGTCTATGCCATACCGGGGTCGATCTTCTCGCCAAACTCGAGCGGCACAAATGGACTTTTGGCAGAGGGTGCGCGCGTGATTCCCGATGAGAAGACACTCGAGACCGCGATTTCCCTAGACTATGGCGTGCTGCGTTTTTCTGACGCGGCGACGAGAAAGGACCGCGGGCCCGTGCTCTCTGCTTTGACGGCAAGCCCGATGCGCCCCGAGGAACTTTCCCGTGCGCTTAACGAGGATGTCTTGACGACGCTTCGAACCTTATCCGATTACGAGATCCGCGGCCTGGTCGTTCGCTTGCCGGACGGCAGGTACTCGCCATCGGAGGATTACTATTTGGGCCGCGGCTGAGAAGAAAAGGGGAGTGTTGGATATGCAGGCTAGCGTCACCGTCGTGGGCGGCGGCCTTTCTGGCTGCGAGTGCGCGTTGCAGCTCGCGAAGAGGGGCGTCGACGTCACGCTCTATGAGCAGCGGCCGACAAACCCAGGGCCTGCCCATCACACCGATATGCTGGCTGAGCTCGTGTGCTCGAACTCCCTGAAGTCGACCAAGGTAGATTCTGCGGCGGGCGTCCTTAAGGCTGAGCTCGACCTTATGGGCTGTGAGCTGCTGAGATTTGCTCGTGAAGCGGCGGTTCCGGCCGGAGGTGCGCTCGCGGTCGACCGCGAGGCGTTCTCGGCGCTGGTGACCAAGGCCATCGAGGATAACCCGCGCCTCAACGTCGTGCGCGAGGAGGTGACGCGGATCCCCGAGGGGCCGTGCGTGATCGCGGCGGGGCCACTCTGCTCGGACGCGCTGTTCGCTCAGGTCTCGGAGCTTTTGGGGACCCAGGGGCTGTCGTTTTTCGACGCCGCCGCGCCTATCGTGGCGGCCGAGTCCCTTGATCGTGACATCGTCTTCACGCAGTCTCGCTACGAGAGCGAGGGTGTGGGTGACTACCTCAATTGCCCGATGGACAAGGACGAGTACGACCTTTTCATCGACGCGCTTCTGGGCGCCAAGAAAGTCATCGCCCGCGAGTTCGAGCAGAAAGATCTCTTCTGCGCCTGCCAGCCGGTTGAGGAGATCGCACGCACTGGCCACGACGCGCCCCGTTTCGGCGCCCTGAAGCCCGTGGGGCTCATCGACCCCAGGAGCGGCCGTCGTCCCTGGGCGGCGGTTCAGCTGCGCGCCGAGACCGCCGATAAGCAGGCCTATAACCTCGTCGGTTTCCAGACCAACCTCACCTGGCCGGAGCAGAAGCGCGTCTTCTCGATGATCCCCGGCCTTGAGCATGCCGAGTTCCTGCGCTACGGCGTCATGCACCGTAACTCGTTCATCGACTCGCCCCATGTTCTTGATAAGACGTTCGCCGTTCCGGGGACTACTCTTCGCTTCGCGGGCCAGATCACGGGCACGGAAGGCTACGTCGAGGCAATCGCCTCCGGCCTTCTTGCGGGCCTGAACACCTTTGCACAGTTGAACAGCTTGGCCGCGGTCGAGCTTCCCCGTACAGGCTCTTTGGGGTCCCTGGTCGCCTATGCGACGGACCCGGCCACCACGGGCTACCAGCCCATGCACGTGAACTTCGGCGTCTACGAGCCGCTGCCTTTTCCGCCTAAGAACAAAGGGGAGAGAAGGTCTGCCATGGCGGCGCGTGCCGTTGAGGATGCCCAAGCCTACGTGGCTTCCCGCGCCGACCTCTTTTAATAGAGACTTTGGGACCCATGGCTGGCGGCAGCGAGAACAACAAGCTCTCCTTTGAGGACTGCGCCCAGGGATATCTTGAGTCCTTGCGCTCCATAAGGCGCCTTTCTCCCAATACCCTGCGTGCCTACGAGTGCGACCTCGAGGCGTTTGGTTCTTGGCTCGAGAGAACAGGTTTCGACGCCTTCTCGCTCACGCATGTCCAGCTGCGTTCCTACCTGGGCGAGCTTTCGCGGGCTGGCTACTCGCCGAGGACCGTCTCAAGGCATCTGTCTGCCTTGCGCGGCCTCTATAAGTGGATGTCGGAGCATGGCGTTGACGCCAATGCCGCCGTGGCCGTGGTGTCGAGCCCCAAGATCTCGCGGAACTTGCCAAAGACCCTCGATGATCAAGAGGTCGAGAAGATCCTCTCGACCTGCAACATGGATGACCTTTGCGGCCTGAGAGACGCCGCCTTCATCGAGTTCATGTACGCCACAGGCGCGCGTATCTCTGAGGTCGCGGGTCTCAAGCTCGGCGACGTCGACTTTGGCCAAGGCCAGGCGCGTCTCTTCGGCAAGGGGTCCAAGGAACGCCTGGTCATGCTCTATCCCCAGGCCCTGGAGACCCTTCATCGCTATCTCGATAAGGCACGGCCGGTCCTTCTCGCCAAGCGATCGCAGGGCCAGTCGGCCACCGACGCCGTCTTCCTCTCCGTCCGCGGCAACGCGATGTCTGCCGACTCCCTGCGCAAGGCATTCGAGAAGCATTCCCGTGCGGCGGGCCTCGATGCGCAGGTCACGCCCCACGCGGTGCGCCACACCTTTGCGACCGAGCTTCTCGACGGGGGAGCGGACCTGCGATCCGTCCAAGAGCTCTTAGGCCACGCCAGCCTCTCCACGACCCAGATCTACACGCACGTCTCGGTCGAGCGCCTAAAGCAGGCGGCGAGAAGCGCGCACCCGCGCTCTTAGGTATTCTGTGGAGAAGATCCTTGCCGCAGCTGCGCAAAGGTTTTTCTCGACAAATGCTGACGGCGCTTGATATACTGTTCAATCGCTGTGCAAGGGCACGGCGTGTCGCGCTTGCGGGCGCGGCATCAAATTCACACGCATGACGACCCGCTCATCGTGGTGCTCCAAAGACTTCTAGCCAGGTCGGGAGTGATGATTTTCGGGGATGACTCGTGCGGAGGTTCAACCACAGGAGGTTTTACCATGGCTAAGATCACTATCCAGACCCTTCTCGACGCCGGTGTCCACTACGGTCACCAGACCCGCCGCTGGAACCCCAAGATGAAGTCCTACATCTTTGGTGAGCGCAACGGCATCTACATCCTTGACCTCAAGCAGACCATCATGGGCGCCGACAAGGCCTACACCTTCCTCAAGGAGACCGCGGCCAAGGGCGGCAACGTCCTGTTCGTGGGCACCAAGAAGCAGGCCCAGGAGCCCGTGGCCGAGCAGGCTGCCCGCTGCAACATGCCTTGGATAAACCAGCGCTGGCTCGGCGGCATGCTCACCAACTTCGTGACCATGCGCTCCCGTATCAACCGCATGGAGGAGCTCGAGGCCATGGTCGAGGACGGCCGCATGGCTACCCTCCCCAAGAAGGAGCAGGCTGTTCTGGGCAAGGAGCTCGACAAGCTCCAGAAGAACCTCGGCGGCGTGCGCGACATGACCACCCTTCCCCAGGCCATCTTCGTCATCGACTCCAAGCGTGAGGAGATCGCCATCCGCGAGGCCAACCGTCTGCACATCCCCGTGGTCGCCCTTCTCGACACCAACTCCGATCCTGACGTGATCGACTACGGCATCCCCGCCAACGACGACGCCATCCGCTCCGTCTCCCTGATGTGCGAGCTCATGGCCGACGCCGTTCTCGCCGGTTCCGGCAAGGAGCAGATCACCGCTGAGGAGATGGCCGGCACCGAGGCCGCTCCCGCTGCCGAGGCTCCCGCCGCTGAGTAAGCTAGTACATTCGCTTTCACCTACTACCCTAAGGAGTTAAACATGGCACAGATCACCGCCGCTTTGGTCAAGCAGCTCCGCGAGATGACCGACTCCCCCATGATGGAGTGCAAGAAGGCCCTCGTCGAGGCTGAGGGCG
>CAVDTK010000061.1:0-13321 GCA_963611755.1 Oscillibacter sp. ER4
AGACGACGGGCTCGACCACCACGCGGTCGCCGGGCTTGACGTTGGTGACGCCGGGGCCGACCTCGACGACCTCGCCGGAGAACTCGTGGCCCATGATGACGGGCGCGACCTCGCCGGTGACCGGCTGCGGGGTCCCGACGGGGATAAAGATGGGGCCCATAAGGTATTCGTGCAGGTCAGAGCCGCAAATGCCGCACCAGTGCAGCTTCACCTTAACGTCGTACTCGTCGTCGATCTGACACTCCGGGACGTCCTCCACGCGGATGTCGCCGGCCTTGTACCAAAGCGCTGCCTTCATTGTCGCCCCTCTCTTGGGAATGTTCCGGCAGGCCCCCGCCTGCCGCCTGTGCGTCGTGCCGCGGCACACCAATGACATTTTTCCTAGCAAACTGGTAGGAATAGGGGAGAGGTGCCGTGCAGGCGGCGGACGGTTAGGAAAATTCCGCAGGCGAGAAGTGCGGGCGCACACCCATACGAAAACAGGCCACCGCCAAAGCGATGACCTGCGAGTTTATGACGTGAATCAACGGCTAGTTCGCGGCGGACTCTCGTTTAAGCTCATCCACGGTACCGTTGTAGGGCGTGTCGCTGATCCTCCAGAACCAGGTGTCGCACTTGTCGCATTGGTTGACGCCCGAGCCCATATGGGTGGGCCTGTGGCATTTCTTGCACGGCCAGTAATAGATGACGCCGTTTATGATCTGGCCGCAATATCGGCCACGATTGTCGTCGATATCGGAGTACGTGTTGTCGCCCTTCCCCTCCGGACAAAACCTGCCGCCAGAGACTTCCGTGAGCTGGGGATCATTGAGGTTTGTCGGCTTGTTGGTCTCCATTTTCGGGTCTCCTCTCTCGTTTTACGGCATGCATGACCAGTATATTACGCGCGGCGGGCTTCTCGCCATCAGATGTGGGGGAGAGGGGCGATTAGTGTACATGAATATAACCGGTGCCGAGAAAAGCCCAGTTGGGATTTGGCGGCGGTTGTAATTGTGTACGCTAATTGGGGCCCGGAGGCCCGGCGCACGCCTAACCCCATACAAAAACAGGTCACCGCCGAAGCGATGACCTGCGAATTTATGGTGGGCGTTACAAGATTTGAACTTGTGACCTCTTCCGTGTCAGGGAAGCGCTCTCCCCCTGAGCTAAACGCCCGAACTATGTGCTGCAAGGCAGCCGTTGCTGGGGTCGCAACGAGTTGCAATATTACCGTACTTCTCCGAGCCCGCGCAAGCACCAATATATTTTCTACAAAAGCCGGCGCTTGAACGTGGCCCCGTGGCTGTCGAAGTCGACCACGAACTCCACCGCGAAGCCCGACTCCACGATGACGCTGGCCTCGAACGGCGCGCCGGACGCGTCGAAGGTCGTGCGGATGCGCCTGAAGGCGGGCGAGCCCACGGGCTGCTGCAGGTACTTGGCCTCGGTCTTGTCGAGAAGAACGGCCTCGTAGACCTCGCGCGCAGAGGCCGGCAAAAGCCCGGACGCCTCGGCGATGCTGCCGTAGAGCGAGTGCTCGAGGTCCTCCTGCGTGAGGTCAGGGCACACCGAGCACGGCACGTACACGCTCTCGATGCGCATGGGCTGCCCGTCGCCCATGCGCAGGCGGCTGATCTCCCAGACCTGCGCGTTGTTGCGGATCTTGAGGCGGCGGCTCACGCCCTCGCTGGGGGTCACGCGGCGGAAGTGCAGTATCTTTGAGCTGGGCTTTATTCCGCGCGACTCCATTTCGGCGGAGAAGTTCAGGGAGTACGTGATGCCTTCCACGGGCTTGCCGTGCGAGAGGAACGTCCCCTGCCCGCGACGGCGCACGACGTGGCCCTCTTCCACCAGGTCCTTGAAGCAGCGGCGCACCGTCGCGCGCGACAGGCCAAAGGCCTCGCAGATGCTCGTCTCGGTGGGGAGGGCGGTGTTCACGTCGATGGCGCCGGTAGCCACCAGCTGCAGGATGCGTTGCTCGAGCTGCTGGTAGAGAGGGGTGCCCGACTCGTAGTCGAGCGGTTTGGCGGACATGGCGCCCAGGATGTCCATGGTCATCTCCTCAACTCACGCGGATTTCTCGTAAATGAGCCACAGCACCCTAATTGTACGTGATTAACCATACAAACCAAACGAAATCATCGCGAAAAAACGCCGCCCGGGGGTATGCAGTCGGGGCCGAGAAAAACGCCGCCCGGGGGTCGCGGGGACCTCCGGGCGGCGTTGCTCAGGCTGGCGCGATGGAGCCCTACTCCGCGGGCGCGAACTGCGACTCGTAGATGTCGCGGTACATCCCCTGCGCGGCGAGAAGCTCGTCGTGGGTGCCGGCCTCGGCGATGCGGCCGCCGTCGATGACGCAGATGAGGTCGGCGTCCTTGACGGTGGAGAGGCGGTGCGCCACGACGAAGCTCGTGCGGCCCTCCATCAGGCGGTCGAACGCGCGCTGGACCAAAAGCTCGGTGCGGGTGTCGATGTTGCTCGTGGCCTCGTCCAGGATAAGCATCTGGGGCTGGGCCACCATGACGCGCGCGATGCACAAAAGCTGCCTCTGACCTGCGGAAACCGAGGACGACCCGTCGAGCACGGTGTCGTAGCCCTGCGGCATCCGGCGGATGAACTCGTCGGCGTAGGCCTGGCGGGCGGCCTCGCGGACCTCCTCGTCGGTGGCGTCAGGCCGGCCGATGCGGATGTTGTCGGCCACGGTGGCGTGGCGAACCCACGTGTCCTGCAAGACCATGCCCCAGCTGCCGCGCAGGCTCGAGCGCGTGATCTTGCGCACATCGGTGCCGTCTACCAGCACGGATCCGCTGCTCACGTCGTAGAAGCGCATCAGAAGGTTAATCAACGTGGTCTTGCCGCAACCGGTGTGGCCCACCAGGGCGATCCTTTGGCCGGGCTTCACGGAAAGGTCGATGTCCTTCAGGATGAGCTTCTCGGGGTCGTAGCCAAAGGTCACGTGGTCGAAGCTCACCTTGCCGCTGACCTGGGAAAGCTCGCGCGCGTCCGCGTCGTCGGGCTTCTCGGCGGCCTCGTCGATCAGCGCAAACAGGCGCTCGGCGCAGGCCACGGAGTTCTGCAGCTCGGTCACCACGCCCGAGATGTCGTTGAAGGGCTTTGCGTACTGGTCGGCGTAGGAGAGGAAGGCCGAAAGGCCGCCCACGGTGATGCCGCCGGCCAGCGCGACGAAGGCGCCAAAGACGCCGATCGCGGCGTATACCAGGGCGTTCGCGAAGCGCATGGTGGGGTTGGCCAAAGACGAGAAGAACACGGCCTTGTAGGCCTGCTCGCCCATGGCGGCGTCGACCTCGCGGAACTGCTCGCAGACGGGCTCGGCCATCGAGAAGGCCTCGACGGTCGAGACGCCCGAGACCATCTCCTCGACGATGCCGGTGAGCTGGCCGCGCAGCTGGCTTTGGCCCGCGAAGTGGCGGCTCGCGTGGGTCGAGATGTAGCGCGCCGAGAAGACCGAGATGGGGGTGAGGACGGTCACCACGATGGCGATGGGGACGTTCAGGCGGAACATGAACACCAAGGTCACGACGATGGTCAAGATGCCGGTGGGCAGCTGCTGGAAGCCCATGACCAGGCCGTTGGTCAGCTGGTCGGTGTCGGTCACGATGCGGCTGGTTAGGTCGCCGTGCTCGTGGGTGTCGATGTAGGAAAGCGACAGCCCTTGGATGTGGTCGAAAGCCTGTTTGCGCAGGTCACAGGCCGCCTCGAAGGCCAGGCGGTTGGTGAGGGCGGTCAGGGCCCACTGCGAGGCCGCGGTGACGCAGATGGTAAGGGCGATGGCGCGGAGGCTCTCGAGAAGGGCCTCGGTGTCCACCTGGCCGGGCCCGACCACGGCGTCGACCGCGCGGCCCGAGAGGGTGGGGAGGGCCAGCGTGCCCACGACGACGGCCACGACCAGGGCCACGACGCCGGCCAGGCCCAGGCGCTTATCGGCAAAGAGGCCCAGCATGCGGGAGACGGTCCCCTTCTTCTTCATGTCCGCCATTATCGAGCCACCTCCTCACGGGAAAGCTGGGAGTCGCAGATCTCGCGGTACACCTCGCAGCTGGCGAGAAGCTCCTCGTGGGTGCCAAGACCCGCGCAGCGCCCGCCGTCCAAAACCAAGACCTGGTCACAGCCCTTGACCGCGGTCACGCGCTGCGAGACCGTGATCACGCAGGACTCGCGCAGGTCATGCCGGATCGCGCGGCGCAGGGCCGCGTCGGTGGCGAAGTCTAAGGCAGACGAGGCGTCGTCCAGGATAAGGACGGACGGTTTTCTCGCCAACGTTCGCGCGATGGCCAGGCGCTGCTTCTGCCCGCCCGAGAAATTGCGGCCAAACTGCTCGACGCCGGCCGCCAGGCCGTCGGCCTTGCCCTCGACCACGTCGGTCGCCTGGGCGCAGGCAACGGCCTCCATCAGGTCTTCGTTGGTGGCGTCGCGGCCGCCCCAGCGCAGGTTGGACTCGATGGTGCCCGAGAAGAGCTGCGGGTTCTGCTCCACGATGGCCACCTGCTCGCGAAGGCTTAGGGTGTCAAGGCAGCGCACGTCCTTCTCGCCCACGTAGACGGTGCCCGCGGTGGCGTCGTAGAAGCGCATGACCAGGTCTGCCAGGGTGGTCTTGCCCGAACCCGTGCCGCCGATGACGCCCAGCGTCTGGCCGCGGCGCAGCTCGAAGCTGATGTGGCTCAAGGAGTCGCCGGCCGCCCCCGGGTACGAGAAGCTCACGTCGTCGAACTTCACGGCCAAGCCGGCGTCGGCTGCCGGCACGACGGCCTTCTCGGTGCCGTTGACCTGCGACGGCTTGGTGTCGAAGACCTCGTTGATGCGGCGCGCGCAGGCCGAGGCCTTGGACAGCATCGTGATGAGGTTGGTGAGCTTCAGAAGCTCGACCAGCGCCTGGCTGACGTAGCTCACCAGGGCCACGAGCTGGCCCTGCGTGAGGTTGCCCACGTCGACCTGCACGCCGCCGAACCACAGGAGCGCGATCAGGCCGCAGTTCACCACCAGGTAAGTCAGGGGGTTTACCAGGCCGGATATGTCGCCGGTCGAGACCTGCAGGTCGGCCACGCCGCGCGCGGCGGCGGCGAAGTTGGCCTTCTCGGCGTCCTCTTGCCTGAAGGCGCGCAGCACGCGGGCGCCCTCGAGGTTCTCGCTGGTCTTAAGAAGCACCAGGTCAAGGGCCTGCTGGATCAAGCTGTAGCGACCGGTGGTCACGCGCATGAAGCCCAGGATGAGGGCCGTGGCCGCCAGCGAGGACACCAAAAGGCAGGCGCCCTCCGCGCCGTCCACGATGAAGGCCGAGACGATGGTGCCCACGATGACGAAGGGGGTGCGCAGGATCAGGCGGAAGAACAGGTTGAGACCGTCTTGCGCCTGCTGGGTGTCGTTGGTGATGCGGGTGATCAGGCTCGCGCGGCCCAGCTTGTCCACGTCCTCGCGCGGCAGGGTCATCACGTGGTGGAACAGGTCGTCTCGCAAGGCGGTGCCAAACTGCGCCGCGAGCTTCGACGAGAAGTACTGCGCCACGACCGAGACGCCGTAGCAAAAGACGGCCAGGCTCACGAGCAGCGCGGCGTGCCACAGGATGTAGGCGGTGTCGTTTTGCGCGATGCCCACGTCGATGATCTGGGCCATGACCAGCGGGACGAACAGCTGTAGGATCGCCTCGAGGCCCTTGAAGCCCGGGGCCAGGAAGCACTCCAGGTAGTGCCCCTTGAGGTAGCGTCGAAGTCTATACATGTCACTCCTTATATACAAAGATGCACGCATAAGCTTAAGCCCTGGCGGGGCGGGAGGGCGCCGAGAAGCTCACCGGGTCCGTGCCGTCTCGCCGACCTTGCCCGCGCGTTTTGTGGTGCGGCTATGCATATGGCCGTTCTCGCAATTTGAATCGCGGCGGGTTCCTATAATGGCACAGGTTTGTTCACCTGGCCTTTCGCCGCCAGGGATTTTTGAACCGCATTCAAAACATGTGTTGTGCAGCGCGAACGCGCAGGGCTTCTCGCCACGTCGTCAAGGGTTACGGAGGAATCATGGCCGATCAGATCATCATCATGGCGGAGACCGGAAGCGACGTCGGCGTCGCGCGCGCCCAGGAGCTGGGCGTCGAGCTTGTCCCCATGCATGTGAGCGTCGGCGCGAAGACCATCGACGACGGCTCGCTCGCCCCGGCCGAGATGCTGGAGGAGTGCCGCCAGCTGGGCGTCCTGCCCAAGACCAGCGGCTGCACGCCGGGCGACTTCGAGGCCGCCTTCGACCGCGTGCACGCGGCGCACCCCGAGGCCAAGATCCTCTACCTGGCCTATTCCGCCGTGACCACCTGCTCCTACGAGTCGGCGCTCGCCGCCGCCGAGGGCCGCGACTACATCGTGGCTATCGACACCGCCAACGTGACGGTGGGGCAGGGCCTCGTGGTGGTCTCCACCGCCGAGCACCTGTCCGCCAACCCCGGCATCTCCGTCGAGGAGCTGCGCGACTTCGCGGCCGACCTGGCTTCTCGCATCCACATGGGTTTCATCCCCGGTGACCTGGGCTACCTGCGAGCCGGCGGCCGCCTTTCCAACGCGGCCTTCCTGGGCGCCACGCTTCTGCGCATTAAACCGGTGATCGAGCTCATCGACGGCAAGCTCGTAGCCACCAAGAAGCTGCGCGGCTCGATGACCAGCGCGGCGTTGGGCCTCATGGACCTTCTCGCCTTGAAGGGGGAGTTCGACTGCGAGCAGGTTTTCTTCGTGCGCTCGCCCGGTCTGCCCGAGGCCGTGCAGGAGGCCGCCGAGCGGCACGCGCGCGACCTTGGCTTCAAGAAGGTCTGCTGGTACGAGACGGGCAACGTCATCACCTCGCACTGCGGCCCCGGTAGCTTCGCCGTGGCCCTGGCCGCCGCCAAGGCGTAAGGCCGCCGTGCCGCGCCGCCCGTAGCGGCGTTTTTGGCCGAGCAAAGAGCGCCCGCCCGCCGCTGGTTTTCCCAGTCGCGGACGGGCGCTCAATTTTGAGTGCATATTGGTACTTTTTTGGCGGTCGGCGATTTTCTCGCCTGTGTTTGCCCAGTTGAGCCGATGCCGAGAAGCCCGTGGGCGGCGAGAAACCCCCGTAGAGCACCAATATCCCGCTCAAATTGAGCGCCCCTCAGCGGAAAAGTGCCAATATCCCATGAAAATTGAGCGCACGACAGGGGCGCCGCCGCCCGGTCCGGCCAGCGGCGCCCCTGTCGATCGCGCATGCGCTTGCGTTCGGTTGCTAGAAGACCCTAGCGCTCCTCGCGAAGCTTCTTCGCCGCGGCCACCATGTGCTCGAGCGACGGCCAAACCTCGGCGTTCGCGCGGGTCTTGAGGCCGCAGTCGGGGTTCACCCAGAGCTTCTCGGGCGCGACCTTCTCCAGCATCTTGGACAGCGCGTCGCTGATCTCCTGCTCAGACGGGATACGCGGCGAGTGGATGTCGTAGACGCCCGGGCCGACCTCGGTCTCAAAGTGGTTTTCTGCCAGCGAGTCCAGGATCGTGAGCTCGGAGCGCGATGCCTCGAACGAGATCACGTCGGCGTCCATGGCGTCGATCGCCGGGATGATGTCGGTGAACTCGCTGTAGCACATGTGCGTGTGGACCTGCGTCTGGGGACGGCAGCCGCTGTGCACCAGGTTGAACGCGGGGATGGCCCAGTCAAGGTACTCGCTTTGCCAGTCGCTGCGGCGAAGAGGCAGCTTCTCGCGCAGGGCCGCCTCGTCGACCTGGATCACGCGGATGCCCGCGGCCTCCAGGTCCAGGACCTCGTCGCGGATGGCAAGCGCGATCTGGCGGGTGCTCTCGCGCACGGGGATGTCCTCGCGCGGGAACGACCAGTTAAGGATGGTTACGGGGCCGGTCAGCATGCCCTTCATGGGCTTCTCGGTAAGCGACTGCGCATAGGTCGACCACTCGACGGTCATCGGCTTGGGCCTCGAGACGTCGCCCCAGATGATGGGCGGCTTGACGCAGCGGGTGCCGTAGGACTGGACCCACGCGAAGCGTGTGAACACAAAGCCGCTCAGGCGCTCGCCAAAGTACTCGACCATGTCGTTGCGCTCGAACTCGCCGTGTACCAGCACGTCCAGGCCGATCTCCTCCTGGCGGTGCACGACCTCGGCGGTCTTTTCGCGCAGGAACTCGTTGTACTCAGCCTGCGAGATCTCGCCGTGGCGGCGCTTGGCGCGCATCGCGCGGATCTCGGCCGTCTGGGGGAAAGAGCCGATGGTCGTGGTGGGGAACTTGGGCAGGCCGAGAAGCTCTTTTTGGATCTTCTCACGATCGGCACGGGCGGGAAGGCGGGTCTCGGCGCCGTCGGGCACGGCGGAAACGCGGGCGCGAACAGCCTCGTCGACGCTGTCGGGACGCGCCGCTACCAGGGCCGCGTTTGCCTGGGCGGCAGGAGCGGCGGCGGGGTCTGCGCTGTCGAGAACCCCGGCCAGCTCGCGCATCTCGCCGAGCTTCTCCTCGGCAAAAGCGAAGTGGCGGCGGTACTCCTCGCAAAGCTCGGCCTCGGGCTCGAGCGAGTAGGGCACGTGGAGCAACGAGCACGAGGTAGACAGCGCGATTTCCGCCTCGGTCGCGCGACGCAGCGCCGCCACGGCCTCGATGGTCTTGCCGTAGTGGTTACGCCAGATGTTCTTGCCGTTGACCAGGCCCGCAAAGAGCACCTTGTCCTTGGGGAAACCGTTCTTCTCGACGAGCTCGGCCGTGCGGACGCCCTCGATGAAGTCCAGGCCAATGCCGTCGAAGCCAAGCTCGCAGACGTCGCCGTAGCAGTCGCGGATGTCGCCGAAGTAGGTCTGGAGAAGGACGCGCGACTCGCCGCGGGCATCAAGGATGGGCTGGTAGAGCTGCTTGAAAAGGGCGATGTCGGCGCCGTCGAGGTCGCGCACGAGCCACGGCTCGTCGAACTGGACCCACTGGGCGCCGGCCTCAGCCAGGCGGCCCAGCAGCTCGGCGTAGGCCGCGGCCAGGGGCGCCGCCACGTCGGCCAGCTGCCGCGCGCCGGTGAAGCTTGCGAGGTTCAGCAAGGTGAAGGGGCCCAGCACCACGGGCTTAGTCTCGATGCCCGCGGCCTTGGCCTCAAGGTACTCGTCGACGGGCTTGCTGCCCACCAGGGCGACCTCGGCCGCGTCGTCGATCTCGGGCACGTTGTAGTGGTAGTTGGTGTTGAACCACTTCTTCATGGGCAGCGCGTGGACGTCGCCGGCCGCGCCCTGGTAGCCGCGGGCCATGGCGAAATACGTGTCGAGCGGCGACAGGCCCAGCGCGCGGTAGCGCTCGGGCACCAGGCCAAAGAGGGCCGCGGTGTCGAGCGTGGTGTCATAGAAGGAGAAGTCGTTGGAAGGAATAAGGTCGATGCCGGCGTCGCGCTGGGTCGTCCAGTGAACAAGCCGCAGCTCGCGGGCGGTCTGGTTAAGCTCCTGGGCAGAAAGCTCGTGACGGAAGTACTTCTCGCAGGCGAACTTAAGCTCGCGCATGCGGCCGATGCGGGGGAAGCCCACAACCGAGGTCTTCATGGTGGTTGGCCTTTCGATAGTCATAACTGGACGGCGCCCGAGCGTGTGCACGTCCGCCCGAGAGCCCGTCATCATTAGACCACCGGCCCGCCGCAATAGGAATTACCTAATACCTTTGCCTAGATATAGCTCGCGGCTATGACCGCTGGGTTTCTCGCGACCCAAATACGCCGACGGGCCGAGAAACGTCGATCTTGCCGCTTAACAACGGCTTAATCAACGGTTTTCGGCCCGTCGGCGTTTGCCCGCGACCTCGTCCGGCCCGCTACGCCCCGCAGGCGCGCAGCAGCACCAGCACCACGATGACCAGCACCGCGGCGGCCACGGCGAGAAGCACGTAGCGCTCGGTGCGTGTCTTGTGCCGCAGCTCCTTCTCGGCGCCCGCCAGCTCCTTGACCTTGGAGTCAGCCGCGGCCAGCGCCAGCTGCTGGTCGGCCACGCTGGCGCGCAGGGCCTCGGTGTCCTGGGGGTTGGCGTGCACGTCGTTGGCCTCGTCGAGAAGGGCCTGCGCCTGGTCGTGGGCCTCGGCGGCCTCGTCGTAGTCGGCCTTGGCGCTCAGGATCTCGCGCTCGCGGGCCTCCATCTCGTCGTCGATGGCCTTCTCGGCGGCCGTCGCCTCCTCGCGCATCTTGTCGTACTCGGCCTTCTTGGCGTCGTGCTCGGCCTTGGCCTCGTCGTACTCGCGCTGGGCGCTCTCGAGCGACTGCTGCTGGGTCCACAGGTGGGTCTGCGCGTTGTCCATCGTGGCCTGGGTAGAGGCGGTCACGCGCGCCACCTCGGCCTTCGCGTTCTGAACATGGGCCAGCTCACTGGCGATCTCGGACTGCATGGCCGCGATCGCGTCGGGCTTGCCGCCCGAGGTCTGCAGCTTGGTGAGCTCGGCCTGGGCCTTGCGGTGGCGGTTCTGCGCGGAGTCCAGCGAGCGGTTGGCGCCGGCCACCTCCTGCTCGCGCTTCTCGGAGGCGTCCTTCACGCGCGCCTCGGCGGCCTTGACCGCGCGCTTGGCCTCGGCCATGGTGCGGTTGGCGTTGTCCAGGCGCTCCTTCGAGCCGTCTGCCAGGCGTTTATATGGGCGGCACTCCTGCTCGTGCTCCTTTTTCATGGCATCGAGACGGGCCTTGAGCTCCTCGCGTTCCTTGGAAAGGCGCTCGATCGAGGCCTGGGCCTCGGCCATCGACGCCTTGGACGCGGCGATCGTTCCCGTCTGCTCGGCCACGATCGAGTCGTAGTTTGCGGCCACCTCGTCACGGCGCTTGAGCGCCGCGGTGTCGCTTTCCAGCGCCAGGCGCAGGTCCTTGGCGTGCGAGCGGGCCTCCGAGCTCAGCTTCGAGGCGCTTCTCACGTCGCGCATGGCAAAGAAGCCGTCGCGCAGCGTGTCCGCGGCGGTCGTTGCGGCGCCTTTGGCGGCCACGGCGGCGGTGGCGCCGATCTGCTGCGCCGAGAGGGGCTTCTCGCCGACGGATTTCTCGCCGCCTGCGGACCCATTGGGCTCGTCGTCTATGACCTGTGCCTCGACCTCGATGACCTGCGGTTCGTTTACATCGTCGAACGCGTCGGCGTCGACACCGGCGCCGCCGTCCGCCTCCGCGACGGGCTCAGCCGCCGCCTCGTCCGGCTCGCCGGCAGGGGAGAAGCCCTCCTCGTTCTTCTCGGCGGCGTCTATGTCGATATCTTGTGAAGCCCGGACGTCGTCATCGATCTGGACGTCGGGCCGGTCCATGTCCTGGCTCATGAAAGCTCCTTACGTGAAGGGCGCGATGTTTTGGGATATTCCTAGTGTAGC
Source organism: Oscillibacter sp. ER4 (assembly GCA_963611755.1). Taxonomy (GTDB): domain Bacteria; phylum Actinomycetota; class Coriobacteriia; order Coriobacteriales; family Atopobiaceae; genus Paratractidigestivibacter. The sequence goes on from CAVDTK010000061.1 coordinate 11,277, forward strand.
CTGCGCACATCCGGCCTGGGCGCGCGCCGATAAAAGATCTAAATGTATGGTGCTTGCCGCGCGTTCGCCCGCCAAATCGGCGCGCTCCCCCTAAAGTTTGGCCCGCTTGAAGTTATTCATGAACACTTTGTGTCTGTTTTGGTACCATAGCTAAGTGTTACGGGGACCGAACCCGTGTGTTTTGAAATCTGGAAAGGGAGTCCGCAATGGTTTCTAAGCAGACAAGCATCATCAACGCCACTGGCCTTCACGCCCGCCCCGCGTCCGTCTTCGTGACCGAGGCCAAGAAGTACCAGAGCAACGTCACCATCAAGAACGTCGACAAGGACTCTGCTCCTGTCAACGCCAAGTCCATCATGATGATCCTTGCTGCTGGTCTTGGCACCGGCACCAAGGTCGAGATCGCTTGCGACGGCGCTGACGAGCAGCAGGCTCTCGACGCCCTGGTCGCCCTCGTCGACAGCGGCTTCGGCGAGTAAGACTCGGCTTTATAAGGCCTTGTATCCGGCTCGGGGTCATTCGGCTCCGGGCCGGGTTTTGTATGGATGGAAGTTAGGAAGGACACGCCAGATGTGCGCTTGTGAGGAGAAACCCGCTGTGGAGAAGACCGCGGACGCTTGCGAGGCCGGTGCCTGCGGGGCCTGCGCCAACACCGCCACGGCTGCCAATGAGCCCCAGGTCAGCGGCCTGACGGGCGCGGCCGGGACCTCCGCGGACACGACCGAGGCCGTCGCCGCCGACGCGGCCGAGCACATGCCGGGCGCAACCGCCCCGGTCCCTCGCGAGAAGTGGTTCACCTACGACATCGTGGCCGAGGACCCCAAGACCCACGCGCGCGCCGGCGTCTTCCATACCCCGCACGGCGACATCCCCACGCCCATCTTCATGCCCGTCGGCACCAAGTCCACGGTCAAGGGCATCCTGCCCCAGACCCTGGAGCAGATGGGGACCAAGATCCTTCTCAACAACACCTACCATCTCTCGCAGCGCCCCGGCGCGCAGACGGTGGAGGAGTTCGGCGGCGTCCACCGCTTCATGCGCTGGGGCGGCCCGATCCTCACCGACTCCGGCGGCTTCCAGGTCTTCTCGCACGAGGAGTTCTTCAAGCTCTCCAACGAGGGCGTCCGTTTTCGCGCGGTCGACTACGACGGCAAGTGGGTCGAGTGGAGCCCCGAGAAGAACATGGAGATCGCCCAGCAGCTGGGCGCCGACATCGTGATGCAGCTGGACCAGTGCGTGGGCTATCCCGCGCCCCGGCGCAAGGTTGAGCGCTCGGTCGAGCTCTCGAGCATGTGGGCCGACCGCTGCTACGCGGCGCACACCAGGCCTGACCAGGCGCTCTTTGGCATCGTCCAGGGCGGCATGCACCTGGATCTGCGCTGCCGCAGCATCCGCCACCTTGAGGAGGCGGGCGACTTCCCGGGCTACGGCATCGGCGGGTATTCCGTGGGAGAAGATCACGAGACGATGTTCGAGACCCTGGAGCCCCTGTGCATCGAGCACATGCCGCACCAGAAACCCCGCTACCTCATGGGCGTGGGCAACCCCACGACGCTCGTGCGCGCGGTGGCCTGCGGCATCGACATGTTCGACTGCGTGCTGCCCACCCGCACGGCCCGCACAGGTACGGCCTTCTCGAGCGAGGGCCGCCTGAACCTCAAGCATGCCCGCTTCATCCACGACCACAGCGTGCTCGACTCGGCCTGCGGCTGCCCCACCTGCCAGGCGGGATACACCCGCGGCTACCTCAACCACTTGTGCCGCCAGAAGGAGATGCTGGGCTCGATCCTGGTTTCTCAGCACAACATCTATTATCTGTTGGACCTCATGCGCCGGGCGCGCGCGGCCATCATCGAGGGCACCTACGCCGATTTCGTCGAGGAATGGAAGGCCTCCGCGGCCGTCCGCGACTGGTAGGGGAGAAGGACGGGGACGGCTCCGTTCCGTGGTCCCGGGCCGAGAAGGGCGGAGCGAAGATCTGCTGTTCAGACAGTCCTGCTCGCACGGAGAGCGCATTAAGCGCTCTCCGGCTCGTGCGGAACTCG
>CAVDTK010000062.1:0-13107 GCA_963611755.1 Oscillibacter sp. ER4
TTGAAGAGGTCGCGCACCTTAGCGGCGCCGCGGCCGACGAACATCTCGACGAACTCGGAGCCGGCGATCTGGAAGAAGGGCACGCCCGCCTCGCCGGCCACGGCCTTGGCGAGAAGGGTCTTACCGGTGCCCGGAGGGCCCACAAGCAGGGCGCCGCGGGGGCAACGCGCACCGATCTCGTTGTACTTCTCGGGCTTCTTGAGGAAGCCGACGATCTCCTGCAGGGACTCCTTGGCCTCGTCCTGGCCGGCGACGTCCTTGAAGGTGACGCCGGTCTCCTCGCCCTTGACCTCCTTGACGTTGGATTTGCCCAGGCCACCGCCCATGCCAAAACCGCCGCCGAAGTTCATGGAGGGGCCGTCGTCGCCCATGGCCTTCTTCATACGGCGGTTGAGGTACCAGCCAAGCGCGAAGAAGATCAGGATGGGAAGGCCGTAGGATAGCAGGAAATACAGCCACAGATCGCCGGAGCTATCGGAGATGTAGCTCACCATCTCGACGTTGTGCTGCTCCAGGCGGTCTGCCAGGCCGTCACCCGAGCCAAAGATGACCGTCGAGTACTTTTGCTGAGAAGAACCCGACCCTGTGGTGAAGTACAGCGTGGCGTCGCCCTGGGTCTTCTGGACCTGGGTGACCTGGTTGTCGTCGACCATCGTGAGGAACTCGCTGTAGGAGACCTGCTTGGTCTGGGAAGAGGTGAGCGCGGGGAACATGGTCTGGCTGATAGCCAGATAGACCACCACCGCGATCAGGATATAGAGCAGCATCGATCGCCGACGCTTGTTCTCGTCCATATTCATCCGAGTCGAACCTTTCAAATAGAGCCGTTGACGTATCTAAAGCGCGATAGAGCTTGTCTTACCCAAAATCGAAAAATCAAACCCCGTTCACGAAAAGAGCTGCCAGAAAGCCACAGCCGAGCTGGCGGCGACGTTCAAGGAGTCGACCCCGCGCCTCATGGGGATGATGACCGCGCGGTCGCAGGCCGACAAGGTCGCGGGATCTAGACCCGCGCCTTCGTTGCCAAAGACCACCGCGCGCGGGCGGGCGGCGGTCAGGAAGGGATCATCTAGCGGCACGGCCCCATCTACCAGGGCCATCGCGCAGATCTCCATACCCGCTTCCCTCATAAGGTCGAACGCCTTGTGCGGCCACTCCCCTTCCGTGGCGCGCGCCCACGGCAGCTTAAGGGCGCATCCCATAGAGACACGCAGGGCGCGCCGCGACAAGGGGTCGGCGCAGCGCGGCGACAAGACCACGCCGTCTGCTCCCAAGGCGGCCGCCGAGCGAAAGAGCGCGCCCACATTCGAGACGTCTACCAGGTTCTCTATGACCGCAAGGTTGGACGAGGCGGCCACGACCTGGGCCACGGTTTTCTCGGCAGGGCGCCTCATGGCGCAGAGAAGCCCGCGTGTCAGGCGATATCCCGTGAGCTTCTCGAGCTGGTCGTCCGGCAAGACAAAGACGGGGACCTCGGCGGCCTGGGCTGCAGGAAGGAACTTCTCCAAAAGGCCGGTCGCCACGTGAAGGTGCGCCTCGTCCACAAGAAACGAGAGGGGCTCGACGCCCTCCTCTAGAGCCACCTCGACCACCAGGTGAGACTCGGCGACCATGACCGCGCGGGCAGGGTCCAGACGGTTCCTGAGCTGGTTGTCCGTAAGGCGAGCGTAAACGTCCAGCTCGGGGTTTTCGATATCTTTAAGTCGTATGACGCTCATGTGCAAATCCAAGGGTTTTAATCGCGTGTCGGGCGGATGGTGAAGGGCGGGGCCCCATGAATACGATAGGATAGGCAGCTGGCCCGCGCCCTACTTTAGCGCGCGAACCCGCAAAAAACGAATCAACCAACAGGAACCCAGAGGTTAAACGTGGCACTTTCAAACAAGGGATACAACGGCGGCAAGCACTCCGCATCGCACATCAAGACGATGACGCCGGTGAACGAGACTTCCCCCAACCCGTACTTCGACTACAACACGCAGGGTGCCACGGACTTCGACACGAGCTTCGTCGACGAGAAGCCCAAGAAGAGCAAGCTCTGGATCATCCCCGTGGTCATCGTCGTTGTTCTCGCCGTCGCATACGGTGTGGGCGTGGCGATCTTTAGCAACATCTACCTGCCCAACACCGTGCTCGACGGCAAGGACATCTCTTACAAAACCAAGGCCGAGGTAGCCGCGAGCCTGGAGTCAACCATTTCCGGTTACTCGACCGCGGTCGAGGGCGACGGCCTGTCCTTCACCCTTAACGGCACCGATATCAACCTGCGCTACGACGGCGCCGCCTATGCCGCGACCGCCATGGGGCAGACCAACGCCTTCACCTGGCCGGCGTCGTTCTTCACCAAGCGCAACCTCACGGTAGGCGCCAAGGTATCCTATGACCAGGCGAGCCTTGCCAGCCTCATGCAGACCTACGTCGACGCCGGGAGCGCAAACGACTCGTCCTCCAGCTCGATCAGCTATGACGAGGGCCAGAACAAGTACACCTACACCCAAGAGTCCCTGGTCAAGCGCATCGATGTCACGGCCCTGTGCGCACACATCGGCGAGAAGATCGCCGAGCTGCCCGCATCGATCACCCTGGGCGAGGAGTCGCTGACCGCCGGCGCCAACCTGGAGGCCGCCGTCAACACCGCCAACTCCTACCTGCAGGCCGGCCCCACGCTGACCCTTGCCGGGACCACCGTCACCGACATCACGCCCGGCCAGGTGGCCAGCTGGATCAGCTTTGGCGACGATCTGTCCGTCAACCTTGACGAGGACGCCATCACCACCTGGTGCAAGGGTGACCTCTCCAACACGACCGACACCGTGGGCAAGTCCCGCACCTTCACGCGACCCGACGGCAAGGTCATCACGACGGTTGCCCGCGGCGTCTACGGCTGGTCGATCAACGGCGCCGAGACCGCCACGCAGATCGTCGACGCGATCAAGTCCGGCTCCAAGCAGACGCTTGAGATCCCCTGCTACGACACCGCCGACCGCTACAACCCCGGCGGCCAGGACTGGCCGGACCGCTACATCGACGTCGACATCACCACGCAGCACGCCACGTTCTACGAGAACGGCCAGGTCATTTGGGAGGCTGACGTCGTGACGGGCCTGCCGGCCGACGACCGCGACACCCCTCAGGGCGTCTGGACCATCACGAGCCGGGACACCGATGCCACGCTGACCGGCCCCAACGACGAGAGCGGCAACCCCGAGTGGGAGAGCCACGTCGACTTCTGGATGGGCGTCAAGCAGAACATCGTGGGCTTCCACAACGCCCCGTGGCGCTACTATTTTGGCGGCGAGATCTACAAAACCAATGGTAGCCACGGGTGCATCAACCTGAGCTACGCCGATGCCGAGGCCCTTTATAACCTGTGCAAGGTGGGCGACGTCGTGGTGATCCACGAGTAGGCTGCGGCGGCCTGACGTTCATCTGAGTTTCAACCGTGTTTTTCTACATGGCGTCCGGAATCGTTCTGGGCGCCATTTTTCTTTGTCGGGCGGCGAGCGGTTGTGGTTCTCAGCGTGAATGGCAGAGTATCAAATGTGAAAGCATTTTGGATGCATTTTGGATTGTTGGCCTGAGCTGCGGCAACACAGCGACTTGATAAATGCCTGATAGATAGCCGTCAGAAACGTTTTATGTCGCAAAAATCGTTGGCAGCGTAAACAGTCCCAAGAAATAGCATGAATCTCCCCTCTGGACACACGACAAAAAGGAGAGATCTCATGGGAACACGTTTGAGGAAAGCGAGAGGGTCGACAAACCTAAGCTCGCACGAAATAAAGACCAGGCCGACGATCTTGAAGCGCCTGATCGCAACATGGATGAGCCTCGTCTTGCTTCTCAGCCAGGCATTGGGGCTCGCCACGCCCACCGTAACCCTTGCAAGCACCACGGGCGACCGCGTGACGTTGCAAAGCGCCACGCCCATCTACGACGGGTCCCACACCTACGAGTTCTGGCTTTCTGACGGAAGCATCGCCTGGTGCGGAGACGTGAACCTCAACAACCCCGACCCCGGCTCGGCCGGGTCTGTGATGGACGGCTCCGCGGCCACTTGGCACCGCACGTACGCGGAAGGCCGAGGCGAGGTTGCCTACACCGCCTCCCAGCTGCACGCCATTGACTACCTGGTCTACCAGGGCGTAAGCCAGATAAGCTTAAGCGGCTCGGCCTTTGGCATGTACGGCCGCTGGGGTACGGGCTGCCTCAAGGCCTCGGCCGTCGTGCAGATCGCCATTTGGATGGTGCGCTTCTACCCCGAGTTCCCTGACGTCACGGTTGACGGCAACTGGGGCTTCTACGCCGGCGACGGCACGGGCCATACCTCGGACATCTTCTGGCAGGATTGCGTCCGGCAGGCATACGCCGAGGCCAAGGCATACGCGGACGCCGGAGGCGGCAACCCCGCCATCGACGGATGCGCGCACGTGATCAAGTGGGACAACGGCGGGCAGGACATCTTCTTCTACGCCTCTCCCGCAGGCTCCGTGAAGCTCAAGAAAACAAGCTCTGATAACGCGGTGGCAGGAAACGGCGCCTACAGCCTTGAGGGTGCCGTCTACAACGTCTATGCCGACGCTTCCTGCACGGTAGGCGTGGGCAGCCTCACCACAAATGCCCAGGGCGAGACGAATGAGCTCACCGTTGCGGCGGGCACCTATTACGCCAAGGAAGCGCAGGCCAGCCCGGGGTATGAGCTCTGCGGCGACGTGCACCGCGTTGACGTGACCGCTGGAGGCGTGGGAACGTTCGAATGCGCCGAGAAACCCGCCAAGGGGCGCGTGGGGCTCAAGAAGACCTCTAACGCCGCCGTCGACGGCAACCCCAGTTACTCGTTGGCCGGGGCCCGCTACGAGGTCTTCTCCGATGAGAAACTTACGTCGAAGGTCGGAGAGCTTGTGACCGATACGACTGGGAATACCGCGGAGCTTGAGGTTTACGCGGGGACCTATTACGCGCGCGAGGTTGAAACATCCGCTGGTCACGACCTGTGCCGCGAGACCCATAAGGTCAATGTAGCGCCAGGGGCCGTGGCCACCTTCAACTGCACAGAGCCCGCGACCACGTCTCCCTTGACCCTGCGCAAGGCCTCGAAGGACGAGACCATCGACGGCGGCAACTCCAACTACTCGCTGGCAGGGGCCAAGTACAACGTCTACGCGGATGCAGGGCTCACGAGCTTCGTGTGCACCCTCACGACCGATAAGGACGGCAGCTCCAACACCGTCGAGCTTCTCGCCGGGACCTATTACGTCAAGGAAACCCAGCCCTCCCCCGGCCACGCGATTTGCGAGCAAATCCACACGGTCACGGTCACCTTGGGGCAGGCGGCCGAGATCCGCTGCGAAGAGCCGGTGATCTACGGGTCGGCACGCATCAAGAAGAGCTCAGCAGGTGAGAAGATCGACCCGGCGAACTCAAACTATTCGCTAGCAGGGGCCGTCTACGGCGTCTATCGCGATGAGGATTGCCACGACCTGGTGACCACGCTGGCCACAGACGAAGACGGCAACACGCCCGAGGCCACGCTTCTGGCAGACGTCTACTACGTCAAGGAGACCAAGGCCTCAAAGGGCCACGAACTCTGCGATGAGGTCCATAAGGTCACGGTCGAGCTCAACCGCTGCGCCGAGGTGAAGTGCGAGGAACCCGTGCGCTACGCCTGGGCAAAGCTCAAGAAGACCTCGGCGAACAAGAGTCTGACCGCCGGAAATGCCTGCTACAGCTTGGCCGGAGCAACCTACGACGTCTTTAGCGACGCTGCCTGCACGACCAAGGTGGGCACGCTGACGACGGACAAGAACGGTGAGAGCAACACCCTGCGCCTTCTCGCCGGGATCTACTACGCGCGCGAGACCCGTGCGAGCGAGGGCTATCGCCTGTGCGACGAGACCCACGCGATCATCTTGAGCTGCGGCGAGACAGGCATCTTCACCTGCGAGGAAACGCCTGCGGCAGACCCCATAGGACTGCTCCTTGCCAAGTTCGATGCCGAGAAAGGCTTCTCCGAAGAGAACAACTCCCCGCTGGGCGCGGCCACGCTTGAAGGGGCTGAGTTCACCGTCGACTACTACGACACCTTGGCCCATGCCGATGCCGCGGCGCTTAAGAAGAGCGGAGTCAAGCCCGCTCGGTCTTGGGTCTTCAAGACGGATTCCGCGGGCACGGTAACGCTCGATGAGAACCACCTGGTATCCGGTGACGCCCTGTACCACGACCTAAATGGCAGCGCTTGCCTGCCGCGCGGCACCGTCGTGATCCGTGAGAGCAAAGCGCCAGAGGGCTATATCGCCTCTGAGCAGGTCTTCTTCCAGAAAATACAGGAAAGCGTAACCGCCGCCGATGTGGTCACCTACAACACGCCTAAGGTGGCTGAGCAGGTCAAACGCGGCGACATCGAGTTCTCCAAGCGCGCAGACAACGGCTCGGCGCGCATGGCTGGCGTTCCGTTCAAGGTGACCTCCGTCACGACCGGAGAAAGCCACGTGATCGTGACGGATGAGAACGGCTGCTTCGCGTCTACCAGCTCGATGAACGGGCATGCGAGCAATACCAACGCCAATGACTGGGCCCTAGAGGTAGAAGGCTCCATCGACAGCGAGAAGCTCGACCTTACGGCGGGCACTTGGTTTGGCGAGGGAACGTCGGCAAACGACGAGCTTGGGACATTCCCGTACGACACCTATACGCTGGAAGAGCTGCGTGCAAGCGCGAACTCCGGCTATGCCCTGGTAGCGACCGAGTTCACCGTAAGTCGCAATCGCCTAACGATTGATTTGGGCACGCTGGACGACCCTGAGCCCGAGATCCGCACCTACGCGCGCGATGCTGCCGACGGCGACAAATACCTCGCGGTGGGTAACGCCACCATCGTGGACTCCGTGAGCTATTCTCACCTGGTAAAAGACCGCGAATACACCTTGAAGGCGCAGCTTGTTGACGCCAAGACGAGTGCGGTCATAACAGACGAAAGCGGTAACGCCGTCTGTGGCCAGACGACCTTCACGGCCGAGAAGAGCCATGGAAAGACAGAGGTGTCGCTTACCCTGCCGACCTTTGCCTATATGGGACGCACACTCGTCGTCTACGAGCAGCTATATGACGCGGGCGGCGAGCTTTTGGCCGAGCATGCCGACATCGACGACGCAAACCAGCAGGTCATGGTTGCAGAGCCGCGGATCTCAACCATGGCGACAGACGGAGCTGATGGCGATAAAGACGTGACGGCCGACCCCGAGGCCCGCGTGGTGGACACCGTGGCCTACAGCGGCCTTGCCGCAGGAGAGACCTACACCCTGACCGGCGTATTGATGGAAAAGGTAGCCGACGAGGCGGGCAACGCGACCGCAAAGGAATTTATGAGCGGTGCCAAGCACGTGGTCTCCAAGGCAGACTTCACCGCAGAGTCCAGCGAGGGAACCGCCCAGGTAGTCTTTGATTTCGATGCGTCCGAGCTTACTGAGGGCACTCAGCTCGTGGTGTTCGAGGAGCTAACGTGGGGCGACCATACCCTCGCTTCCCACGCGGATGCCGCCGATGAGGGTCAGACCGTGCGCATCACACGGCCGACGGTTGCGACCAACGCTGCGGATGCGGCCGATGAGGACCAGAACGTCGTGGCTGAGCCCGAGGCTCGCGTTATAGACACGGTCCGCTACAGCGGCGTTGTTCCCGGCAAGACCTATAAGGTGCAGGGCACGTTGATGGAAAAGACCGTCGATGCCCAGGGCAACATTGGCGCGAAAGAACTTCGCGACGCCGACGGAAAGGCAATAACAGCAGAGGCAGAATTTATCCCGGATTCAAATGAAGGCCAGGTAGAAGTCGAGTTTGTCTTTGACGCAAGCACGCTGGGAAGTAACGGCGGCGCAGAGCTCGTAGTATTCGAATCCCTGCTGCGCGGCAACCGCGAGCTTGCTACGCACGCGGATATTAACGACAAGAACCAGACGGTTCGTGTCACGCCGCCGAGCATTCGCACGACCGCTGTCGACGCCTTTGACGACGACAAGAACGTGATCGCAGAGCCCGAGGTCAGCGTTCGCGACACCGTGCGCTACGACAACGTCACCCCCGGCAAGTTCTACACGCTCACCGGCACGTTCATGGATGCCTCGACGGATAAGGCCCTGACAGATGCCGACGGGAATCTCGTCTGCTCAAAAACAGAGTTTCTCGCTGAGAAGAGCTCTGGAGAGGCGGAGGTTATCTTCAACTTTGACGCAAGCGCCATTGCAGACAACACCAAACTCGTGGTCTTTGAGTCTCTCTCTTACAGCGGCACCGAGATTGCGTCCCACGCAGAACTGTCCGATGCCGGGCAGACCGTCACCGTCACCAAACCGCGAATCAAGACGCTTGCCACCGATGGGCTCGACGGCGACAAGAACCTCATTGGAGAGGCCGATGCCGTGGTGGTCGACACCGTCATATACGAAAACGTCACGCCAGGTAAGACCTATCGCATGAGCGGCACCCTCTACGATAAGACCACCGGCCAGGCGATTATGGGAGCCGACGGTCAACCCGTTACTGCCGCAGCGGAATTCACGCCCGCCGACCCCAACGGCACCATGGACGTGACCTTTACCTTCGACGCGTCAGCCTATCTTGCCGGCGAAAAACTGGTCGCATTTGAGAAGCTCTCGTATAAGGGGATCGAGGTGGCCACCCACGCGGACATCGACGATGAGAGCCAGACGGTAAACGTCACCAAGCCTAGCCTCTCTACCCGCGCGCTCGACGCCGCCGACGGAGATAAGAACATCGTGGCCGAGGGAGACGTGAGCGTGGTCGACACCGTGCGTTACTCCAACGTGAGCCCTGGAAAGACCTATAAGGTCACGGGCAAACTCATGGAGAAGGTCGCCGACGCAGATGGGCACACGCAGGGCAAGGACTTTATCGACGCAAACGGACAAGAGATCACGACCTCCGCGGAGTTCACGCCCGAAGAGACATGCGGGGAAATCTGCATGACGTTCAGCTTCGACGCAAGCGGCATTGCTGAGGGCACGGAGCTCGTGGTCTTTGAGACCCTAAGCTACAAGGAGGCCGAGCTCACAAGCCACGCGGAGATCAACGATGAGGCCCAGACAACGACCGTGATCTCCCCCGCTATCGAGACGACGGCAACCGACGGGCTTGATGACGACAAGGTCGTGGCCGCAGACGAATCCGCGACGGTCGTGGATACCGTGCGCTACGAGAACTTGACACCCGGCAAGACCTATCAAGTCTCCGGTGTCCTCATGGAGAAAGTGACGGGAGAAGACGGCTCGACCACATCAAATGAGCTCCTGGTAGACGGTGAGAAGGTCACGGCAAGTGCCGAGTTTATCCCCGAGTCACCTTGCGGAGAGGTCCAGCTGACCTTTGCCTTCGACGCAAGCACGATCGCCGACGAGACTCCCCTCGTCGCGTTCGAGACGCTCATCTATAAGGACAAGGAGATCGCCGTTCACGCTGACATCGAGGATGAAGATCAGACGGTGGTTGTCCGCACGCCCAAGATCAAGACGTTCGCATTCGATGGTCTCGACAATGACAAGGAGCTTGTTGTCGACGCTGAGGCGACCATACGCGACCAGGTGATCTACGCCAACCTTATCCCTGGCGAGACCTATACCTTGGCAGGTCTTCTCGTAGACGCGGAAACTGGGCTACCAATGCTTACAGATAGCAACGGCGAGGTCTCGAAGACCGAGCTTGAAGCCTTTAGCAAAGATCTGCTCACAGCGCTGGGTGTTGAGCAAAACGAAAATGCGACCCTGAACTGGAGCGTATCTGCCACATTGCCTACCAACGTCAGCGCGAACTCCTTAGCAAAGCTTGAGCAAGAATACCCCGATGTCGTTTCTCGCCTTGTATGGTCTACCGAAACCTTCGCAGCCGAAAGCGATACCAACCACCAGTTCATAGATTTCGACTTCAATGCGTCTAAGGTCGTGGACCCGCTGACCGGAACCGTAAAGGACGTCGTGGTCTTCGAAGCGCTCTTCAAAGGCAAATTGAGCTTTGACGAGACTTCCGAGACCGAGACCACTGCTGCACGCCTTATCGCAGCAGAATTCGACGCGGATTGCGAGGAGCAAACCGTCCACATCAAGCCATCTGGGATCTCGACCCAGGCTAGCGACAAGGCAGACGGCGACCACGAGGTTCTCGCCACTGACTCCGCGACCATAACAGATACGGTGTTCTACCAGGGACTCGTTCCTGGAAAGGAATACACGCTGCATGCCACGCTCATGGACAAGAGTACCGAGGCCCCGTTACAGATCGAGGGAAGGACAATCACTGCTGACCTTCGCTTCATTCCTAAAGCGCAAGATGGCGAGATCACGATCGACCTTGGCCCCTTCGACGCAAGCGCCTTGCCCAACCACACCCTCGTAGTCTTTGAGGAGCTGAGCCGCAATGTCGTGATTGACGGCACCGAGACAACTGTCCCCGCCGCAGAGCACAAGGACATACATGACGAAGGCCAGTCAGTTTACGTCACGCCCGTTCCCAACAACACCCCGTCAACAGGCGACGCAACTACCTGGGCTGCATTTGCCCTAGCGTCCTTCAGCGGCCTAACCGCCGTCGGAGTCTCCCGCAGCATGCGAAAGAAAACCGCAAGGCGAGAGAAGGTCAGTAAGTAGAGCATGCCGACCAAATAGAGAAAGATCCCCCGAGAGCACCTCATTACTCTCGGGGGATCCCATAAACTAAGTGCGCTTAAGCCCTAACGCTTCTGGAAGCAGTTGGCGGTCGAGCCGGGGGCCGCGGCGCCCTTGGGGACGAGCCTCACCTGGATGGCCTCCAGGCGAAGGGACATGCCCTCGGTGCCCGCCGACTCCCCGTTCTTGGCCCAGCCCATCCAGCCGATGTTCTGCGCGTGGACGCGGTAGTAGACGTCGTAGTGCTCCGCCAGCTCGCCGGTGAGCCTCAGCTGCATGGCCTCGACGCGCTTGGACTGGCCGGTCGTGCCGCCCGTTGTCGACCACCCCTGCCAGCCGATGTCCTGGACGTGCGCCCGGATCTGGATCCCGCCCGCGTAGTCGGGGTGCTCGATGGAGACCGCCAGGGCCTCCACGCGCTTGGACTGGCCGCTCGTTCCCGCGGTCTGGCCGTCGCGCACAGCGGCCTGCCAGCCGATGTCCTGGACGTGCGCCTGGTAGGCCACCGACATCGCGGGCTTGCGGAAGTGGTCGGAGGTCGCGCCCGGGGCCGCGCCACCCTTGGGGACGAGCACGACCTGGATGGCCTCGAGCCTGAGCGCGTAGCCCTCGGTTCCGGCCGACTCCCCGTTCTTCGCCCAGCCCATCCAGCCGACGTTCTCGGCGTGGACGCGGTAGTAGACGTCGTAGCGCTCGGCCAGCTCGCCGGTGAGCCTCAGCTGCATGGCCTCGACGCGCTTGGAGAGGCCGGTCGTGCCGCCGGTGGTCGACCACCCCTGCCAGCCGATGTCCTGCACGTGGGCGCGGATCTGGATGGAGCCTGTGCAGCCGGCGTTCTCCACGGAGACCTTGAGGGCCTCGACGCGCTTGGCCTGGCCGCTCGTGCCCGCCGTGGCGCCGTCCTTGACGGCCGCCTGCCAGCCGATGTCCTGGACGTGGGCCTGGTAGGTGACGCTGGCCGAGGAGATCTTGAAGGTGCCCTTGGCGGTGCCCGCGTAGTTGCCCTTGAAGGTCACCGTCGCGGTAGCCGTGCCGGCCTTGACGTTGTTGGAGTAGGCGACCGTGTAGTCGGTTCCGGCGGTGAGGGTCTTGCCGCCGAGGGTCACGGTCGGCGCCGGGGTGAGCGGCTTTCCGGTGTAGGTCTGGTCAGCGAGACGGACGCTCGCCTTCGAGGCGTCTACGGCCTTGATGGCGAACGTCCCCTTGGCGGTGCCGGTGTAGTTGCCCTTGAAGGTCACGGTCACCGCAGCGGTTCCAACGGCCACGTTGTTGGAATAAGCGACGTCGTAATCAACGCCCTGCTCAAGGACCTTGCCGTCAAGAGCGACCGTCGGCGCAGGGATAAGCGCAGAGCCGGTCCACGTCTGGTCATCGGCCTTCACGGCGGCCTTCGACGCATCCGCGGGAGTAATGGCAAACGCAGCGGATGCTTCACCCTTGTAGTTGCCCATGCCGACAACCTGAACAGAACCGCTACCGACGCCAACGTTGTCGAAATACCACAAAGAGTAGTCGACGCCCTCAGTAAGCGTTGCGTCGTCGACCTTTACCGTAACGGCAGGAGTAATAGCGTCACCCGTATAGGTATAGCCGTCCTTGTCGAACGTGACTTGTGCAGTAGAAATATCAACCTTGGTCGAAGGCGTGACACGAATCATGTAGCTGCAGACCAAGTTCGACCCGGCATATCCGTAGAGCATAGTCGTACCGGCACCAACCGGCTGGAGCTCAACGGTGCCTTGAGTGCTCTGGGTGACGCCCCATGAGACTGAGGATGAGCTAACGGAGGTAATCACGGCGACAGACGAGTTGTCAACATACCAGCTAATAAGATCCGCGGTATTGACGCTAAACTCGACCGAAAGGGAAGAATCGTCTTCAGAGCACGTATAGTCGGCATCGAGAATATTAAAGTCATAAGTCAAAGTTCCAGCATAATCGCCCATCCCCGTAATACTAATGGTCGCCATGCCAGGATCAACGTTGTTGGAGTATTCGACTTTATAGTCGACGCCCTCGGTTAGGCCATCGAGAACAACCTGTTTCGTAATTGCCGAGCCAGTCCAATACTCATCGCTCAGGTCGACCGAAGACACATAGTCGCCAATCTGCCTCTGAAGCGTATAGGTAGCTGCAATGTTGTTAGGGATCTCGTCAGAAGCATAGGACTTGCCATCCACCGAGCTCTTCCAAGAACCGCCAGGAAGTGAGGTCAAACGCTCGTCGCCGAATCCGCAGAAAGAGAATTTATCGCCAAGTTTGATCTCTTTTAAATCACAGCCGCTAAACATGGAAGCCATGGTGTCTGCGAAAGAAGTGTCAAGACTCGAGAGATCAAGAGAGACAAGTGACGAACATCCGCTGAACATATCGTCCATATTCGCGACCTTAGAAGTATCGAGGCCCGAGAGGTCGAGAGAGGTCAACGACGAACATC
>CAVDTK010000063.1:0-12225 GCA_963611755.1 Oscillibacter sp. ER4
AGAAGATCTACGAGATGCCGACCTACACCGTCGACCAGATCTGCGAGACCTACCTACCCTACGCCGAGCGCATTCGCCCCTACATCGTGGAGTCGTCGCTCTTCCTGAACGAGCAGCTTGAGGCCGGCAAGAACATCCTGTTCGAGGGTGCCCAGGCCACGATGCTCGACATCGACCACGGCACCTATCCCTTTGTGACCTCCTCAAACTGCACCGCCGGCGGCGCCGTCACCGGCTCCGGCGTGGGCCCCGTCCACATCAAGCGCGTCCTGGGCGTTGCCAAGGCCTACCTCACCCGCGTGGGCTCCGGCCCCTTCCCGACCGAGCTCTTCGACGAGACGGGCGACCTTCTCGGCGAGGTCGGCCACGAGTACGGCGTGACCACCGGCCGTAAGCGCCGCTGCGGCTGGTACGACGCCGTCGTGGTCAACTACGCGGCCCGCGTGAACGGCCTCACCGACCTGGCCATCACCAAGCTCGACGTCCTGGGCTGCCTGGACGAGATCAAGGTCTGCGTGGCCTACGAGTGCGACGGCGTGCGCTACACCACCGTGCCTGAGCACCAGGGCGTCTTCTACCACGCCAAGCCCGTCTACGAGACCCTGCCCGGCTGGAAGTGCGACATCTCCAACGTGCGCGACTTCTACAAGCTGCCGCGCGAGGCCAAGGACTATATCGACTTCCTGGAGCAGGTCTCCGGCGTCCGCGCGTCCATCATCACCGTGGGCCCCGACCGCGAGCAGACCATCAACCGTTACTGGAAGTAATCCAGGTGACCAACCCCTCTTCTACCCTCGATAAGACCGCAACGCCGAGCATGTCCGCGCAAAGTGCCGAGGCCGAGATCGCTTCTCAGCTTCGCGCCGCGTGCGGCATGTTCGGCGTGCCTTTTGAGGACGCGAAGGACGACCTGCGCATCCTCTTTATCCCCACCAGCGACTCGGCCTTCGTTCGCCACCGCGCGCAGAGGCGCCACGGCGCGGCCCTGGTGGCCCGCGCGAGCGAGCTCAAGATCCGCCTGGTGGGCGAGAGGCTCCTCTACCTGCTTAAAGGCCGCGAGTTCACACCCTTGGCCCGCGGGACCAACCTCGACGAGCTGAGCTCGCGCGCCGTCCAGGCCATGAGCGCCGTGGCGGCCAAGGTTGGGGCCCTGGACTACGTGGTTCTCCACACCGCCGAGGCCAAGAGCCTGCGATCCGTCGAGAAGCACCTGGACACCAACGAGTTCGATTCTTGCTGCAAGGGAACGATCGAGGTGACGCCCGAGGTCGCCGAGCTTATTGGCACCGGTGGCGTCGCCATCGTTCTTGTCCCTCATTCGTTACTTGGGCACAACAGCTAGTTAGCCCTGCTCATCTACCCTGGAGCCTGACAATCGGGCTCCGTCCAAGGAGGCATCATGGCCAACACCGACAAGTGCGACATTCTTCTTCTGGGTTCCGGCGGCCGCGAGCACGCGCTGCTGTGCAAGCTGGCCGAGTCCGAGCAGGCGGGCGACCTATGGGTTGCTCCCGGCAACGGTGGCCTGGACACCATGGCCAAGCACGCCGACCTCGACCCTGAGGATCCCGTCTCGGTCGCAGACTGGGCGCGTGAGCACAACATCGGTCTGGTCGTCGTTGGCCCCGAGGCCCCGCTGGTCGCGGGCGTTGCCGACGCCGTGCGCTCGGCCGGCATCCCCTGCTTTGGCCCCAACGGCGACGCGGCCCAGATGGAGGGCTCCAAGAAGTTCGCTAAGCAGGTCATGATGCGCGCCCAGGTTCCCACGGCTGCCTACCGCTCCTTCACGAGCGAGGAGGAGTGCGCGGCCTACGTCGAGCAGGTCGGCGGGCCCATCGTCGTCAAGGCCGACGGCCTGGCGGCGGGCAAGGGCGTCATCGTTGCCCAGACCACCGAGGAGGCCCTCGAGGGCGTCCACGAGTGCTTCTCGGGCGTCTTCGGCGAGGCCGGCGCCACCGTGGTCGTGGAAGAGATGATGGAGGGGCCCGAGTGCTCCCTTCTCGCCCTGACCGACGGCAAGACCCTGGTTCCTCTCGCCACCTCGCAGGACCACAAGCGCGCCCTGGACGGCGACCGCGGCCCCAACACCGGCGGCATGGGCGTCTACAGCCCCGTTCCCATGGTCACCGACGAGGAACTTGCCCAGATGATCGACATCGAGCGCCGCGTCGTGGCCGAGCTCACCGCCGAGGGCATCAACTACTCCGGCTGCCTCTACGGCGGCTTCATGCTCACCAAGGACGGTCCCAAGGTCCTCGAGTTCAACGCCCGCTTTGGCGACCCCGAGACCCAGGTGGTCCTGCCGCGCATGAAGGCCGACCTGGTCGAGGTCTTCAAGGCCTGCGACAACGGCACCCTGGACGAGTCCATGGTCTCTTGGGACGACGACTGGGCCGTCTCGGTCGTGCTGACCTCGGCGGGATATCCCGGCGCCTACGAGAAGGGCAAGGTCATCACCGGTATTGAGGATGCCCAGAAGATGGAGGGCGTCACCGTTTACCACGCCGGCACCAAGCTGGGCGAGAACGGCGAGATCCTGACCAACGGCGGCCGCGTCCTGGACGTCACCGCCGTGGCCCCGACCTTCGAGGAGGCCCGCGCCCAGGCCTATGCCGCGTGCGGCCTCATCGACTTTGAGGGCAAGACTTTCCGCACCGACATCGGCATGCGCGCGATCCTGGGCCGCTAGGAGGCTTTCATGGCATCTGAATTCGAGAACGACGTCACCGCAGCTCAGGAGGACCGTACCGCCGCCGTCGACGACATGCGCGAGTCTGTGGCCGCCTTCACCTACGACGGCGACCGCGAGACCCACGACCACGTTTCCGGCGCGCCCGAGGAGCGCGGCCTGGTCCTGGGCGACGAGGATCCCCGCGACGCCAACCTTGCGGAGAAGCCCTTGACCGAGGACGTGGCCTGGACCGGCCGCATCTTCAACGTCAACCGCCTGCAGGTCGAGCTGCCCGACGGCCGCACCGCCTTGCGCGATGTGGTTCGCCACCCCGGCGCCGTGGCCGTAGTGGCCCTGACCAGCGACGGGAAGATCTGCCTGGTTCGCCAGTACCGCACGGCCCTCGGCCGCGTGACGGTTGAGATCCCGGCCGGCAAGCTCGACCCCGGCGAGGACCCCCTGGAGTGCGCGAGCCGCGAGCTTCTTGAGGAGACCGGCATGACGGCCGATAAGATGGCGTTTCTCACCACCATCGCCACGTCGGACGGCTTCTGCGACGAGCTGATCCACATCTACATGGCCACCGGCCTTTCCCTGGGCACCTCGAGCCCCGATGACGACGAGTTCATCAACGTCGACCTGGTTGACCTGGGCGAGCTGGTGGACGCCGTTCTCGACGGCCGCATCGAGGACGCCAAGACCGTGGTGGGCGCCCTGATCTGCGACGCCGTCTCCCACCGCCTGAACCTCTAACGGCCCATTTCGACGAACTTCTCCACGCGCTACTCGCACTACCCCAAGGATTTCTCGCATGCACCAAACCCAGCACCGCCCCCTGTTCAAGACCTTCCTCTCGTACTACGCAGGCCAGCGGCATCTTTTTGTCCTGGACACCATCTGCTCGCTTACCGTGGCCGCCATCGACCTGGCGTTCCCGCAGATCCTGCGCAGCGTCTCGAAGGGCCTCTTCACGCAGAGGGCGGACGAGATTCTCGCCGCGCTGGGCTTCTTGTGCGCGGGCCTTGTGGCCATGTACCTGGTGCGCTTTGCCTGCCGCTACTTCGTGATCTTCTGGGGCCACGTCATGGGCGCCCGCATGGAGAGCCGCATGCGCGCCGACCTCTTTGACGCCTACGAGCGCATGAGTTTCTCGTTCTTTGACCGCAACAAGTCCGGCGACCTGATGAGCCGCTTGGTGAGCGACCTGTTCGACATCTCCGAGACCGCCCACCACGGGCCCGAGTTCCTGATCATCGGCGCCGTTGAGATCGTGGGCTCGATGATCATCCTGGCCTCGATCAACGTGCCGCTGACGCTGGTCCTGGCCTTTATCGCCGCGCTGCTGGTGGCCTACAACGCCTGGGCAAACAACCGCATGCGCGCCGTCTTTAGCGAGAACCGCGTGGGCATCGCCGCCATCAACACCCGGCTTGAGGATGCCCTGGCAGGCGCCCGCGTGGTCAAGTCGTTTGCCGCCGAGGACCTGGAGCGGGAGAAGTTCGCCGCCAGCAACGAGGCGTATCTCGACTCCAAGACCAAGATGTATCGCGCCATGGGGCGCTACCAGGCCGCCATTGCCGCCATGATGGGCGCCCTCAACACCGTGGTCGTGGTTCTGGGCGGCTGGATGATCGCCAAGGGACAGATGCAGGCCCTTGACCTGGCAACTTACGCCCTCTACATCTCTATGTTCACGACGCCCGTCCTGGACATCTTGAACTTCACCGAGACCTTCCAGAAGGCGGTCGCGGGCTTCAGGCGCTTCATCGAGGTGCTGGACACCCCTTCAGACATCCAGGACAAGCCCGGCGCGCCCGACATCAAGGTCACGCGCGGCGAGATCCGCTACAACGACGTGCACTTCTCCTATGACGGCGAGAAGGAAATCCTGCGCGGGCTGAACCTTTCCATCCAGGCGGGCAAGACCGTCGCGCTGGTGGGGCCTTCCGGCGGTGGCAAGTCCACGAGCTGCTCTTTGTTGCCGCGCTTCTATGACGTGACGTCCGGCTCCATCACCATCGACGGCCAGGACGTGCGCGACGTCACGCAGAAGAGCCTGCGCGAGGCGATCGGCTTGGTGCAGCAGGACGTCTACCTGTTTGACGGCACCATTGCCCAGAACATCGCCTATGGCAAGCCGTCCGCCTCGATGGATGAGATCCGCGAGGCCGCTCGCCGCGCCAACATCGCCTCCTTCATCGAGAGCCTGCCCGATGGCTACGAGACCCAGGTGGGGGAGCGCGGAAGCCATCTTTCCGGCGGCCAGAAGCAGCGCGTGGCCATCGCCCGCGTTTTTCTCAAGAACCCGCCGATCCTCATCTTCGACGAGGCGACCTCAGCCCTTGACAACGAGTCTGAGCAGGCCGTTCAGGAGTCCATGGCCGAGCTATCCCAGGGCCGCACCACCATCGTGATCGCCCACCGCCTCTCGACCATCAAGGGCGCCGACGAGATCGTGACCGTGGAGAGTGGCCGCGCGGTGGAACACGGCACCCACGAGGAACTTCTCGCCAAGGACGGAACCTACGCTCGCTACTACCGTATGCAGTTCGCGGGATAAGCGGCGCCTGCGCCCAGCAAGACGGGGCGCATTGCGTATACTGGTACAACAATCATGCAACCTGTCTGCCCCCGCGGCATTTGCCCGCGCGGGCACATTGAATATCGGCGACGGAAGAGAACCATGGCAAAGAACACCGAGATCGCGCGAATCCAGAAAGGTGCCCTCACCGCTGATGAGGCCGAGCTTCTGTTCTCGAAGGTCGACGAGACCGGCCACACCGACGAGGAGCGGGCCCGCCGCCAGCGCGCCCACCGCAAGGAGAAGGGCGTCTCGGTCGACGTCGACCCGCTGACCGAGGAAGATCCTTCTGGCTCCAACGTCGAGAAGGTCATCGCCAAGACCGCCGTCCTTTTCGTCGTCGTGTTCCTGATCTTTGTCGTTGCCGGCCAGGTCTTCTTTGGCCTGGTGCGTCGCGCCAACACCTCCAACCTGTCCGAGCACGTCAACGTCAAGACCGTCGCCTCGGCGCTTCGCGGCGGCGTTGAGTGGGGCAACGGCTTCACGCAGTTCCCCGAGGACTTCTCGGTGCAAGAGGCCGACGAGAACACCGGCCGCATCGAGGTCACCGTCACGGACACCAACTCCGAGAACTCCCTCGAGTGCTTTGCCGGCTCGCAGGTCCAGGCCACGGCCTTCGCGGTCAACTCGCTGCTCAACCCCAATATCAACACCGTGGTCTACCACGTGAACGTCCATCTGGACTCCAACGGCGACATCGAGCGCAGCCAGCTCTTTGGCTTCCTCAAGCCCACCGGCGACGTGACCTCGTTCATGACCTTTGTCTGGACCAAGACGCAAAGCTCCACCGGCGTCAACTTCTCGTGCACCATCACGGGCATCGACGAGACGATCCAAGACGAGCTGCGCGACCAGATCACCACGTCGTTCACGCCGGTCCAGATCCTTACCGGCACGACCAAGTAGGGCCGAGAAGCACGGCTGGGCCTGTGGGCACAAGGTAAACCTTAACGAGAGGGACCTCGACAACGCGGTCCCTCTCACGCTATTCTTGCACCATACAATGCGAGTTCAGGGAGTGTTGCATGCTTTGTAAGAACTGTGGAGCGCAGCTGCCCGAGGGTGCCCGTTTTTGCCTTATGTGCGCCGCGCCGGTCGAAGATGCCGAGGCTCCCGCAAGCGAGCCCATGGAGTCCGCGTCTTTGGACGCCGACTCTTTTGACCAGGTGGACGAGAAGAACGATGCTGCCGCGGGCGCCGATGACACGGCCGCCGGTGAGGCGACCGATGCGACCGACGTCACCGGCACGTTCCGCGTGATCCCCGCAGCTAAGAAGCTCGAGGAGCCCCTGAACGTGGGGGCCGTGCCTTTTGTTCCCATGGCGCCGGCTCCCCGCCAGACCTATGTGCCGCGCCGCATCGCCCATCCCGTGAACCAGTCGCGCCCCGGCACGTCTTCCATGCGCCCCAACGTCAAGGCCCCCAAGATGCAGGAGTTCTCCTGGCCGGAGACCTCTTCTTGGTACAACGAGCCGCAGGTAGAGGAAGAGCCGCAGCCCCAGAAGCCCAAGCGCGGCGGCCTGTGGTCGAAGCTGACCTCCAAGCCCCAGCGGCCTGCCGCGGAGGTTCCGGCCGTCGAGGCCGAGCCGGAGCAGGTTCCCGCGGCACCCGCCGCCGCGCCTGCCGCCGTGGCCCCCGAGCCCACTCCCGCCCCTTCTCCCCAGCACAAGAACGTCCCCGAGCCGCCCCGCATCGAGGAGTACCCGCCCGTCGAGCCCGTCTACGAGGATGACTTCTTTGACGACGAGCCCGTGGAGGAGCCGCTCTATCCCGACAGCGGCTTTACCGCAGAGGACTTCAACACCCAGCAGGACTTTGGCCAGTTCGAGTACGACGGCGACCCGTTTGCCCCCGACAGGACCGATAACCTGCACGTTCCCCAGACGGCCGCGCGCTCCTACCAGCACGAGGGCCACGTGACCAACAAGCACGTCCTTATCGTCGCGGGCATCCTGGCGGCCATCATCGTGGTGGCCGGCGTGGGTGTGGCCACCGGCACCTTGCGCCTGTTCAACGACCGCGGCAAGGACTACACCGAGAACATCCGCGCCGAGGAGACCCCGGAAGAGACCGCCCAGACCACCACCACGACGACCAAAGAGGACGAGAAGACCGAGACGGTCCAGGATACCGCCGTCGAGGGCGTGGTGACCAAGGCCTCCGTCGAGGACTACACCTGGGAGGAGCTCTCCAAGATCTCGAAGGCGATCTCGGCCGCCTCTTCCGACGACAACGGCCTGCGCATCGCCGAGAGCTACAAGCTCTGCGACTCCAAGGGCAAGCTCGACGGCACGCAGGTCAAGGAGGTCGAGCTGTCCGACGGCACGACCATCGAGATGCGCATCGCCGGCTTTAGGCAAGACGACCTGGCCAGCGGCGAGGGCAAGGCGGGCATCACCTTCATCGCCGCGCAGTCCGCGGGCACCAAGCGCATCATGGAGTACGAGGGCTCCAACTCCGATTGGGTCAACAGCTCCCTGCGCGAGTGGATGAACACGACCCTGTTCTCCAAGCTGCCCGATGAGCTGGCCGACGTGATCGAGGACGCCTCCAAGCCCGACAACGCCGCCTACTCGACCGGCAAGTCCCAGACCACGGTCGCGGACGCCTTGTGGATCCCCTCGCTTTCCGAGATCTACGGCGAAATCCCGTCGGGGTATTCTCGCCACTCGAGCTACACCCCCGAGGGCGAGCAGTACGCGCTCTTTGCCGACCTGGGCGTGACCTGGGGCAAGGCGAGCGACGCGCTCAAGATCGGCGGCACCACCGACAAGTACTGGTGGACCCGCACGCCCGACAGCGAGAGCTCCGAGCACAACATCTGCGTGAGCACGGCGGGCAGCGACTACTCGAGCCACGTCATCACGACGGATCACTCCGTGGTCATAGGTTTTTGTCTGTAGTGCGCAGGGTTATCCTTCTCCTTGGTCATATCGCCGCAGGCTGCGTATACTGAAGGGTGTTCTAGACAGCATGCGCGCACGACGTCGCACTTAGACGGAAGGAACCTGACATCATGGCAGACCAGCCGCTCGTCGGTATCATCATGGGTTCGAAATCGGACCTGCCAACTATGGAGGCGTGCACCCAGCAGCTCGTAGAGCTGGGCGTTCCTTATGAGCTCGTGATCGCAAGCGCGCACCGCAACCCCGCCAAGGTCCACGAGTGGGCCTCGAGCGCGGCCGACCGTGGCCTTAAGGTCATCATCGCGGCTGCCGGCAAGGCCGCTCACCTGGGCGGCGTTGTGGCAGCCTACACCCCGCTGCCCATCGTGGGCGTGCCCATGAAGACCTCTGACCTGGGCGGCATGGACTCCCTGCTCTCCATGGTCCAGATGCCCTCCGGCGTGCCCGTGGCCTGCGTGGCCATCAACGGCGCCAAGAACGCGGCCATCTACGCCACGCAGATCCTCGCGGCCACCATGCCCGAGTATCGCGAGAAGATCGTCGAGTTCAAAAAAGCGATGGCAGAGGCATAAGGCGCATGGGTAGTCACTTCAAGGATTCGCAGAACGGCGCCGGTACCGGCTACGGTTCCGCCGCCGGCCGCCACAGCGCGCCCCGCACCAACGCGGCCAACGGGGCGGCAAGGTCTTCTCAGCTCTACACCGGCGGCCACCTCAACGGCGGCGACGAGTCGTACCACGCGCCCGCCGGCAACCGCTTCTCCCACGCCGCGGCGCCTGACCAGATCACCTCCGGCTACGTGTCGGTCGTGGGCTCCGGCAACAACGACGGCCGCCGCTCCAGGGGCAAGAACCGCCGCACCAACAGCAGCCACTTTGCCGAGACCGACCCGTACGATATCAAGGGTCGTCGCAGCAAGGACCCCAAGAAGCGCCGCAACCGCATCATCTCTGCCTGCCTGTTCGTTGTGGGCATCGTGCTTCTCCTTGTGGCCGGCGGTATCTACCTGTACAACCAGAACCAGTATGCCGAGCAGGACCAGATCAACGAGAAGCTCGCCGCCTACGCCACCCTGGCCGAGGACGGCAACTCCGCGCCCGTTGTGGACTGGGCGTCGCTTAAGGCCATCAACTCCGACGTGGTGGGCTGGGTCCAGGTCCCCAACACCACGGTCAACTTCCCGGTTTACCAGGGCGCGGACAACGACGCCTACCTGCACACCAACGCCGAGGGCAACTACTCGCTGGGCGGCCAGGTCTTCATGGACTCCGAGAACACCGCGCCCGGCCTCACGGACAACCAGACCATTATCTATGGCCACCACCTGCGAAACGGCGCTATGTTCAAGCCTATCGCCGACATGGACACGCAGGGCATGCTCGACAGCGTGAAGACCGTCTGGTACGTGACCGAGCAGGCCAACTACGAGCTCGAGCCCATCTTCGTCTACAAGACCACGGGCGACGACGAGACGGTCCGCGAGTTTTCCTTCTCCACCGACGACGAGTGGCGCGCCTACCTGAGCGGTCTTCTCGCCAAGGCAGTGACCAAGAGCAGCGACGCCGCCACGGCCATCACCAAGGCCAACCACGTCCTGACTTTGTGCACCTGCAACTACTCCGGCAACGAGACGGGCCGCACTATCTTGGTCTGCGCGCTTAAGAGCGAGGTCAACCAGGCGGCCGCCTCGGCCGACGCCGCGGCCACGACCGACTCCGCCACCGCGACCGACGCGGCCACGCAGGGCGACGAGTCCGGCCAGGACGAGACCGCCACTGCGGCATAACATCCCACAAGACCGCCTTCGGGCGGTCTTTTACGTCATCTACCGGCTGTGATTTCAGGAGAGGAACTGAGAAGAACAGTGGCAAGCAACCTTCACGACGATGACAAGCTCCATGAGGAATGCGGCGTCTTTGGCGTTTGGGCCCCCGGCCGCGACGTCGCGCGCATAACCTACTTCGGCCTGCGCGCCCTGCAGCACCGCGGCCAGGACTCCGCGGGCATCGCCGTCGGCGACGGCAAGACGGTGCTCGTGCGCAAGGACCTGGGCCTGGTCACGCAGGTCTTCACCGATGCGGACCTGTCCGCCATGCCCGGCAAGCTGGCCTGCGGCCACTGCCGCTACGGCACCGCCGGCGCCAAGGGCTGGGAGTCCGCGCAGCCGCACCTCTCGATGATCAACGACGTCATCATCGCCCTGGCCCACAACGGCACGCTGGTCAACTTCGACAACCTGCGCCACGAGCTCATCGAGATGGGCATCCCCTTTAGGTCCAACACCGACTCCGAGGTCGCGGCCAAGCTCATCGGCTACTTCACCCAGCGCGGCCACCGCCTGCGCACCGGCATCGCGCACACCATGCGCATGCTCGAGGGCGGCTACGCGATGGTCCTTGTCCGCGAGAACGCCCTCTACGCCTTCCGCGACCCGCACGGCATCCGCCCGCTGGTCCTGGGCAAGCTGGGCGAGGACGGCTGGGTCGTCGCGTCCGAGACCTGCGCCTTGGACATCGCCGGCGCCGAGTACGTGCGCGAGGTCAAGCCCGGCGAGATCATCCGCATCTCCGACGACGGCTTCCGCTCCGAGATGGGCTGCGTGCCTCGCCAGCTGTGTAACTGCATCTTCGAGAACGTGTACTTCTCGCGTCCCGACACCGTGAAGGACGGCACGTCGATCTACCTCATGCGCCACAACATGGGCCGCCGCCTGGCAAAGGAGACGCCCGTCGACGCCGACCTGGTTATCTCGGTCCCCGACTCCGGCACCCCGGCGGCCGAGGGCTTTGCCGAGGAATCCGGCATCCCCTACGGCACCGGCCTCATCAAGAACCGCTATGTGGCCCGCACCTTCATCGCGCCTACGCAGGAGCTGCGTGAGCTGGGCGTTCGTCTCAAGCTCAACGCCCTGGCAGACGTCGTGCGCGGCAAGCGCCTGGTCATGGTCGACGACTCCATCGTGCGCGGCACCACCTCGGCCCAGATCGTGCGCCTGCTCAAGGACGCCGGCGCCACCGAGGTCCACGTGCGCTCCGCGTCGCCCATGGTCAAGTGGCCGTGCTTCTACGGCATCGACACCGCCGACCAGGACCAGCTCATCGCGGCCAACATGACGCTCGAGCAGATCCGCGACTACATCGGCGCGGACTCGGTAGGGTTTCTCTCCACGGAGGGCCTGCTCGAGTGCGTGCCCAAGACAGGCTACTGCAAGGCCTGTTTCACCGGCGAGTACCCCGTCGCCATTCCGCGCTCTTTCTACGAGGAGAAGTTCTTGCCCGGCTACGAGCCGCAAAACCTTAACCCTGAGAGCGAAGATTCCAAGATGCCTATCGAAGATGTCCTGGTAGAGGTCATCGAAGAGAACGAGGAGATGTAAGCATGGCAGAGACCAAGCACGTAACGTACGCGGACGCCGGAGTTGACGTCGACGAGGGCGCTCGCGCCGTCGACTGCATCAAGGACGCCGTGAAGGCGACCAACCGCCCCGAGGTCATCGGTGGCCTGGGCGGCTTTGGCTCGTGCTTCTCGATGGCCGGGTTCAAGGACATGGAGGACCCGGTGCTGGTCTCCGGCACCGACGGCGTGGGCACCAAGCTGGCCATCGCCCAGCTGCTTGACCGCCACGACACGGTGGGCGAGGACCTGGTTGCCATGTGCGTCGACGACGTGGTGCCTATCGGCGCCGAGCCGCTGTTCTTCTTGGATTACGTGGCCATCGGCAAGCTGCGCGCCGAGCACGTGGCCGAGATTGTCAAGGGTATCGCCGAGGGTTGCAAGAAGAGCGGCTGCGCCCTGGTGGGCGGCGAGATGGCCGAGCACCCCGGCGTCATGAACCCCGACGACTACGACCTGGCCGGCTTTGTGGTGGGCGTCGTCGACCGTCCCAAGATGATCGGGCCTGAGAAGGTCAAGGCGGGCGACGTCATCCTGGGCCTGCCGTCTTCCGGCATCCACTCCAACGGCTACTCGCTGGTGCGCAAGGTGGCCATCGAGGGCAAGACCGTCGAAGAGCTCAACCAGCCCCTGGACGAGCTGGGCGGGGAGTCCCTGGCAGACGCCGTGCTGCG
>CAVDTK010000064.1:0-9466 GCA_963611755.1 Oscillibacter sp. ER4
CCCCATGAACCCGGATATCGCTTTTGACGCCCAAGCCCCCGTCGAGAAGACCCCCGTGCCCGCGCTGGTGCTCGAGGGCGGCGGTTTTCGCGGCATGTTCACGGCCGGCGTGCTGGACGTCTTCATGGAGCGCGGCCTCACGGGTTTTTCCAGCGTATGGGGCGTCTCGGCCGGCGCGATGAACTCCGTGAGCTTCAAGAGCGGCCAGATCGGGCGCACCATGCGCGTCATGCTGGCCTTCCGCGACGACAGCCGTTTCATGAGCCTGCTGTCGTTTGCCAAGACCGGCGACATCGCGGGCGGCGAGTTCGTCTACGAGGAGGTCCAGAACCACCTGGACCCCTGCGACAACGACGCCTTTGAGAACAACCCGCTGCCCATGTGGGCCGTGGCCTCCGACGTCACCTTTGGCACCCCGGCCTACCTGCCCGTCGTTCACCTGCCCGAGGACGCCCAGCGCGTGCGCGCCTCGGCCTCGCTTCCCGGCGTGTCCAACATCGTGGAGATCGACGGCCACCGCTACCTCGACGGCGGCACCACCGACGCTATCCCGTATGCCCAGGCCATGGGCCTTGAGGGCTCCCGCGTGCTCGACGGCCAGGTCCCGGCCGAGCGCGCCGTCGTGGTCTTGACCCAGGACCGCGGCTACGAGAAGACCCCCTCGAACGAGAACATGGTCCTGCACTCCCACCGCTACGACAACTTCCCCTACTACATCGAGGCCCTGGAGACCCGCTACAAGCGCTACAACGCCTGCCGCGAGAAGCTCTGGGAGCTTGAGCGCGAGGGAAAGTGCCTGGTCATCGCCCCCGAGAAGCCCGTCACGGTCAAGACCACCGAGCACGAGGGCGCGCCTTTGCTCGACCTCTACCTGCAGGGCCGCCGCCAGGCCGAGGCGCGTCTCGCCGAGATCGACGATTTCCTGCAGTAGGTCCTGGGCCAGGGGGGTTGTGTGCGGCTTGTGATGCTTGCGCGCACCAAAAAAACACCTTACCCATCGACCTGCGGTGACGTACAATTTACAGGCTTTGTCTACAAGAGCCCCGTAATCTCTTTAATGAACAAGCATCTCGTCGGCTTGTCCAGAAGCCGTCGAACCGTAAGTATGTAGGAGGAGTCAAGTGAAGAAGTCGACTCATTACGCCAAGGCTGGCGAAGTCGAGCGCAAGTGGGTGCTGATCGACGCTGAGGGCGCTACCCTCGGCCGTCTGGCCACCACCGCCGCCATGATCCTGCGCGGCAAGAACAAGCCCCAGTTCACCCCCAACGCCGACACCGGTGACTTCGTTGTTATCGTGAACGCCGACAAGGTCGTTCTCACCGGCAACAAGGCCGACCAGAAGCGTTACTGGCGCTACTCCGGCTATCTCGGAGGCCTCAAGTTCGAGTCCTTCCGCGAGGCTATGGAGCGTCACCCCGAGCGCGTCATCGAGCACGCCGTGAAGGGCATGCTCCCCAAGACCACGCTCGGCCGTCAGCAGGGCACCAAGCTCAAGGTCTACGCTGGTCCCGAGCATCCGCACACCGCTCAGAACCCCGTCAAGATCGATTGGAGGGCATAACCCATGGCTGAGAACTCCGTTGTTTATTGGGGCACCGGTCGCCGCAAGGAGGCTACCGCCCGCGTTCGTCTCGTCCCCGGCACTGGCAAGTTCATCGTCAACGGCCGCGACGCCCTCAACTACTTTGGTCGTCAGCAGCTCGTCGACAACGCCCTTGCTCCGCTTAAGCTGACCGAGACCGCTGATCGTTTCGACGTCCTCGCTAACTGCGACGGCGGCGGCATCAACGGCCAGTCCGGCGCCTGCCGCCTGGGCATCTCCCGCGCTCTCCTCGAGGCTGGCGAGTACCGCGCCGACCTCAAGAAGGCTGGCTTCCTTACCCGCGACGCCCGTGCGGTCGAGCGTAAGAAGTACGGCCTGAAGAAGGCTCGTAAGCGCCCGCAGTTCTCGAAGCGCTAGTCCTTCGAGGCAGCACCTTTGCTTTTTGGGGCTTGTCGGCATTGGTTCGACAAGCCCTTTCTTTTTGTCAGGAGGTAGATGCAGATGAAGTACTTTGGCACCGACGGCTTCCGCGGCCGCGCCAACGAGGGCCTGAACGTCGAGCACGCCTTTAAGATCGGCCGCTTCGTGGGCTGGTACTACGGCGCGCGCCAGGGCAAGAAGGCCCGCGTCATCATCGGTAAGGACACCCGCCGCTCGAGCTACATGTTCGAGAGCGCGCTGATCGCGGGCCTGGTGGCTTCCGGCGGCGACGCCTATATGCTGCACGTCATTCCCACGCCGGGCGTCTCGTACGAGGTCGTGGACGGCGGCTTCGACTGCGGCGTCATGATCACCGCCTCGCACAACCCCTACACCGACAACGGCATCAAGCTGGTCAACCGCGACGGCTTCAAGATGGACGAGGACGTCCTTGAGCTCATCGAGGACTACATCGACGGCAAGAGCGAGGTGCCCCTGGCCACCCAGGACGCCATCGGCTGCACCGTCGACTACATGCAGGGCCGCAACCGCTACATCGCGAGCCTTATCGCCAGCTGCGGCTTTAGCCTGCAGGGCCTGAAGATCGGCCTGGACTGCGCCAACGGCTCCGCCTCTTCGGTCGCGCGTCCGGTCTTTGACGCCCTGGGCGCCGAGACCCACGTCATCAACAACGCGCCCAACGGCTTCAACATCAACGTCGACTGCGGCAGCACCCACATCGACCAGCTGCAGCGCTTTGTCGTGCAGAACGGCCTTGACGTGGGCTTTGCCTACGACGGCGACGCGGACCGCTGCCTGGCGGTCGACGAGCGCGGCCACGTGGTGGACGGCGACCTGATTCTTTACGTGTGCGGCTGTTACATGAACAAGCACGGTCGTCTCGCCAAGCAGACCGTCGTGCCCACCGTCATGTCCAACTTCGGCTTCTTCCGCGCGCTTGAGGAGGCCGGCCTCTCTTACGAGAAGACCGACGTGGGCGACAAGAACGTCTACGCCTGCATGCGCGAGAACGGCTACACGCTGGGCGGCGAGCAGTCCGGCCACGTGATCTTCTCCGAGCTGGAGAAGACCGGCGACGGCATCATGACGTCTCTGCGCATCATGGAGGTCCTGCGCGGCGAGCGCGAGAAGCTGTCCGAGCTCACGCGCCCGGTCAAGCTCTATCCGCAGCAGCTGGACAACATTCGCGTGACCGACAAGGACGCCGCGATGGGCTCCGACGAGGTCAAGGCCGCCGTCGAGGCCGCCGAGAAGTTCCTCGAGGGCAACGGCCGCGTGCTGGTGCGCGCCTCGGGCACCGAGCCTTTGGTCCGCGTGCTTGCGGAGGCCCCCGACGAGAAGCTCTGCGCCGAGGCCAACGCCATCGTGATCAAGGCGCTGGAGCAGTTCCGCGCGTAGGGTTTTCCCTGGTAGAACGCTGTGTTAACGCCGGCTTCGGGCATGTCCCGGGGCCGGCGTTTTTTCTGTCGCGCGGGGTTCTCGCTTTCAAAATGCGGGGTTATCTGATGGCGCGGGCGCTCGCCCCTTTCAATTTCGAGGGTTGTCTGATAGCGAGAGGTCCCGCCCCTTTCAATTTCGAGGGTTGTCTGATGCTGAGAAGGTCTTCTCCTTTCAAAATGCGGGGTTGTCTGATGGTTTGCTATCAGACAAGTCGCGAAATTGAAAGCGAGAGGGGCTTCGACTATCAGACAACCCTGGGAAATGAAAGCTCAGGGCGCTGCGGGCATCAGACAACCCCGCATTTTGAAAGGGGGCGGTGCGCCGACTCGGCCGTCCCCTGCCTGTGAGGACTTAGGGGAGGGCGGGCATTGCTGATAGACTAAAACGGTCACTGTTGCCTGACCCAATTGCTCGCATGCGTGCGGGCGGGGGAAATTGGAGGCTCGCATATGTGCGGCATCGTAGGTTATACCGGTAAGAACCAGGCGGTCAGTTATCTGATCGAGGGCCTGAAAACCCTCGAGTACCGCGGGTACGACTCGGCTGGCGTCGAGATCCTGTCCACAGACGGGCAGCTTCACGGCGTCAAATGCGCGGGTCGAGTAGCGATTCTTGAGGAGCGTTGCGCCACGGCCAACCTTGTTGGCTCCACGGGCATCGCCCACACTCGTTGGGCCACTCACGGCGCGCCCACCGACAAGAACGCCCATCCGCACCGCGACTGCTCTGGGCGCATCGCCATTGTCCACAATGGCATCATCGAGAACTTCCGTGAGCTGCGCGCCACGCTCGCGCGCAACGGCCACGAGTTCGCGTCTGACACGGACTCCGAGGTCATCGCGCACCTGATCGAGGACGCGTGGGCGGGCCCGGCCAAGGGCGACCTGCTGCTGGCCGTGCGCAACGCCTGTCGTCGTCTTGAGGGCTCCTGGGCCATCGCGGCCGTCTGCGCGGACGCCCCCGGAGAGCTTGTCGTCGCCCGCAACGGCAGCCCGCTCGTCGTGGCCTCCACGCCCGACGGCGCCTACTGCGCCTCTGACGTCACGCCGCTGGCCAGCGTCACTTCTCACGTCATCCAGCTCGAGAACGGCCAGTTCGGCCGTCTGCGCGAGAACGGCGAGGTCACCGTCTACGACAACGACGGCGCGCCCGTTGATTCGCCCAGCGCCATCGACATCGACTGGGACGCCTCCGCGGCAACCCTGGGCGGCTACTCTGACTTCATGGCCAAGGAGATCGCCGAGCAGCCCGAGGCCATCGAGCGTCTTCTCGCCGATCGCCTGGGCGAGAAGGGCATCAAGCTCGACGAGCTTCACATGTCCGAGGAGGACCTGGCCGCCATCGACCGTATCTATCTGATTGCCTGCGGCACCTCCTATCACGTGGGGCTTATCGCCAAGACCTACATCCAGACCTGGGCTAAGGTGCCTGTTATCTGCGCCTACGCCTCTGAGTTCAACTACGACCAGGACATCCTGGTGACCGACAACACCCTCTGCATCATCATCACCCAGTCCGGCGAGACGGCCGACACCTTGACCGCCGCCCGCCGCATGAAGGGCATGGGCTGCAAGGTCTTCGCGGTCACCAACGTGCTGGGCTCCTCGGCTGCCCGCGAGTCCGACGGCTGCATGTACGTCCAGGCCGGCCCCGAGGTTTGCGTGGCCTCCACCAAGGCCTACACCGCCCAGATCGTGGCCTGCGCCCTGTTCGCGCTGCGCCTGGCCCAAAACCACGGCCAGATGGACAAGGCCGAGGTTGAGCGCCACTACAACGATCTTCTCACCCTGCCCGACCTTATCCGTGAGGTCATCAGCCGCTCCTGGCAGGACAAGCGCGCCGCCGCGATCTTCCGCCGCGCGCACTCCGCCCTGTTCCTGGGCCGCGGCGCCAACGCCACCACCGCCTACGAGGGCGCCCTGAAGCTCAAGGAGATCAGCTACCTGCACGCCGAGGCCTACCCGGCCGGCGAGATGAAGCACGGCCCCATCGCCCTGCTCGAGCCCGGCTTCCCGGTGGTCGCCATCGTGCCCGAGGACCGCGTGCACGACAAGACCATCTCCAACATCCAGGAGTGCAACGCCCGCGGCACCGTGTGCATCGCCGTGGCGACCGACGGCGACGAGTCCGTGGCGAGCATGTGCGAGCACGTCTTGTGGATCCCGCCCGTGTCCGATGAGCTGCTGGTACCCATCGTGGCGATCGTGCACCTGCAGATCCTGGCCCGCTACGTGGCCCGCGCCCGTGGTTGTGACGTGGACAAGCCGCGTAACCTCGCTAAGTCGGTGACGGTCGAGTAGCCGGTAGCCTAAAATAAAGAAGGCTTACGTGAATGAAGGGTCGCCTTGGCACGCGTGCGCTGTCAAGGCGACCTTGTTTTGGGACGAGGAGGGGCGCGCGTGGCGCTGGCAGGCATAGGCGTCGACATGCTCGAGATCTCTAGGATGGAGCGCGTGATCGAGCGCCGCCCCAGTTTCCTGCGTCGCGTCTTCACCGACGAGGAGTGCGCCTACTGCGACCGCACGGCTCGCCCGGCGGAGCACTACGCGGCCCGTTTTGCGGCGAGAGAAGCCGTGCTTAAGGCCCTGGGCTGCGGTTTTTCGGACGGCGTGCGCGTGAAGGACGTCTCTGTCGTGAACGACGAGACGGGTCGTCCGCAGGCCAAGCTCGAGGGCCGCGCGGCCGAGATCGCCGCCAAGCAGGGCGTGCGCGAGATCGCGCTGTCCATCTCGCATACCCGCGGCGTGGCCGTGGCCAACGCCGTGGCCGTGACCGACAACGTGCGCCCCAAGCCCGATCCCAAGGAGGACGCCGCCAAGGCCCTGGCCAACTCGTTTAGGGAGGCGCGCGCCTTGATCGACGAGCTGGAGCGCGTGCAGGACGCGGCGAATAACGCGCAGGTCAGCGATGATGGCGAGGCGCCGGACGCCGACGCTGCCGACGCCGCACCGGACGCTGCGCCGGACAACAACACGATTCAGACCGCCGTGGGCCGAGAAGATCAGGCCGCCGCGGCAGACGATACAGAGGAGTAACCCATGCAGCCAGTTCTCAACGTCGAGGATATCAAGAGGGTCGAGGTCGCCCTGACCCGCGTTGGCGTGAGCGTTTCCGAGCTCATGCACCGCGCGGGCTGCGCGGCCGCCCAGGAGGTCCTTGAGCTGGGCGACGTGAGCACCGCGGTCGTCTTTACCGGCATGGGCAACAACGGCGGCGACGGCTGGGTGGCCTCCGAAGCGCTGCTCTCGCGCGGCATCGACGTGCGCGTGGTGGCCCCCATCGAGCCCGAGGAGCTCAAGGGCGACCTCGCGCGCCAGGTGGCCCAAAGCGCCGTGCGCGCGGGCGTGCCCGTGGTCGTCGGCCCCTCGAAAGACGAGGTCAACGAGCTTCTCGCCACTGCTGACGTGGTTTTGGACTGCATGCTGGGCACCGGTTTCTCGGGCGGGGTCCGCTCGCCGTTCGACATCTGGATCGAGTGCATCAACGCCTCGGCCGCCCGCGTGGTTGCCGTCGACGTGCCCAGCGGCCTCTCTGCCCAGACGGGCCTTGTGGCCGGCCCCTGCATCATGGCCGACATGACGGTCACCATGATCGCCTTGAAGCCCGGCCTTCTGGCCGACAACGGCCGCGACGTGTGCGGCTCCATCGTGGTGGCGCCTTTGGCCGAGCAGACCGAGCGCCTGGTGATCGAGGCCGACCCGGTGGCCTGGCGTACCGACCTGGCCGACTACCTGGAGGTCATGCCCGAGCCCACCAACGCCGTCGACAAGTTCTCGCGCGGCTCTGTGCTGGTCGTGGGCGGGTCTTCTCGCTTCCCGGGCGCCCCTGTGATGGCCGCCCGCGCGGCTGCCCGCGCCGGCGCCGGCTACGTGACCCTGGCGGTCCCGGCTCTCATCGTGCCGCAGGTCCAGGCCCACGTGCTGGAGATCCCGGTCATCGGGCTTCCCTGCGACGCCGACGGCGTTCTCACGCAGGACGCGGCCGAGAAGGTCGTGCGCCTGGCGCAGAACAGCACGGCGACCCTGATAGGCCCGGGCATGAGGGTCTCGGGCGGCACGACCAAGTGCGTCTCGGCTCTTCTCGAGGCAAACAAACCGCTGGTCATCGATGCCGACGGCCTTAACTGCCTGGCTCGCTTGACCGACAACAACCTGCCGGAGTTCCCCGAGGTCACCCGCCGAGACGCGCCGCTGATCCTGACGCCTCACCGCGGCGAGCTGGCCCGCCTGGTCAACCGCGCGGACGATCCCATCGTGCCCCTTGTCGACCAGCTGGAGGCCGCGCGCACCGTGATCTGGGGCGACGGCGGCTCTGAGCTGGCCATTGTTGCCAAGGGCACGGCCACCGCGTGCGTGGGCGTCTCGCAGGCGATCCTGCCCAAGCCCGGCCCCTCGGCCCTGGCCACGGCCGGCTCCGGCGACGTACTGGCCGGTATGACGGCCTCGCTTCTGGCGCAGGTCGCCGGCACGCCCAAGGCCTCCAACCTGCCCCTTCTTTGCGCCCTGGCCTGCGAGATCCACGGCTACGCGGCCTCCTTGGCCGTTGAGAGCTACGGCTCGCGCGGCGTGATGGCCACCGACG
Source organism: Oscillibacter sp. ER4 (assembly GCA_963611755.1). GTDB lineage: Bacteria > Actinomycetota > Coriobacteriia > Coriobacteriales > Atopobiaceae > Paratractidigestivibacter. The sequence goes on from CAVDTK010000064.1 coordinate 8,007, forward strand.
TCGCCGACCGCATTGGCCTGGCCGCCGACGCCATCGAGGAGCACGCGATGTATCCTGAGGAGGATGCGCAGGAAGAGTAGGGCGCCCCGGCGAGAAGGGCGCGAGGCACGGGAGTTGACTATGGACGCGAGCAAATGCCCTGATACCAGGTGGAGCTGGGTCGAGATCGACCTTTCCGCCCTGCGCCGCAACACCGCGGCGTTCAAGCGCTGTTTGGCGCGCGGCGTCCAGATGATGTGCGTGGTCAAGGCCGACGCCTACGGGCACGGGGCCGTGGCCTGCGCAAAGACCATGCACAAGGCCGGGGCTTCTCAGTTCGCGGTGGCCACGGTCGAGGAAGGCGTGGCCTTGCGCCAGGCCGGCATCGAGTGGCCGATCCTCATCTTGAGCGAGCCACCCGTCGACTGCGTGGAGACCCTGGTCCAGTACGACCTCATGCCTTCCGTCTACACGGCCGACTTTGCCCTGGCCCTGGGCGAGGCTGCGGCCGCCGCCAACAAGGTTGCCAAGTACCACCTGATCATCGACACCGGTATGACGCGCATCGGCGTGCGCCGCCAGGATGTCCTTGAGCTGCGCCGCACCATCGATTTCCACCGCGGCCTTGAGTGCGCGGGCACGTTCACGCACTTCGCCACGGCCGATGTCCTGGACGACTGGGACTTCGCGCTGCAGCTCAACCGCTTCCAAGAGGCGGTGGCCACGCTTCGCGGTGCCGGGCTGGAGACGGGCCTTGTGCACTGCGACAACACGCCGGGCACCATCCTTCACCCCGAGTGCCAGTTCGACATGTGTCGCGTGGGCATTGGCCTTTACGGCCTGCATCCTGCGCAAACGACCACGTACCGCATCGAGCTCGAGCCCGTCATGAGCGTGCGCGGCCGCGTGACCCGCGTGATCTACCCCAATGTGGGTGACGGCGTGGGCTACGGCATGACCTACCGCGTGCCCAAGCAGAACATCCAGGTGGCCACGGTTCCCATCGGCTACGCCGACGGCCTTTCTCGCACCCTCTCCAACAACATGGAGGTGCTGGTAGGCGGCGGGCGCGCCCGCCAGGTGGGCAACATCTGCATGGACCAGTTCATGTTCGCTGTGGACGTCAACACCACCCGGCCGTATTGCCCCACGCGCCCCGTCGAGGTGGGCGACGTGGTGACCGTCATCGGCACGGACGGCCAGCAGGCCATTACGGCAGACGATCACGCGGCGTTGCGCGGCACCATCAACTACGAGGTCGTTTGCGACTTTGGCCTGCGCCTGCAGAAGGTCTACGTCTAGATAAGCCGGTGAGAAGCCATGCCTAAGCTGGAGATTCCCGGGCACCACGACCAGAAGCCCCGCGAGGTGACCCTCGAGGAGATCCGCGCGGTCATGGGCGACTGCCATGCGTGCCCCCTCGGCGAGACGCGCACGAACCTGGTCTTTGGCGTGGGCAACCCGCACGCGCGCGTGATGTT
>CAVDTK010000064.1:10019-11698 GCA_963611755.1 Oscillibacter sp. ER4
CACCACCTCGCAGGCCGAGACCATCGCCTTGGGCGAGCGGCTGGGGCGCGTGCTTGAGAACGGGGACGTGCTGGTGCTCACGGGGGACCTGGGCGCGGGAAAGACGCAGCTCACCAAGGGTATCGCCGCCGGTCTGGGCATCACGGCCGACGTGACGAGCCCCACGTTCACCATCCAGATGGTCTACGAGGGCGGACGGCTGCCGCTCTTCCACTTTGACCTGTACCGTCTGGACGACCCCGACCAGCTTGAGGACACGGGGCTCTTCGACGTGCTGGGCCAGGAGGGCGTTTGCGTTATCGAGTGGGGCGAGCAGTTCTCCGACGAGATCGGCGACGCGCGCGTGGACGTGTTTGTGACCCGCAAGGACGACGAGTCCGCGCCGGGCGAGGAACCGGCCCGTGAAGTGCGCTTGGTTGCCCACGACGCCCGCGGAGAAGAGCTTCTCGGCAAGTTGATCTAATTTGCAAAAAATTCCCTATTGATAATCATTATCAATAACGATATAGTTACCTTAGCAAGCAGGACGACGGCAACGAAGGGCTGGTGAACCATGGCGGCGAGAAACACCGTTCAGCGCGAGATCATCGCAGCCGAGCTCGCGGCCCTGGCAAACCACCCCACGGCCGACGAGGTCTACGAGAGCGTCCACGCCAAGCACCCCACGATCAGCAAGGCCACCGTGTACCGCACGCTGGGCAAACTCGCCGACGAGGGCGTGGCCCTGCGCGTCAAGATCAACAACGGGGCCGACCACTTCGACCACCAGGTGTTCGATCACTACCACGTGCGCTGCATCAAGTGTGGCCGCGTGGACGACGTGCTGATCCCGGTCCTGGAAGGCGTCGAGACCGCGGCCACGGCCGCCAGCGGGTACCAGATCACCGGCCACACGCTGCAGTTCGACGGCATCTGCCCTGCCTGCCAGCACCATTAGCCATGCCGCCCGGTCTTCTCGTCCGGGCGTGTGACATAGGAGAGGACGCGCGCCGGCGCTGGGAAGCCGGCCGCAACAAAAAGGAGGTCATTATGGACAAGTGGGTCTGCAAGGTCTGCGGTTACATCTACGAGGGCGCCGAGCCTCCCGCGGAGTGCCCCGTCTGCCACGCTCCCGCCAAGATGTTCGAGAAGGTCGAGGGCGAGCTTGAGCTGGCCGCCGAGCACGAGTACGGCGTCTACGACAAGACCGTCAAGGACAACCCCGACATCTCCGACGAGGACAAGGCCTACATCCTCGAGCAGCTCAAGGCCAACTTCACCGGCGAGTGCTCCGAGGTGGGCATGTACCTGTGCATGGCCCGCATCGCGCATCGCGAGGGCTACCCCGAGGTGGGCCTGTACTGGGAGAAGGCCGCCTACGAGGAGGCCGAGCACGCCGCCAAGTTCGCCGAGCTCCTGGGCACCGAGCTTGAGCCCAACATGAAGGCCAGCACCAAGGACAACCTGGCCTGGCGCGTGGACTGCGAGTTTGGCGCCACCGCCGGCAAGGTCGAGCTGGCCACCTGCGCCAAGAAGAACGGCCTGGACGCCATCCACGATACCGTCCACGAGATGGCTCGCGACGAGGCCCGTCACGGCAAGGCCCTGAAGGGCCTGCTCGAGCGCTACTTCGGCTAAGAGATGGCTGGCAAGCCGCATAAAAAGGCTGCTAAGAAGGTCAAGCCCTCAGGGCCCGCGCC
>CAVDTK010000065.1:0-2772 GCA_963611755.1 Oscillibacter sp. ER4
GAGCCTGAAGCTCGCGCAGATCGCCACGCACGTGGCCGACGCCCGCACCTGCTGCCTGCACCCGGCCAACGCCACGCACCGCCAGATGAACGACGCCGAGCTCGAGGCCTGCGGCATCAGCCCCGATATGGTGCGCCTGAGCTGCGGACTTGAGGCAACGGACGACCTTATCGCCGACCTCGCCCAGGCCCTGGACGCGATCTAGCGCGGGGGTCCAGAAGCAAGAAAGGGGGTCGTCGGGAAACCGGCGGCCCTTTCTCTTTGCTGAGGTGGATTTATCGGCGCGCACGGGGTTGGGCGCTCAATTTGGAGTGCATATTGGTGTTTCTTAGCGTTTCTCGGCCTGTTTGGCGATCAATGATTAGTTGAAATCGCAGGTAGGCGAGTTGGTGAGAAAATCGCACGCACCCCTTGAGGGCCCAAACGTACCAACATGGCACCGAAATCGAGCGCCCCTCTCGGCAAACCTACCAACATGCGCTTGTTTTTGAGCGCGTCAAGTGGTCTAAGGCCCCCTGCACCAGAACTACCGGCTGGGTCTTGTAAACTAACACGTGTGAAAACGTGCCGCGGGAAATGCGGCTTGGGGATGGAGGCCCTTGTGGAAAAGCAGCTTAGTTGGCGGGGGAGCGGCAAACGCCTTGCCGCTCTTCTCGTAATGCTCTTGGCGGTCTTGTCGCTTGTGATTACGGCCGCTCCGCGCATGGCGCTTGCGGACGATGCGACGGATGCCGCCCAGAGCGAGGAGGCGACGGTCGACCCGTTCGACTACCTGCCGCTCGACGTTACGACGTCGACGGACGGCCTGCCGGACGACCAGGTCCAGATCACCGTCACGGACACGAACAAGCTGGACGTAGACCTCTCGGAGCACTCGGTCTCCTTCAAGGTCCCCGACGGCTGGACGCTGGTCAGTGGCTCGGCCTCCTCTGAGGTCGCGGCTACCAAGGATGGCGAGTCGGTGAGCACCACGGCCGTTCTGGCTAAGGGCTCGGACGCCGGCTCCCAGGACACACAGAACGGCCAAAGCGCTGACGCCGACAGCGCCGACAACGCCGGCAAATCCAAGGACAAGACGCCGAACACGGGCGACAGCTCTGCGGTCGTGGCCATCGTCGCCGTCCTCGTCATTGCCGGCGTCGTGGCTCTCCATGCAGGCAAGAAGCTGCGCTTCAAGGCAACCCTGAGCGTCGTGCTTATTGGCGTCCTCCTTCTCAACATGTTCCCCGCAAGCGCCCTCCAGGCCATGGCCGACGAGGTCAACGGCACGTCCCAAAGCTCGCAGACGACGTCCGACGACGCGCAGGATGCCGACGCCGCCTCCGATACCGACGGCTCCGTCGACTTCTCCAAGACCGTTGAGGTCGACACACGCGGCGAGAAGCTCTCGATCGAGGCGACGGTTACCTGCAAGGCGAGCAGCGACGCCGCCTCCGGCATCGTTAACCTCGAGATGAGCCGTCCCATCCACATCGGCGCGAACACCGTCAACGTGTCCGTGCTTTCTGAGGTCGCCTACGCGGGCTCCTCGGAGACGGCCGGCGAGCTGAACTCCTTCGACACCTCCAAGATCACGCTTTCCGGCAGCCTTGAGGGCGCGACCGTCCGCGCGGGCGCCTATACCGTAAAGGTCGAGGGCAAAAACGAGGACGACGCCAGCCTGATAAACCGCACCCACTATGAGCTGCGCTTCGTTATCGACAACATCCCCGAGGGCGCAGCCAGCGAGGACTCGAGCTACGGCTATGTCGAGCTCATTGACCAGCCGTTTGCCGACGAGAGCCAAACCTATGGCATCGCTTGCGTGAGCTACTCGGATCCGACCGGCAGCATCGTCGACGTCACCTCCGAGGCTCCGATGGACGACGACGTGAATGCGCACACCTTTGACAACGGGTGCTACTGGGACGGCAACAACCGCTTCCGCGTGCCCGTGGACATGGATGGCCTGGACGTCGGCCTGCCCATTCCCGCGACGTCTGAGTTTGCCGGGTATGCGACCGGCGATACCTTCACCATCGACGGCGTTGAGTACCGCACGTTCACCAACGACGACATCGTGAAGAGCATCCAGGTCAACGGCAACAGCAACATCGACGTCACCGAGTGCGCGCGAGACCTGAGCTACACGTGGGTCACGCTGGAGGTCAAGGACGCGACCGGTTACGCCGCGTACCAAGAGCTCACCGATGCCCTGACGCAGGGCGGCATTCTCTTTGGCGGCGAGATAACCTCGACCTACAAGAACACCATCGTCTACCCTGAGGACGTCGTGGCCGATGCGACGGGCTCGAAGGGCGACGCGTTCGCCTACGCCAAGACGAGCCCCGTCGCCTTTGCGTGGGCCGTCCAGCTCGAGCGCGGCGACCAGAACACGGTCGTCACCTACTTCGCCAGCGCGCACTCCAGCCAGGAGGCCGACGACGAGGACGAGGTGGGCGACGTCGACCTCTCTGAAAGCACGACCTTCTCGGCCTACCGCGTCTTGACCGACGACAACGGCGAGTCCAAGGAAGTCGAGGCCAGCGACATCCAGGCTTCGGTCTATGATGCCGAGAAGAACCTCATCAAGCTCGAGGTCTCTGTTCCTAACGACCAGTTTGACAGCGACGTCACGCTCCGCGGCCTGAGCGCGGCCGACAAGGACAAGCTCTTTGACGCCATGTACATGTACCTGAGCAACGTCAACCTGGGCATGGCCAACGGCTCCGTCAACGCGTTTGGCGTGCCCGAGAAGGACGCGGACATCGAGCTCTTTGACGGCGAGTCCCT
>CAVDTK010000065.1:2917-11572 GCA_963611755.1 Oscillibacter sp. ER4
GCCGCCGCCAACACCGCCACCGACGGCACCTCGATCTTCGAGGCCTATATCTCGAGCATCATCCCCCGGTACACCTCGCTTGCCGTCGCCGCCGGGACGGTGACGACCAACGCGGGAGACTCCGTCAAACAGGTTGACACCATCTACCGCCAGAGCTCGAACTCCTCCAAGTCCGACGCGAGGGTCAAGTCGGTTCTCAGCGACGCCGTCTCTACGGGCCTTGGCATCAACCACGCTGTTAACCTGGTCATGGTTCTCGGCAAGAGCTTCTTCAACTATGCGACGGCGGGCTTTACCATCGTCGGTCTTCTCGGCGTGTTCTTCACGGATTTTCTCCCCCAGGAAACGCAGCAATACACCGTTGACGACGTGATGAACAAGCTCGACGAGATGAACACCAAGCTCGACTGCGTGGAGACCACGGTCAAGACCATCAACGTGAAGCTCGACCAGCAGAGCGCCAAGACCGAGTGGAACCAGGAGTCCAACACGTACAAGAGCCTGATGAGCCTGCTGTGCTCGCAGACCACCAGCGACATCTTCAAGGGCATGGACACGGTCTTGGGCGAGTACTACGAGCTCGACGCCAACGGCAAAGAGACGACAAAGAAGTGCTCGCGCAGCACCACGATCTCGCAGATGCCCGAGAAGGCCGTCAAGGCCCTTGAGACCTACCTCAACGCCGTCGACGACAACGCAAAGAACAAGGGTTTCAACAACGGCATCGGCGGCGCCTATACCGCGCTGCGCAACGTCGTCGTCTCTTCCTCGACCGTCGACAACGAGAACATCTTCGACGTCTACTTCAAGTACGTCGACACCAAGTACAACTGGGACGTTGAGACCAAGGCCGCCAAGCGCGCCTTCCTGGCAAGCTTCATGGTCATGTACAACAACGCGTACGCGCTCTACAGCGCCAAGCTCAGCGTGCAGCTCTATAGGGCCAAGGGCAACACCGCCGCCACGCAGGGTGTCATGGTCAACATGCAGGAGCTGCATAACTATTCAAACGAAATCTCTGCCGTTCTCTACGGCAAGGTCGATTGGGACCAGCTGAGAAAAGACTATCCCGGCAAGGCCGGCCAGTCGTCCGTCGACCCCACCATCACAGCAACCGATATCGATACCGCCAAGCTGCTCGCCGATAACCCCGGCAAGACGTTCAACGAGGTGGTAGAGGAGAAGTACCTCGAGAATTCCGCCTACATGGTCGCGTCGACCGACACCGATGTCACGGAAGTCAAGTTCCTTGCGACCGACTCCACGCGCATGAGGTCGTATAAGGTCGGCAGCTACGCGCTCACGGCGGCCTACGACGGCACCTGCTTCGCCGATGCCTATACCAGCGGTTTGTTCCTCAATATCACGAGCGATTGGAAGCCGAGCACCACCTTTGAGATCGATGAGCTGCGCACGATGGCCGCGCGTCTCAATGCCCTGCCGGCCGCCATGCGCCCGACCATCACGGACTCCGACGGGACCGAGCGCCCGGTAGAGAACATCGTGGAAGAGATGGAGGCCGTCGGCTTTAAGTCCCAGCAGCCAAACACGCAGTTCTCGAAGCAGCTGCTTAACATCAACACCTCCACGATGAGGGCAAGGGAAGAGAAGATCATCGGCAACGGCAAGGCGTCGCTTTGGGATAAGAACGGCGCTACCACCAGGGTGTGGGCCACGGTCCTGGACGGCGACAAGAACCCCACCGACGAGGTGGACCGCTACTCCGACACGGCGCGCAACTGGAACTACTTCTTCACGGACTTTGGCTACAACATCCTCTACCAGGACGGCAAGAAGATCCGGCAGCAATACAGCCTGAACCTGAGCTCCGACGGCGAGAGGCTTATCTCGTCCGTGAATATCGGCAACAAGATCACGGACCCGCAGAACTACATCGTCACGTCGGTGGAAGATGTTAAGGGCGTGGGGTCGATCTCTGCGTGGGGCGGCAACGGGTGCAGGAAAGACCAGCCGTCCAGGATTGCTGTTCGCTATGGCACGATCTTCAACCTTAAGACCGGCGAGGAGGTCAAGAACCAGCTGCTTTATGCCGTGCAGGTCCAGCTCCCGACCGCTCTCGCCTTCCTGTCCCACGGCGCCAAGGCCTTTAGCGGGCAGATCAGGTGCGAGTACTATCCGTTTGGCCAGCTTCAGGTTTCCGATAACGGCAGAACAGCTTTGACGTCCAGCTACGCAAGCTGGTATCAGACCAACTGGTACGCCGACGCCATTACCGGCGGCACCGAGTACGACGGCAGCCAGAACAACTCCCTCGACATCCGCGTGAAGAACGTGCCGACTGATTAGCGGGCGGCCTTCAAGCCTAAGCGGGGCGTAATCGGAAAGGGTGCTCTCGGGAAACCGGGGGCACCCTTTGCTATGCGGCCAGAGCCTTTGCGACACGGTCGCCGCGCCAAACCCGAAAGTAAAATCGCGCCAAACCCGAAAGTAAAACCGAGCCAAACCCGAAAGTAAAACCGAGCCAAACCCGAAAGTAAAACCGCGCCAAACCCGAAAGTAAAATCGCGCCAAACCCGAAAGCAAAACCGCGCCAAACCAGAAAGTCGTATAATGTGCTTCATGAAAGGGGCAGCTCATGAAGTATATTTCTCGAATCGTAGACCAGCAGATCGAGCGCAAACTTAAGCAGTCTGGCGCACTCCTTGTGAGGGGTCCAAAGTGGTGCGGCAAAACCTCAACGTGCGAGCAGTTCGCGGCAAGCGCCCTCAAGATGCGCGACCCCGACACATACGCTGCGAGCATGGAAGCCGCTGCCGTCAGGCCTTCTCTGCTCCTTCGCGGCGAGAGACCTCGTCTTATTGATGAATGGCAGGTTGCGCCCGTGCTGTGGGATGCCGTGATTTATGACATCGACGAGAAGGGCGGGGAGCCGGGCCAGTTCCTGCTCACGGGGTCGGCCACGCCACGCGACTTTGGCGATGACGAGGCTCCCAAGCACACTGGCACGGGAAGAATTGCACGTGTCGACATGGACCCCATGTCGCTTAGCGAGTCGGGCCACTCGTCGGGCGACGTGAGCCTCGCCTCCCTGTTTGACGGCTCGGACAAGTGCGAGGGTTTCTCGTCGCTCACGGTTGAGGATTACGCTCATCTTATCTGTGCGGGTGGATGGCCGGCGCCGATTGCCCGGGGTTCTCTCAGCGGCCAAATCTCCCGCGACTATCTTGATGCGCTTTGCGACTCGGACATTGCCGAGGCTTCCGGCGTGTCGATTGACCCTGATCGCGCGCGGGCACTTCTTCGGTCGATTGCCCGCAATACCGCCCAAGAGGCCTCAAACGCAACGCTTCTTGCCGACGTCAAGAACGCGGGCATTGGCATGAGCGAGCCAACTCTGCGCGTGTATCTCAACGCGTTGCGTAGGCTCTTCGTTATCGAAGAGGCAAAGGCGTGGGCGCCCGCGCTGCGCTCAAAGACGCCGCTTCGCAGCTCCGCGGTTTGGCATCTGTGCGATCCCTCACTTAGCGCCGCGGCGCTGGAGGCCGATGAGGAAGCGTTGCTTTCAGACTTGAACGCCATGGGCTATCTCTTCGAGTCATTTTGCGTGCGTGACCTGCGCATTTATATGAGAAACATGGACGGCGGCGTCTACCACTACCGCGACAAGACGGGCCTTGAGGCCGATGCCATTCTCCGCAAGAGCAACGGGGAATGGGCCGGTGTGGAGATTAAGCTGGGCGGGCAAAAGAGGATAGACGAGGGTGCGGCCAACCTCCTTGCCCTTGCGGACCGCGTGGACTGCGGGAAGATGACGTCTCCGCGGTTTCTTATGGTGGTTACGGGCGGACAGTATGCCTACACGAGGCCAGATGGCGTTCATGTCGTGCCCATTGGGTGCCTTGGGCGCTAGCGGCGGGCGCGCGGTTGGTGGGTGCTCAATTTGGGGTGCATATTGGTGGTTTCTGGCGTTGATCGGCTTGTTTTGAGTTCAATGATTAGTTGAAACCGCAGGTAGATGCGTTGGGGAGAAAATCGTGGGTGCCTCTTGAGGGCCTAAACGTACCAATATGGCATCGAAATTGAGCGCCCTTCTCGGCAAACCTACCAATATGGGCCTGTTTTTGAGCGCGTACCATCGCCCACGCAACGTCTGCCCGCCCGGCTGCACTAATATGGTGCGCGGAACCGTTGAGAAAGTGAGATGCGATGTCTGAGAAGCCCCTGGTTTCTGTGATCGTGCCGGCGTACAACGTCGAGCGCTGGATCGAGCGCTGCGTTGAGTCGGTGCTGGCCCAAACCCTCTCTGACCTGGAGGTTATTGTTGTCGACGACGGGTCGCCCGACAACGCGGGCGCCCTGGCCGACGCCCTGGCCGCGCGCGACCCGCGCGTCTGCGTGATCCACCAGAAGAACGCCGGCCTCTCGGCGGCGCGAAACGTCGGGATTGAGGCTGCCCGCGGCAGCCTGCTCTACTTCCTGGACTCCGACGACTACATCGACCCCGACTGCCTGGAGATCCTTCACGATGCCATGGTCGGCACCGGCGCCGCCATGGTCGTAGGCGGCTTGGTCGAGGTCGACGAGGCGGGCAAGGAGCTCGAGCACGTTCTTGTTGCGCCCAAGGTCGTTGACGAGCGCGGCTACTGGGAGGCCTTCGAGGCCGACTACCAGGGCGAGGAGTACGTGGAGTACATCGTGAGCTGGAACAAGCTCTACGACCGCGCCATCTTTGACCACGAGCGCTTTGACGTGGGCAAGCTCCACGAGGACGAGCTCATCATCCACCGCCTTGTGGCCCGCGCGGGCACGGTGGCCTTTGCCAACACCTCCGGCTACCGCTACGTCCAGACCACGGGCTCCATCATGCACACGCCAAAGCCCGGCCCGTTCCTCGACGCGGCCGAGGGCTTCCTCGCGCGCTGCGCCTACTTCGAGGAACGCGGCTGGCTTGACCTGGCATTTTCGGCGCTGTGCGAGGCGCGCGGCTCGCTGGTGCAGTGCCTCGAGACCAATCCAGACACCATAAGCGACGAGCGCCTTCTCAAGCTCAAGGCGGGCTGCTTCTCGGCCCAGGCAAGGTTTGGGCCTAAGACCCGCCACGAGGCCAAGCGCAGGTTCGACGGCTTCTTCTTCACCTTTGCCCCCAGGCTCTACGTTGCCATGGACGCAAAGCGGAAGGTCTAGGCCGCATTTCAGGGGGACTTTCGCTAATCCCCCCCCCTCGCAGGTCACGACATGTGAGAAACTAGGCAACACGTGATACCCGCCGGCGCGCGGCGCCCAAACTGCCCTCGGCGCCCGCCGGCTCTTAGCTCGCAGAGAGGTTCCTCCCATGGCCCGATCCAACCACACGGAGAAGCGCCCGCAGCCCGCAGTGCCCGCAGCGCCCGCAGCGCCGACGGCGGCCCAGCCCGCCGCGCCCGTCGCCCCGGCCGCCCAAAAGCCCGGCCCGCTCGCGACCCTCAAAAAGAACGCCTACCTGCTGGTTCCCGTCCTTATCATCATCGCGGGCATCGCGCTGGTCTCCACGATGGCCTCGACCATCACCCGCAACCGCACCAACGAGGCCCGCGCCAAGGCCGACCTCAGCTCAAAGGTCTACTCCAGCCTTCTGACCTCGGACATCGAGAAGGCCGTGGGCGTCACCAACACGCTCGAGCGCCACGTGGTCAACAGCGGCGGCTCGCTGCCGTCGCTGTCTCGCATGGCCGAGGCTGTGATGGGCGACTACATCCAGAGCATCCAGATCGCGCCCGGCGGCGCCGTCACCGAGATCTACCCCGCCGAGGGCAACGAGGCCGGCCTCATCAACCTCATCGACCGCGACGACGAGCGCGGCGAGTCCTGCCGCTACGCGCGCGACAACGACGTCGTGGTCATGCAGGGCCCCTTCGACCTGCTCCAAGGCGGCAGCGGAATCGCCATCAGAAACCCCGTCTACCTGGAGCAAAACGGCGAGAAGACCTTCTGGGGCTTCACCATCGTGATCGTCAAGGTGCCGGAGCTCTTCCAAGACTCCGTGGGCACTCTCTCTGAGCAGGGCTACAACTACCGCCTCTCCAAGCTTTCCTCGCCCACGAGCGCCGAGTACGTCGAGGTCTGCGGCTCGGCGGACGCCGTAACCGACGACGCCCTGGTCCATGACTTCGAGGCCGGTGGCGTCTCTTGGCGCCTTGAGCTCTCGCCGGTCGGCGGCTGGTACAACCCGGCCAGCAACATGATGACCTACGTGGTCAACATGGCCTTCTTCATCTCGCTGGCGATCATCGTCTTCTTGGTCCTGCGCCACAACAAGCGCCGCGAGGAGCAAAAGCGCGCCGCGATGGCCGACGACATCGAACGCCTAGAGAACGAGCGCGCCCTCCAGCAGAAGGTGCAGCTCTACGCGGTGGCCATGGGCGTCGACTACCCTCTGGCCGTCGAGATGGACTACACCCACAACGGCTACCGGATGATCGCCTACCACAGCGCCCTCAACAAGACCGCGCCCGAGACGGGCAGCATCGACGAGCTTATCCGCCTGGGCGCGACCACGATCCCCAACCAGGAGCAGGCCGGCGAGTTCTCCGCCTGCTTCGGCCGCGAGCGGGCCATGGCGGCGTTCAGCTCCGGCCAGACCGAGATCACCTACAAGCACCAGCAGCTCGACGACCACGGCCAGGTGCACTGGATGGAGACCAAGGCGATCTGCGTCGAGCACACGCCCGACTCGGTGCGCGGCGTGGCCCTCTCCAAGTGCATCGATGAGGAGGTCAGGAACAAGGACCTGCGCATCCAGGCCGAGCGCGCCAACAAGGCCAAGACCAGCTTCCTGCGCCGCATGAGCCACGACGTGCGCACGCCCATCAACGGCATCCGCGGCGAGGTCCTTATCGCCCAAAGCGACCCCGATAACGCCGAGATGCAAAAGCGGTGCCGCGAGAAGATCATGGAGGCCTCGGACTACCTGCTCACCCTGGTGAACAACATCCTGGACATGAGCAAGCTCGAAAGCGGGGTGACCGAGCTGGCCCACGACCCCTTTGACCTGGGCGAGGTCCTGCGCGCCGTGAACTCCTTGACCGAGACGCAGGCGACCGAGCGCGGCCTTGCCTTTGGCCTTGCCGGCGACCCCTCGGGCGTCACGCACTGGCACCTTATCGGCAGCTCAAAGCACCTGCAGCAGGTGCTCAACAACCTCGCGACCAACGCGGTCAAGTACAACCGCCCGGGCGGATCGATAACCGTGAGCTGCCGCGAGCTTTCCTATGACGAGAAGACCGCCTGGTTCGAGTTCACCTGCGCGGACACCGGCATCGGCATGAGCCGCGAGTTCCAGGACCGCATGTACGACGCGTTTTCCCAGGAGGAGCGAGACGAGAATGTGACCGCCGCGGGCTCTGGCCTGGGCCTGGCCATCGTCCACGAGCTGGTGGAGCAGATGGGCGGCACCATCACGTGCGAGAGCGCCGAGGGCGAGGGCACCGCGTTCCACGTGCGCCTGCCGTTCGAGCTGGACCTCGAGGACCGTATGGCCAAGGAGCGCGCCGCGGCGGACGTCGACGTCACGGGCAAGCGCGCGCTTCTCGCCGAGGACAACGAGCTCAACCGCGAGATCGCGAGCTTCATCCTTGAGGGGGAGGGCCTGGTGGTCGAGTACGCCAGCAACGGGCGCGAGGCCGTCGATGCCTTCGAGGCCTCGTCCGAGGGCCACTTCGACATCGTCTTCATGGACGTGATGATGCCCGTGATGGACGGCCTCGAGGCGGCCCGCGCCATCCGCGCCTCGGGCCGCGCGGATGCGGCCGCCGTGCCCATCGTGGCCATGACGGCCAACGCCTTCCTTGACGACATCAAGCGCAGCCTCGACGCCGGCATGAACGAGCACCTGGTCAAGCCCATCGAGCCCGAGAAGATCCACGACGCGATTCAGCGTCTTCTCGCATAAGGGGCGCAGGTTGTGTTATCCTGCTTCCTTGTGTACTTGAGGGAGTAGTCGCGCCGTATCGGCGCGGCAAGTCAACATACTGGCCCCGGGCTTCTCGCCCGCACGCCTGGCTTGCCTTAATGAACGAGACTCACGTACGGCACTGAGGGGTGCTGTACGCGGAGTCTCGTTTTTTGACCCCGCGCGCAGCAAAGAACAACTGAGAGGGGAATTCCGTGGAGAACGCTCACACGCTCTCACGGGAGGAGTTGCTGGCGCAAACCGGCGCCGATGCCGAGCGGGGGCTCGCGTCGTCGCAGGTAGAGGCCTCGCGCGCCGCGCATGGCGCCAACTCCTTCACACAGGCCAAGGGCGAATCCCTGGCACGGCGCGTCTGGGACGCGTCGACCGAGCCGATGCTGCTCATGCTGATCTTCGCCGCCATCATCACGCTGGGGGTGAACATCGCCCGCTACTGCACCGGCGGCGAGTACAACTTCCTGGAGTGCGCCGGCATCTTCTGCGCCATCGCGCTTTCGGTGGTGATCACCGTCATCACCGAGGGCAAGTCGGCCAAGGCCTTCGAGGAGCTCAACCGCATCAACGAGGACACGCTCGTCAAGGTGATCCGCGACGGCGAGCCCACGCAGGTCCCGCAGCGCGACATCGTCGTCGGCGACGTGCTGCTCGTCGAGACGGGCGACAAGATCGTGGCCGACGGACGCCTGCTCGAGAGCGTCGACCTGTCGGTCAACGAGAGCTCGCTCACCGGCGAGTCCATGCCCGTG
>CAVDTK010000066.1:0-11530 GCA_963611755.1 Oscillibacter sp. ER4
AGCCCACGCCGGTGGAGAAGGCGCCGATGCCGCCGTAGGTGCAGGTGTGGGAGTCAGCGCCGATCATGAGGTCGCCGGGCACCACGACGCCCTGCTCGGGGAGAAGCGCATGCTCGATGCCCATGCAGCCCTGCTCGAAGTAGTGCGTGATGTTGTGCTCGTGGGCGAAGTCGCGCGTGACCTTGGTCTGCTCGGCGCTCTTGATGTCCTTGTTGGGGCTGTAGTGGTCGGGCACCAGGCAGATGCGGTCCTTATCAAAGACGCCGGCGCCGATCTCGCGCACCGTCTTGATGGCGATAGGGGCGGTGATGTCGTTGGCCAAAACGAGGTCCAGGTCGCACTCGACGAGCTGGCCCGGGACGACCTCGTCAAGCCCGGCGTGGGCCGCCAGGATCTTCTCGGCCATGGTCATGGGACGTGCCATTGTGTTCTCCTCTCCAAAAGGGCCGCGCCCGCGAACACCGGCGCGGCCCCGAATCAACGATGTCGACGTTAGGCCTTACTTTCCCGCCTTGGAGCGGGCGGTCTGGATCATGCGGTTGATGGCATTGACGTAGGCCTTGGCGGAAGACACGATGATGTCGGTGTCCGCGCCGCGGCCGGAGTAGACCGAGCCGTCCTCGGCGGTCACGCGCACCGTGACCTCGCCGATGGCGTCGATGCCGCGGGTGATGGCCTTGACGTTGAACTCCGCCAGGTCGCCGTGGACAGCCACGACCTGGTCAACGGCCTTGTAGGCGGCGTCGACGGGGCCGGTGCCGGTGGCGCACACCACGTGCTTCACACCCAGCTCGTCGGTGATGGTCGCCGTGGCGGTGGGCACCAGCGGGTCGCCGCAGGAGACCTGCAGGGCGTCGAGGGTGTAGACGGCCTTAACTTCGCGGTCGCGCTCCTGGACCATGGACTCCAGGTCCTCGTCGTAGACCTCCTTCTTCTGGTCCGCGATCTCGAGGAAGCGCATGTAGATGTCGTCGAACTCCTCGTCCTTGAAGGTGTAGCCCAGCTCGGACAGGCGGTGGCGCAGCGCGGCGTGGCCGGAACGGGCCGACAGGATGATCTCGGAGCCGGCGGCGCCCACGTCAGCGGGGTCGATGATCTCGTAGGTGTTGCGGGCCTTGAGCACGCCGTCCTGGTGGATGCCCGAGCTGTGCGCGAAGGCGTTGGCGCCCACGATGGCCTTGTTGGCCTGGACGTTCATGCCGGTGATGCGGCTGACCAGGTGAGAAGCGCGCGTGAGCTCGGGGGTCACGACGTCGGTGTGGGCGTCGAGCTCCTCGCCGTGCATCTTGATGGCCATGACGACCTCCTCGAGCGCGGTGTTGCCGGCGCGCTCGCCCAGGCCGTTGATGGTGCACTCGATCTGGCGGGCGCCGTTCTTCACGCCCTGCAGCGCGAGCGCGGTGGCCATGCCCAGGTCATTGTGGGTGTGGACCGAGATGATGACGTTCTCGATGCCGATGACGTTGTCCGAGAGGCTCTTGATGCGCGCGCCGAAGTCCTCGGGCAGGCTGTAGCCGGTGGTGTCGGGGATGTTGACCACGGTGGCGCCGGCGTCGACGGCGGCCTGGATCACGCGGATAAGGAACTCCTGGTCGGAGCGGCCGGCGTCCTCGGCATAGAACTCGACGTCCTCAACGTACTTCTTGGCGTAGGAGACGCAGTGGCGGGCGCGCTCGATGCACTCATCCTCGGTGATGTGCAGCTTGTCGCGCAGGTGGGACGGAGAGACACCCAGGCCGGTGTGGATGCGCGGGCGCTTGGCGCATGCCAAGGCCTCGGCCGCGCGGTCGATGTCCTTGTCGACGGCGCGGGTCAGGCCGCAGACGGTGCAGGCGTCGCCGGCCAGGCGGCCGATCTCCTGAACCGAGCGAAAGTCACCCGGGCTCGAGATGGGAAAGCCCGCCTCGATGACGTCGACGCCCATGCGGATGAGCTGCTGGGCGATGACGAGCTTCTCCTCGGTGTTCATGGAGGCGCCGGGGGACTGCTCGCCGTCGCGCAGGGTGGTATCGAAAATGTGGATCTTCCTGGTCATGATCTTCCCAATCTGTCCAGGCGCCGATCGGCGCCGCTTTTATGAGGAGAGGCTGTAGCGGGCATGAAACCGCAGAAAAAAGTAGCCGTCGCCCTAGGAGGGCATACGGCTCAGGCAACGCGCGCAGGTGTCAAGAAGACCTAGCGCGCGGCAGATAGTAGTAGAAGGTTGGAGTCGGCAAGAAGGCATGCGCCGCCGAGAAGAGCCTGCGCCTTGATGCGCATATCTGCTCTAACATCTGCGACTTCGTGCCGTGCCATGCCAGACCTCCCTGGATTCGCACCCCGCTACCGTGCGGAGCGATTTTTAAACTATGCCACAGATGCGCTCGAGCCGCAGCGACTATTTTGCGAGCGGGCAGGCGGCGGGCGCGCAGGGGTCTCCCCTCCCCCGGAGCACCCCTTGCGTCAAGAAAAACGCTTCGTCACCCCTCTATCCGCGCCTCGCCAGAGCCGTGGGCTACGCCAACTGCGGCAACTTCCACGTAAGCTTCAAGCGCCGCTTTGGCCGCACGCCGGACAGCCACCGGCACGAGCCGCAGGCGAAACAAAACGCGGATCGTGGCGACCTCGGCGCGCCTCGCACGCGATAATCGAATAAACTCGACCAACACATGTCGTTACCAGACGAGAAGGGCCTCCCCATGACAGACGCCAAAGCCAACGCCAAAGCCAAGACCCTCACCCGCCGCTCTTTTTTGGCTGGCGGCGGCCTTCTCATCGCCTCGTTCGCGGTACCCGTGATCCCGGGCGCGTCCGGCGAAGGGGACCCGGGGCAGACCGGGGCGGCAAGCCTCTTCTCGCCCACCGTCGCCTACGCAAAGGACTCCGAGGTCACCTTCGAGGTGACCGTCTCCACGGAGTCGACCACGGTCTTCAGGGTCGTCGATGCCTCCAAGCTGGGCTCCGTCGACTCGGCGGCAGACCTTCCGCCCGTCGCGGGCGCCGAGGTCTCCTGCTATGACGCGAGCAGCTCCAAGACCTATACCGGGACCACGGACTCCCAGGGCTACCTGTACATCGACATCTCCGAGGGCACCCAGAGAAGCACCAACGAGTTCAAGCCGGCCTACTCGGCCGACCTCCAGGTGGGTGTCAGCGGCTCGGGCCACCGCGAGCTCTCCATCGACCTTCTCCACGTGCAGGGCGCCAAGCTTTACTACCTGGCCTCCCCCGAGACGCAGAGCAACGAGACCTATTTCCGCGCCGTCGGCTTCAACGGCCGGG
This sequence comes from Oscillibacter sp. ER4, assembly GCA_963611755.1. GTDB lineage: Bacteria > Actinomycetota > Coriobacteriia > Coriobacteriales > Atopobiaceae > Paratractidigestivibacter. The sequence goes on from CAVDTK010000066.1 coordinate 3,262, forward strand.
ACGTCCAGTACTCCAAGGCGACCTTCCTCAACGCCACGACCAACGACGCCGAGCAGACCTTATCCGCCGAGGTCCGCTTAAACGTCGGCGACATCCCCGCCACCAGCGTGAAGTTCTGCTGCTGGCGCGGCACAGGCGAGACCTATCCCGGCCACTCGTCCCAAGACGTCGACGTCTTGGGCACCGTCGAGCTTAAGAAGAAACAGATGATCTCCCAGAGCGGCGACCTGTGCGTTTGCCGCGTGGAGCTCAAGGGCCGCTTCCTCCAGGGCAACTACGGCCTGGCCTTCAACCCCGGCAACCGCTTTGTGGCGAGCATCGTGCAGAACGGCCGTGAGTACGCCGTCGTCACCTTAGCCGAGTTCCGCAGGCCCCCGTTCGACGGCACGGGCTCCGGCAACCGCGACACGATCCCGGGCGTCCCGCTCATAGGCGGCAACAGCTTCGCCCTGCCCAGCAACGTCCCCATCGTCGGCGGCTCCACCTTTAGCTGGTGGAAACCCACCGACCTCTGCAAGTTCCGCTGGTCGCCCTTCGGCTACATCTCGTTGACCATAAGCGACGGCCTGCTGGGCACGTCCACAGACGACAGCCCCCTGAACACCGACGCCTGGAAGCTCTACTCCTTCGAGAACGCCAAGGAAGAGGCCGAGTACCAGCAGAAATGCATCAAGAAGCGCCAGGACAACGTGAAGGACATGCGCAAGGCGATGACCTCCCCCAAGGCGAAGGGGATGGACAAGTACTTCAACGCCACGATTCTCCCCAAGTACACGCTGTTCATCGGCGCGGGCCTTTCTCTGTACGCCTCGTATGATTGGGCAGACACAGAGGCGTGGAAGGTGGGCGTCAACCTGGCGTTCTCGTTTGGCGGGGCGGCCCTCTACGACATCCAGATGATGATCGGCCCCGTGCCCGTCTTCATCTCGGTCTCGTTTGGCCTGACCTTCACCTTTGCCCTCTCGATCGGCGGCGTCACGTACTGGCCCGACGGAGACGAGCAATTCGAGGACAAGCTCGCCAAATTCTTCGACGGGATGACGCTGGACTATAAGAACACCCAGATCGCGATGGTCCTCTGCTTCGACATGGGCGTGACCGGCGGCGTGGGCATCGCCGGCGTCGCGAGCATCGGAATCCGCTACGCGGCCAGTTTCACGCTCTATATCTCGTTTTACGAGGACGTCAGGGGAAAGCCCGACGAGACCTACCAGTTCCCGCACACCATGGTGTTCATGGACATGTCCCTTTCCATCGCCGTCCAGCTCTTCCTCTTCAAGTGCAACATCAACATATGGAAGATCGAGGGCAAGGACCGCGTGCTCTACGACAGCTGGGAAGGCGAGGGACAGGCCGCGAGCCTGGAGAGCGCCCTGGCCGCGGCACTCTCGGACGACTCCGTGCCCGACGAGGGCACCGATGACGGAATCCAGCGGGACGCGGACGGAAACTACCGCATATCGCTGGAGTATCTTGCCGAGCACGCCGACGAGGTCACGGCCGACGACCTCGAAGCCGGGCGAGAGTTCAGCACCGTCACCGCGGCGACGTCGCGGGCCGCGGCCCTTGGCGAGGACGAGGTCAAGCTCGTCTCGGTGGCGCACCCGGACGAAAGCGGGCTCTACACCATCGTCTGCGGCACGGACGCCCAGGTCGCGGGCGTGCGGGCCGGCCTAGGCTACGAGGACGCCGATGTTGTACCCGACGCGGGCGAGACGGACGCGGACGCCGTGCCCGCCGTGGCCGCGCTGAGCGCCGACGCTGCCGCCCAGGACGCCGAGGAGTACGTCTACCCCGACACCGGCATCACCGTCGACGAGAACAGCTATGTCCGCAGCAAGTACGTCTTAGACGACGACGCGGCCTCCAGCATCTCCGGCATCGCGGCCGACGGCGGCGTCACGGCCGCGTCCGGCAAGTTCATGAGCAACGTCTTCAGCGACGGCCGCCCCAAGTTCATGGAGATCGACGGGGTTCTCACCATGTTCAGGATCGCCGCCGTCGACTGCAACGGCCAGATGCGCACCCGCCTGGTGGTCCAGCGCAAGATAGACGGCAAGTGGGGCGAAGCCGCGCCCATCGATTTCAACCCGATGGGCATCGGCGACCTTTCGCGCGACGACCTCTACGACTACGACTTCGACGTCGCCACGGTCAAGCCCGCCGATGATTTCTGGAAAGACAGCACCGACAACCACAACGACGTGGTTATCCTGCTCTTCTCGGGCACGCGCGACTACACAAACACGGCAAGCGACACCGCCTCGAGGCTCGAGGCCTCCTCGGGCCAGCACGTCTCGACGATCATCGACTACGGCTTTGTGCCGTACAAGGGATTCGAGGTCAAGACGTCGCTCTCTTGGCGCACCTTCGCGGACGCCGCCTCCTACGGGAGCAACCAGATCTTCGCGTTCATGCCCCGCGTCAATGTCGAGGTGAACAAGATCAGCTCCGGGGGCTTCTTCTCCAAGTCAACGCTTTTGGTGTGCGTGACCTGCGCCTATGCCTACAGGTACCAGGACAAGGACAGCAAGACGAGCATCCTGTCGAGCGACGTCCTAAGCCATATCGCCGTCGCCACGACCTACTTCACGGTAAACGCTGGGTTTAACGGCTACGGCTACCTGAGCGTGAACGAGCCGCTGAAGTACGTGTCGGGCGAGGTGTTCAGCGGCTTTGAGGGAGACGTCACCTATCTCACGGACGGCCCCAGCGTCATGCTGTACTCCTCGGGAGACGAGTACAAATGGAGCTCCTACTTTGGCGTGCAGGTCGAGCGAAAGGACGCCCAGGGCAAGGCCGAGAAGGCCTTCGGTGTGATGAAGGTCGCGGCGACCCAAAGCCCGGACAAGATCACTCACGATACCAGCGTCTTCTACCAGCCCGACGCCTCCATCAAGCGCCTGGTGCCGTGGCCCGGGCAAGACGCCATGATCGCCATGAGGCAGACCCTGGGCGCCGACAACGAGAAGTACGACGTCGCGTATCGCCTTGAGTTCAACCTGGAAGGCCAGGGCGGCAGCTTCCCGGCAGGCACCCAGATCGGCCCCTCGACCGGCCTGCCCTTGGACTTCACGATCATCAGCAACGGCAAGGCGCTGCTCTACGCGGACAACCAGAAGAACAAATACACCCCGGTCTACGACGACAACGGCAACCCCGTCCTCGACGAGCAGGGCTACCCGGTCACCAAGCAGACGGAGGGCAGCTACCGCATCATGGCCATGAAGGCCGTCGAGGACGGCGGCAAGGTGGCGCTCTCCAAGCCCTTCTCGGCCTGCACCTTAAGCCACGCCATCGACACCGTGGTCGCGGTGGCCACGGGCAACGAGGTGACCGACATCATCGGCCTCGAGATCGCCGACATCGACAAGAGCCTGGCCAACTACTGGGAGATCTCCGTCCCCTGCATCGCGTGCGCGACGCCCACCGAGATCCACGCGGTCGGCGGCATGGTCATACCGGGCCAGGCCTGCACCTTCGAGATCGGGCTGAGAAACGACGGCAACACGATCCTGCGCGGGACCGAGCTGCGCCTTATCGACGCGGACACGCAGAAGGTGCTCTACGACAGCGTCTCGGTCGCGTTCAGCTCCGAGACCATCGTGGGCTCCTCCGACATGAAGGCCGCGAGCGACGACCCCGCGGGCACCCAGGAGGTCACGTACGAGACGGGCTACGAGGCCCTGGATGACCACATGCTGGGCAAGGACGGCGGCCGCAACATCCTGGCCCCCGGCCGCTTTGCCCGCGTGAGCGCGAAGATCACGGTGCCCGACAACTGGGCCAAGAAGCAAAAGATCGTGGTCAAGACCTGCAAGCTCACCTACATCGACCCCATCACGAGCGACACCAGCATCACCTCGAGCCTGGCCACGTTCGACGAGTCGACGGGCACCTATGCGTACGCGTCCGGCATCGCCGGGTTGGACGGCGGCTCCGGCGGCGATCTCTTTGGCGCGCAGGGCGACGAGGCTTGCTGCGAGGTCACGGTGGGCGTGGCTTCCGGGACGACCGAGAACATGGGTTACCCCGAGGCCGTGGTGATCGACGGGCAGGAGGACGACGAGAAGGGCGGGTCCGGCAGCGGCGGCGATGGGTCCGGCGGCGCCTCTGGCGGCGGTAACAGTTCTAGCAGTAACGACTCCGGTTCTGGCAACGGCAGCTCCGGCACCGGTTCTAACAGCAAGAAGACGACCCCCAACACCGGCGACTCGACCATCGGCGGCATCGGCGGCGTTGTGGCCGCGGCGGCAGGCGCCATCGGCCTGGGATTTGCGGCCTACTCCAACCGTCGCCTCGAGGTCGAACGCGAGGAGCGCGAGACCCTGGAAGTCGACGCCACGATCATCGACGACGAGAGCTAAGCCCAAATAAACCTCAGGTAAACAGCGAGAAGGGCGCGTCCTGGCAATTTTGGTCGCGCCCTTCTCGCCGTCAAGCCTTGCGCTGGCAAAAACTAATCGTTGCGTACATTAGGTACATTTTTTCTTTACCGAAGCCGCGTGCCGTTTACCGCACTCAGCCCGTACACTTTTCTTGTCGGCAAGCCCCGTAAGCCAAGGGAGAGACGCATGTACAAGCTCATCGCAAGTGACCTGGACGAGACCCTGCTCGACGACAACCACGAGATCCCGCAGTGCGTAATCGACGCCATCGCGAAGGCGCGCGAGAAGGGCGCGCGCTTCGTGCCGTCCACGGGACGCCCCTTCGGCTCGGTCGCGGGCGTGCTCGAAACCTTGGGCCTGGCCGGAAGCGACGACGACTACGTCTTGTCCTTCAACGGCGGCTGCATCACCAAAAACTCCAGCGACGAGCCTCTGACCACCAGTTTCTTGGATCCCAAGACCGCCGAGGCGATCTATCAGGCCGGCCGTGCCTACGGCGTCTGCATGCACATCAACACGCTCGACCCGGTCTATCTCTACAACTATCTGCCCGTGGAGCGCGCCTACATCGAGGGCCGCATGAACATCCACGAGACCTTCGAGGAGAGCCTGGATTTTCTCGGCGAGACGGGCGTCGTCAAGATCATCTTCATGTCACTTGATATGGATTACCTGCGCCGCATTGAGAAGGAGATGGCCGCTTCCGGCCTGTCGGAGGGCCTGGACGTCTATTACTCGGGCAACCGCTACCTGGAGTTCAACGCGCGCGGCACCAACAAGGGGGCGGGGCTTGGCCGCCTGGCGGGCCTTCTGGACGTCGACCTGTCCCAGACCATCGCCATCGGCGACAACTCCAACGACATTAGCATGATCAAGGCCGCGGGCCTGGGCTGCGCCGTGGCCAACGCGAGCGACGAGGCCAAGGCATGCGCCGACTACGTCTGCCAGGCCGACAACAACGCCGGCGCCGTGGCCGAGGTCATCGAGAAGTTCATCCTGGGAGCCTAGGCAGCGCGCGCCTACACGATTTGGGCTTTGCCCAGATAGACTGAGGGAGCGCCATCCATCCAGCCGCTATCGCAGATGACCTGGTATTGCGCGTCCTCGACGCCTTTATCTAAAATCCCAGGCCCCATGACCATCCCAATCAAAAGAACGGCCATGCCCGACGGGTATGCCTCATGAACAAGCCTCTCGCCTCGCGACATTGCATTGTTTTCATTTTTTATTTGTTTTGCGCCGGTCAATAAAACTGACGACGCAGTCAAAGAGGATTTCGGCTCTTTCGTTTAAACTGAGGGCATCGCCGTTAATCGAAGGGACACGCGATGCCCATTGTCATGAGGCTCGACAGAGTCATGGCGGACAAGAAAATCAACTCGACGCAGCTCGCGAAGCTCGTCGGCACCTCTACCGTGAACTTGTCAAACATCAAGAACGGCAAGGTCAAGGGCATGCGTTTCTCGACACTCGAGGCCCTGTGCCAGGTTTTGAAGTGCAAGCCGGGCGATCTTATCGACTACGTGACGCCCGAAGAGGCCGCCGCCGAACACGAGCTAGGCGAGATCACAGAGCGCAACTACCGATAAACACCAGGCAGCAGCCCCTCCCCGCTAGCCGCGAAAGCCCGCCGTCCCGTGGAGCCTAAAGCGCTCGATCATCTCGCCGGTAAGGCTCACACGGTCGTCTACGCGCTCCAGGGGGATCTCGTCACGGCTGAACCAACGGGCCTCTTTGAGCTCCTCGTGGTCCACCGTGATGGCGTCGTCGCCGTCGACCTCGCACCAAAAACCGACGAGCAGCGTGTCCGTGAAGCTCCACGGCTGGCTCTTGTAGAAGCGCAAGTCCTTGACGCGAAGGCCCACCTCCTCCATGACCTCGCGGCGCACGGTGTCCTCAAGCGGCTCGCCGATCTCGGCAAAACCCGCGACCAAGGCCCAAAACGCCGTGGTCCTGCCGTTATAGCGGGTAAGGGCGATCTTCTCGCCGTCCGCGTCTTTCTTGGTGACGGCGCAGATGATGCCCGGGCAGATCTTGGGATAGGTGATCTTGGCGCACTCGGGGCACACGATCTCGCGGCTCTTGGGGCCAAGGCGGGTGGGATGGCCGCAGCGCGAGCAGAAGCGGTTGTCGCGGTACCAGCGGTCGAGCTGGCCCGCGGTCACCGCGGCAAAGAGCAGGTGAACGGGCTCGGCGTAGCGGATCCAGCTCACCGGCTCGTAGGTGAAGCCGCCCGTCACGTCGACCTGGTCGTCGAGCGCCAGGAAGAAGCGCTGCGAGCCCACGGCAAAGAGATACGTGATGTTCGAAGGTGCGCCGGCGTAGTCGGCAAGGCGCGGCAGGTCGAACGAGCCGCCCTTCTCCCAGGCGGCCTCGCCCGCGCGCGCTGTCACCTTTGTGAGGCAGCGGCCGTCAACGAAGTGCAGGACAAAGTCGGTGGCCGCCGGATCGCAAACCACAAACTGGTTGTCGTAGGTCTTCTCGCCGATCTCTTGAATCATTTATGCCTTCTTGTCCACGGCGCCGGTTGTCAGACGCTCCTTGATAGTGGGCGCCAGCTCGCTGACCAGCACCGCGATGAAGATGCTCGCAAAGCCCGCCGCCAGGCGCGCGGTCACGACCTCGCCGTAGAAGATCACGCTGGCGATGACGGCGAAGACGCTCTCGAGCGAAAGCAGCAGCGAGGCCTGCGCGGGCGGCACGTGGGCCTGGCCCAGGTTTTGCAGGACCATGCAGACGCACGAGGAGAGCAGGATCAGGTAGGCCAGGGCGCCCCACATGCTGGGCTGCGCAAAGACGGCCAGGTCAACGGGCTGACCCATCGCCAGGGCCACCGCCAGCGACACCAAGGCCGAGACCACCAGCTGCACGATGGTCATGGTCATGACGTCTCGCCCTTCCGAGAAGCGCGAGACGGCCACGATGTGCAGGGCATACAGCACAGCCGAGGCCAACGTCAGCCATTCGCCAACGGACAACCTGACGGACAGGTCTTCTCCCAAGGAAAGCAGGCCGATGCCCAGGATCGCCATCGCGGCGGCAAAGACGTTGGCCAGCCCCGGCCGGCGGCGCGAGACGAACCAGTTGATGAAGGGGACCATCACGCAATAGGTGGCGGTGAGAAACGCGTTTCTCCCCGGCGAGATCGTGGAGAGGCCCACGTTCTGGATGACGAAGGCCGTGCCCGAGAAGAGCCCCAGCACGGTGCCCGCCGCCAAGTGTGAGCGGTCAAGGTGCCTACGCAGCGATTTATTGAAGACGAGGCCCACGATAAGGCTCGCGCCCAAGAAGCGCACGAACATGAGCCATGCCGCCGGCACGACGTCCAGGGCCCCCTTGATGACGACGAACGAGCCGCCCCAGATGGCGGCCGCGACGGCGAGAAGGACTTTCCATGCGCCCTGGGGCAAATCTGTCTTGTTGTCTCTCATGCCTTCCGATCCTACAGAAACGAGCAAAATTAATCCTGCAAACGGCAACTTTTTGCTTGCGAACGTAACATTAGAGCAAAATCTGCCGTAAACTATGGACTAAATGGTCGTTTACAACGCCATTTGATTGCAAGTCTGACCGGCCTGAGGGGGCCGGGAGGATAAGCGGGTTCGCACGGGCGTTCCCGCTAGATTTTTACGGAGAGGAGCATTACATGCAGTATTCCGCAGAAGTCGAGAATATGTGCCCTGTTGCCAAGGGTGCATATCACGGCCCCGCGCCCATCCCCGAGGAGGGAAAGTGGGTTCAGGCTAAGGAGGTCTCCGACATCTCCGGCCTCACGCACGGTGTGGGTTGGTGCGCTCCCCAGCAGGGCGCCTGCAAGCTGACCCTTAACGTCAAGGAGGGCGTCATCGAGGAGGCCCTGGTCGAGACCATCGGCTGCTCCG
>CAVDTK010000067.1:0-11394 GCA_963611755.1 Oscillibacter sp. ER4
GGCATCATGAGGCGCCCCGGCCTGACCTTCTCGCAAAGGACGAGCTACTGGAGCTCGGTGGCGTACTGGTACTCGCCCGTCAAGAACCTTATCTACATCGTCTCGCCGCTGCTCTTCGCGGTCTTCGCCATCCCGGTCTTCGAGTGCAGCTGGGTGGACCTTCTCGCATACTGGCTGCCCATGTTCGTGGCGCAGCTCGTGTGCCTGCGCGTGGTGAGCCAGGGGAGAACGACCACCAGGTGGAGCGGCATCCACGAGACGGCCGTCATGCCGCATCTTCTGGTGCCCATCGTCAAGGAGTCGCTGGGCATCACGCTTTCGACCTTCAAGGTCACGGACAAGTCGGGCCCGGCCACGCACCGTGTGGCCGACTATCGCAGGATGGCCCCCTTCATCGTGCTGGTGGTGCTTTCTGTTTTGGGCATCGCGCGCGTGGTGTGGCTCTTGACGCGGTCCTGGGCCTTGGGCCTCCTTGTCTTGCTGTTCTGGCTGGTGCGCAACCTCTACTTCTTGGGGATGAGCCTCTTCTTGGTAGACGGCCGCGACTCTGACGGCGAGAACGTCAAGGTCAAGGTCTGCGAGCCCGCCCGCGTCACGCTGCTGGCGGGCGTGGGCACCTTGAGCGGCCCTGAGCCCGGCACCGCCTACGAGGGCGTGACCACGCTTTTGACCGAGCACAACGCCCGCGTCTTCTTGGACGACGCCGAGGAGCTGCGCCTGGGCTCGCAGGTGGAGCTTGCGCTTGAGTGCGAGCCGTACAAGGTGCAGGTCAAGGGCGTCGTCACCCAGGTCGCCATCTCGAGAAACGGCATCCAGCGCGTGCACACCGTCGAGATCCTGGACTATGGCGATGACTGGGGCGAGTACATGCAGGTCCTCTACGACCGCGTGCCCACCTTGCCGCAGAAGCTCACGCACGACCCCGGTCCCGTGCGCTACTTCTGGCGCAACCTCGCCGCGCGCCTGGGCCGCACGAGCTAGGGCAGGACCCAAGTTCTTCTCGCTGCTCATGGAGCATCTGTGGCGAGAAACCCCGCTTCCAGATGCCCCTTGCGCGAGGCCGAGCCTTGCGATAACATACTCATTCGGAAAAGCGGGGCCAATAGGTCCCCACCTACACGGCGCCTAACGGTTGCTGTCTGGTCAGACAAAGAATCTCTTCTCGCCACGCGCGAGTTTTGTCTCCTGGACGCTTCATGGCACCGGGAGATTTTTTATGCGGCATCCGCCGCACCGAGAGGAAGGTGTAGAAGATAGCTAAAAACGATGGTCCCCGCATCAACGGGGAGATCACTTCTCGCACATGCCGCCTCATTGGCGTCGACGGCTCCCAGATGGGCCTTTTCGGCGTCCGTGACGCACTTCGTATTGCCAACGACCAGGGCCTGGACCTGGTAGAGATCGCGCCCAACGCCGAGCCGCCCGTCTGCAAGATCCTTGACTACAAGAAGTTCAAGTACGAGCAGGACCGCAAGGCCAAGGCCGCCCGCAAGAACCAGGTCAAGGTCGAGATCAAGGAGATGAAGTTCCGTCCCAAGATCGACGTCGGTGACTACGAGACCAAAAAGGGTCACGTCCTGCGCTTCCTTAAGAAGGGCGCTCGCGTAAAGATCACCATCATGTTCCGTGGCCGCGAGATGGCCCACCCGGAGCAGGGTAGGATCGTGCTTGATAGGCTGGCAGAGGACCTCAAGCCCTACGCCACCGTTGAGCAGCAGCCTTTGATGGAAGGCCGCAACATGCACATGCTCATCGTCCCCATCAAGGGCGCGTTCGACGCCAAAGACGACGATGACAAGTCCACTGAGAAGGAGAACTAGAATGCCTAAGATGAAGACGCACAAGGGTACCGCAAAGCGTTTCCGCAAGACCGGCACCGGCAAGCTCATGCGCGCCAAGGCTTTCAAGAGCCACATTCTTACCAAGAAGTCCCAGAAGCGCATCCGCGGCTTCCGTCAGGAGACCGTCGTCTCCCCGGCCGACGCCAAGAACGTCGCCGCGCGTCTCGGCTAATCAGCCGTTTATTTGACCTGAACACTTTTCCAAGGAGTTGATTAGATATGGCACGTGTTAAGCGCGCAATGGCTGGCCGCAAGAAGCGTCAGACCCTCGTCGAGCGTACTAAGGGCTACTACGGCACTTCCTCCCGCACCTTCCGCGGCATGAAGGAGCAGGCCCAGCACTCCGGCCAGTACCAGTACCGTGACCGCCGCAACAAGAAGCGCGACATCCGCGCTCTGTGGATCCAGCGCATCAACGCCGCTGCCCGCATCAACGGCATGTCCTACAGCACCTTCATGCACGGCCTGAAGGTCGCCGGCGTCGAGCTTGACCGCAAGGTCCTGGCCGAGATCGCCTACTCCGACGAGCAGACCTTCGCTGACCTCGCCGAGGTCGCCAAGAAGGCCCTGGCCGAGTAACTTCTCGCCGCTTTCATATGGCTTTGTGGCCCCGAGCGCAGTGCTGACTGCCGCTCGGGGCCATTTTTGTACCGTTGACCGGGGTTGGGCCGCGGATTTTGGATTGGGCGCATAACGGGCGCACAGCGGGGGATACTAGCGATAACAAAGTCGTCGCTACCCCTCAAAGCGACCGTTTAAGGAGGCGAGTCCAGTGAACAACGAAGATATAGCGTCTTTTGGACCCGTCGCCTTTGGCTTCTAAAGCCTCTTCATTCGGGCGAGCGCACTCGCTAGACATTCCAAAGACAACATGTCTTTTAGGCTTTGAGTTTGGCGACGGGTCCATTAGATGGGTTCCTAGCCGCTTCGATTCGCTACTAAAGGGGCGATTCCAATCATTTGAGAGCTTGGGGCGAGAATTTTCTTCTCGCCCCTTTTTCATGCCGCTGCCGCGTCTTGGCTGGCACTTTAGTGCACACAAATACAACCGGCCTCTTGAAAATGGCGTGATTTCAGGGGGTCGGTTGTATTTGTGTACGCTATTTGAGCGATGCGCGTCGACTAGAACGTGAACGAGTAGGCGTAGGCCAGCTCTTCGGTGGACTCGATGGGGTCCAGAGACATGAGGCCGCGCAGGTAGTTCTCCTGCTCGAGAAGGGCCTCGTTGATGTGGGCCTCGACCGCGGCGTTGGGGTCGTCGGCGTCGAAGTAGTCCCAGATCAGGTTGAAGGCCCAGTCGCCCAGGGCCAGCTCGTCGGTGCAGCCCAGCATGCGCATGGGCCAGGCGGCGAGAAGGGCTTGCTGGTCGTCTTCTGCCACCTCAAGCGCGATGTCCGCCCCAAAGGAGAAGGGCGCGTCGGTGCTGCCGCCGGAAAGCGCGATCTCCTCGGCACGACCGGCCGGGACCGCCACGGCAACGCCGTCGCAGCCTGCAAAGGCGCCCGACTCGATGGTCGTGACGACGCTCCCCAGCTCGACGCGCTCGAGGTTCTCGCATGCCTCAAAGGCGCCTGCGGCAACGGTCAGGCTGTCGCAACCTTCGGGCAAGACGTCGTCCAGGTTGACGTCCACGGCGTCTGTCGGGGCCGCGACGAGCGTGACCGCGCCCTCGGGGGTCGTGGAGTAGGTGAAGCCGTCCACGACCTTCTCGTTGTCATAGACCACCGTCGAGGCCTCGACCTCGTCGATGCCCATCATGCGGCGCAGGCGGTTCTCGGGCTCCAAGAGGTTTTGTGCCATGCGCTCGCGCACCTGGGCCTCGGTGGGCTGCTCGAAGGTCTCGAAGAGAAGGTCCATCTCGACTTGGCTGTAGTACTCGTCGTAGCTGGAGTAGCCCATAAAGGCATAGATCCAGCTGTCCAGGTAGTCGTGGAGACGGTCGCTGTCGATGGTGAGGCTGATCTGCTCGTCGTCCTCGGCGCTATCGGTGAAGCAAAAGCCCAGGCCAGGGGTGTAGAGGCCGAGCCTCACCGGCTCGCCGTAGATGACTAGGCTTTGAAGCGAGGAGCACCCGGTGAAGGCGCCGGTGGCGAGGCTGCCGCCGTTGGGCGTGAAGAGGGCGAAGCTCGCCAGGTCGGTGCAGCCGGCGAAGGCGGTGTAGCCGATCTCGGCCTCGTCAACGTCGATGGTGACGGACGTGATGCCGCCGCAGCCCTCGAAGGCGCTCGTGCCGATGGAGACAAAGCCGCGCAGGCCAAAGGCGCTGTCGATCACGACGTCGCCCGTATAGCCGGAGTCCTTGAAGGCGCCGCGGTCGATCCAGGTGAGGAAGGGCGCGCTCTCCCAGTCGATGCTCCACTCGCCGCTCACGCCCGCGAAGGCCCCGGTGTAGATCTCGACCACGCTCTCCGGCAGCGTGAGCGTGCCGTTGTAGCTCGAACCGGCGGAGACGACCACCGTTGGCGCGTCGCCCATCTCTTGCGCGGCGTACAGCAAAAGGCTGCCGTCTTCCTGCGCCTCGACGCTTAAGGAGTTGAAGTCCTCGATGTAGATGAAGCGGTCGTCGTAGCCGGTGGCGCCCGGCAGGTGGTACCAGCTGCAGGTATTGTTGGGCTTCTCGGTGCTGGCAAAGCTGACGTCGCTCGCGAGGGAGGCCACGAATCCCAGGGAGTCGCAGCCCTCGAGGGCGCCCGTGCCCACGGACAGGTCGCCCGTGGTGCCGATGAAAAGCCCCTGCAGGCTACCGCAGTTCTGGAACGCGTAGGCGCCGATCGAGGTCACGGAGTCGCCCAAGGTGACCCAGGCAAGCTCGGTGTCGCCCGCGAAGGCATAGGGCGCGATAACGTTGACCTGCAGTTTATTGCCGTTCTCGGCGGTCAGGGAGCCGTCGAAGGAGGTGGCGAAGCCCTGGTCGGACAAGAGCGTGACGGTCTCGCCGTCCACGTAGTAGAGCATGTCTTCCTGGCTGGCCTGTGCAAGGATCACGCGGGCGTCCGGGGCGCCCGCGGTGGCGAGCTGGGCCTTCACGTGCGCGGCCTGCTCCTCGGTGAAGCAGACGATGGTCTGGACGGAGCCGCCGGCAAGGGAGCCCGGCTCAAGCACGCAGTCCTCGTCGTTGAAGAGTACGACGGTGTGCACGCCCGTGGCGCACTCGAAGGCGCCCGTCTTGATGGTCGTGGGGATCTGCACGAAGACGGTGTCCGAGCCCGTGTCGTGCACGAGGAGAAGGTCGTCCTCTGAGTAGACCATGCCGCCCGAGCAGGTGTACTGCACCGACTCGTCGGAGGCCAGGCAGACGGTGACGCCGCGGTCGTCGGCGGCGGCCAGGCCCGCGTAGTTCTTCTCGACAAAGGAGTCGAAGATGCTGTCGTCTACCACGACCAGGCAGTCGTTCAGGCTGTCGGTCTCAAGGGTGGGCGCCGCGCCGTCTGTCCCGTGGACAACCACGCGGTCGAGGGCGTTGGTCTGCTGGACCTTGACGCTCTTTACGCCCGCAGGCACGTCCAGCGTGGCCATCGCGGCGGGAACGGCCAGGTAGGCGGCGCCGTCCTTGGAGGTGAGAACCCCGTCTTCCGTGGCGGCGTAGACAAGGTTGCCCTTATCAACGTGGTAGGCGCCCTGCACGATGAAGGGGCCGTCCGCGTTGAAGTAGAGGACGCTTTCGGGCAGCACGATGTCGCTCAGGTGCCAGGAGCCCGCGCGGTCCTTCTGCTCGCGGTACTCGTCGACGGCTTGGACGCCGTTGGGCACGGTGAGCGTCAGAGTCTTCTCGCCGTCTCCCTCAAGGACGGACTCGTCGACGTCGATCAGGGTCTGCAGGGTGCACGACTGGCTGGTGTTCTCGCCCTCGAGCTGGACGAAGTAGTTCTGCAGGTGCACGGAGTAGCCTTCGTCAAGCGCGGAGAAACCCCTGGTCTGCAGCACGTGGCGGCCGGGTTCCACCTGGTAGATGGGGCCAACGGCCACGCCTGCCTCCTGCCAGCCCCAGAAGAGGTGGGTGAGGGTGTCGTCGTCTCGCACGTAGCCGGCGTCGCGCAGCGCGCGCTCGGTGAGAGAGATCCCCAGGTCAACCGTGGAGACGTCGTAGCTCAGGTGCGAGGCGCCGATGCTCAAGAGGTTGAGATTTGTCTCTTCGCTCCAGCCAAGGATGGTCGAGGTGCCGTCCGCGCCCTCCTGGCCTAGGAAGTAGGCGCGCGAGGCCACGGGTGTCACGGTCACGCTCCTCTCGCGCCAGGTGCCGTCCTCGGCAAAGCGGTAGCGGACGTTCACCGTGACGTCGCCCGCGGGGCACAGCTCCGGGTTCACGTCGCCCGCCTCGTCGGTCCAGGAGACCACCTGGAAGTAGGGGTAGGTATCGAATTCCTCCTGGCTGCAGTCCCAGCGGTAGAGGCTCATCTCGCCGGTCTCGGGCGAGGTGTAGCCGTAGACGGTGCTCAGGCTGCAGAAGAGGGTCCAGGCGTCGAGCTTCTGGCCCTGGTAGAGCTGCTGCTTGTAGCTGGGCTCGATGGTCACGGTGACGTTGTCGTCGCTGGCGGTCTCGGCCGCGGCAGAGCCCGCCTCGCCCGCCTTGTTGGGAAAGACGCTCGTGTCGATGCTGTCGCCCTTGTCGGGGGAGGGGTCGGTGGGGAGAAGCTCGTAGGAAGTCTCGGTGGGCGTGGGGGTCGGCGTGGGGTCGGGGTCCGGTGTGGGCGTGGGCGCCGGGTTGTCCTTGTCGGTGTTGCCGCCCGTGTTGTCCTTCTCGCCGGCGTTGTCCTTGTTACCTGCGTCCGGGATCACGATCACGGTGCCGCCGCTGTTGTTACCCCCGTTTTCCTGGGCCGCGTTGTTGTTCTGCGTGCCGCCGTTCTCCACGGTGACGCCCGTGCCGTCTGCCTCGCCGGTGACGTTGTAGGCCGCCGACGTCGTGACCGAGCCCGTCTGCGGCTGCGAGAAGGCGTCGTCTGCGGCCTGCGGCTCGCTCACCTCGGCGTCGTGGGCGTCCTTGACGGAGTCCTCTTGCTCGTCCTTCTCGGCGGAGCTTTCCTCCTCGTGGCGGTTGGCGTCGCCCTCGTTGCCCGTGTGGTTCATGCGAAAGCCCAGGCCGCCCTCGTCGGTGCCCGACTCGTAGGCGGCGGCCAGGCCCTTGGGGTTGAAGGCGTCGCTCGACTTGGCCACGACGTAGGCCCCGGTGCCAAAGGCGCCCAGGAGCGCGGCAGTGACGGCGGCCGCGGCGATCGATCGTTTTTGCGGGGAGAAGTGCGCGGGGCTCATGGGCGTCTCTCCTAAAGGGCACGGACGAACCTGCGGCGCAGGCTGTCGCGGATGGACGTGGGGGCGGGCAGCGCCGCGTGCAGGCGCTCGTTGAAGCGGCGAAGGGTGCGCAGCTCGTTGGGACGAAGCGTCTGCCCGCCAAAGGCGAACGCCTGGTGGAGCTCGATGGCGCGACGGTACTCCTTGGAGTCGATGCCCGTGAAGGCGCCGTCGAAGTCGCCCGCGCAGTCGAGCGGGCGGTCCTCGTTGAAGCCCAGGCCGCGCTCGCGCATGACGGCGGACAGGTAGGCGTAGAGGGCGGGGACGCAGATTTCCTGGTCATCGGCCTGCGTGAGGCGCCGGCGGCGCGCGATGCGGGCGGCGCGCTGGCAGAAGGCGAGCACGGCCATCAGGCACGCGGCAAAGAGAAGCCCCGCGCACAGGCGTAGCACGTGGGCGAGAAGGTCGTTCGCGGTCGCGGCGTCGTCCTTCTCGGCGTCCACCTCGTCAGATCCCGCCGGCTGGTCGACCGTGGCGGCGCCCAGGATGTCTCCGTTGCCGTTGCTCCAGGCCTCGCCTACGTCGATGACCTGCTGCGCGTTGACGGCCTGGGTGTAGAAGCCGGGGGTGACCTCGATGGGGGTCCAGCCGATGCCCGCGAAATAGACCTCGGCCCAGGCGTGGGCGTCCGCAGCCGTCAGGGTGAGCGTCGCGGCGTCGGCGCCCGCGGCGGCCAGCTTGGCGGCGTCTGCGCGGTAGCCCTCGACGTAGCGGGCCGGGATCCCCTGGCTGCGGAAGGCGAGGACGGCCGCGGTGGCAAAGTAGGAGGAGTTTCCGGCGTGCGCCTGGCCTAAGAACCAGCGGGTGAACGAGCCGTCGGCGGTGCCTGCCTCGGCGGGCGCCGCCGAGTAGGTGGCAAGGGCGCCCAGCATCGCGCGCACGCGGGCGATGACGTCGTACTCGGTGGCGGCGTCTGCGTCCCAGGCGTCGTCGGTGAAGAGAAGCTCCTGCGCGGCAGCGCTCTCCTCATCTGATATGGCCAGGTAGTTGGCCTTGGCAAAGCCGGCGTAGACGCGCTCGGCCTGGGCGTACGCGTTGGTCGCGCCCGCGGCCGCGAGCCAGCCGGTGTCTGCCAAGATGTTGGCCTTGTCGGGGGCGTCGATCGTCTCGCTATAGGTCGAGCTGGGGAAAAGGCCTGCGGCAAGGGATCCCTCCGTGGACTCCTTAAGGCTCGCGCCGGAAAGGGTGCGCAGGGTATAGGGGGCATAGACGTAGCGGCGGTTGGCGCGCGTGGCGTCAACCTCGACGGTCGCCGTGGGGGTCGAGGCCTGGTCGGCCGCCGCGGCTGCGTCGTCGAACGCGCTGCGCTGGCGGCTGGAGACAAGGCCCTGCTCGCCCAGCCAGGACGTCATGCCGTGCCATTCGCCCTCGTAGGCGGTGTGGTCAAGCATGGACCACGCGGTGCCGTCGAAGTTCGCGCCGGAAAAGCCGCGCAGGTAGAGGTCGCCGGAGAGCGCACCCTCGTAGGTGACGGTAAGGCCGGCCCCGTCGACGTCGGTGTTCATCTTGGCGGCGCTGGCGAGGTCGCCCTGCGGCAGGGTGTCGTGGCCGTAGCGGACCTCGGTCCAGGCCGAGCGGATAGCGCTTCTCGCCACGTCGACGGCGGCCTGCGGGGTATAGACGGCGCAGGTCAGGGCGAAGAGCGCCACGCAGGCGGCGACGGCCGCCGCGGTGTTCGCGGTGAAGGTTCGAAGCGAGTAGGTGGAGCCGGGCAGCTGCGCCTCGCGGCAGCGGGCGATCCAGGCGCCTATTCCAAAGACGCAGCACGGCGCCGCCGCCCCGCTGCCCAGGCGGATGTTCGCCGCGCCCACGGCCAGGGCCGCAATCAGCGTGGCCGCGGGCCAGCGCATCTGCGCGACGACCCAGGCGACCACCGACGCGGCGATGCCCAGGCAGGCGCCGAAGAGGGGAGAGGCGGCTACCGTCGCGGTTCCGGCGACGTAGGGGATATAGGCCGAGAAGGCCGTGTCGATGTGGTCGATAAGGCCGTTTGCCAGGGCAAAGAAACCCGTGCGCGCCCAGGGCAGGGCCAGGGTCGCGGCCATCGCGGCAGCGGCGGCGCACACCAGGGCGAAGGGCCGGGGGCGCTTCTGGCGCTCGCCCTTCTCAAGAAGCATGTCGGTGGAGCCCAGGCCCACGACCGCGACCGTGCCGCACACGAATGCGCAGGTAAACGTGGTCGTGTCCATGCAAGACGAGGCAAAAAGGATAAATGCCCAGGTCAAGAGTATGGGCGGCAGGGCCGCGGCAAGGATCGCCGCCGCGCGGGCCGAGCGCTCCTTTGAGGCGTCGGCCGCGCCCTCGAGCACGATCGGGCCGACGCGCAGGGCACGTTCGGGCTGCTGGGGCCGCGCGGTCTTCTCGCTGCGGGCGCCGTGCGCGCCGAGGAGGCGGGCAAGCGGGGTGTGTCTCGAAATCCTGCCCATTAGAGCTCCAACGCCTTGATGGTGCCGGGGACGTCTGCGGCGGCGACGTGCATGAGGCGCGCGGCCGAGGCGGTGTCGACGCCGGTGGCGTGGCGGGCGCTCACGTGAAGGACGCTCAGGCGCTCGGGGCCTCCCAGCTTGGTGAACATCTCGTCGTTCACCTTGTCGGTCATGACGATCGTCTTGGTGATGGACATCTTGGCCTCGTACGCCTGCCACTCCTTCTCTGTGGGGAGCACGACCTCCTGCAGCGGGGTGCACAGAAGCTCGTCTGCCATGGCGTAGAAGCTCGCGGTGTCGTCGACGGCCAGCGACTTCAAGCCGTGCTTTGCCGGGCAGGCGACCACGTGGGCCACGCCCGCGCGCAGAAGCCCCAGGCTCACGGACGCGAGCAGGCTCAGCTCGGCGCAAAGCACCTGGATCTGCTCGGCGTCGCCGGCGTCGATGGGGTGGATGCCGGCGAGAAGCGCGATGCTGTGGTCGCCGGGGCGCGACGCCGCGCGGACCATCAGGTCGCGGGTGCGGGCGGAGAGCTTCCAGTGGACGTCTTTGTAGGAGTCGCCGGCCGAGAAGTCGCGGATCTCAAAGACCTCGCTGCGGTCTGTGCCCTCGCGGTTGAGGTCGAAGCGGGCGCCCGACTCGCCGGCCTCGTCTTCCAGGTGGAGCTCCAGGTGAAGGTCGCCCAGGGCGGGGTAGGCGGTGTAGGTGGCCTTGAAGGCGGCGCCGGGCATGGGCAGCTCGCAGAAGCCCAGCACGTCGACGGCGCGGGCGGACTTCAGGCTCACGCGCACGGTGCCCGGGCAGTCGGCGTGCAGCAGCAGCCGGTAGCGCTCGGTGCCGGCAGTTGCGGGCGAGAGGCTTACCGGCAGCTCCCAAGAAGTGCCTAAGAGGAGGTTCTCGGCAATAAAGACCAGCTCAACGCGGCTTTTGAAAAGCGTGGGGCGCGAAAGCTCGATCACCAGCGGGTGTTTCTCGCCGGCGACGCAGGTGCGGCCCAGCGAGAAGGCCAGCCGTGTGCGGCCGACCTGCATGCGCGAGACGGCGATGCTCATGACCGGCAGGCAGGCGATCATGACGAGAAGCCCCAGGGCCTCGGGCGCGTTGGTGGCGAGAAACGCCGCCACGGAGCCGACGGCCGCGGCCGCGACGGCTATTCGGTTGCCTCTCATCGCCGACATGGACGGGCCCGCTGCTTACGCGCGGCCGCGCGCCTGGCCCATGGAGGGCGCGGGCACCAGGGCCATGACCTGGGCGAGCACGTCTTCTGCCTGCACGTTCTCGATGCGGGCCTGCGGGCGCAGGACCAGGCGGTGCGCGCAGGTGCAGGTAAAGACCTCGCGGACGTCCTCGGGCGTCACGTAGTTGCGTTCGCGGATGAGGGCACAGGCGGCCGCCATGCGCGAGAGCGCCACGGCGCCGCGCGGGCTCACGCCCAGCTCGACCAGGTCTGAGGCGCGGGTGGCCTCGCACAGGCGCACGATGTAGTCGAGAACGGCGTCTGCGCAGGTGACGCTGCCCAGGTAGTTGCGGATGCTCATGAGGTCGTCGCGGGTGATCTTGGGCGTAAGGTCGTCCAAGGGGTTGGCGTAGCGGCGGGCCTTCAGGATCGCGATCTGGTCTTCTCGCGAGGGATAGCCGATGGCCAGGCGCACCATGAAGCGGTCGAGCTGCGAGTCGGGCAAAGGCTGCGTGCCCACGGCGCCCACGGGGTTCTCGGTGGCGATGCAGACGAAGGGGGAGGGGACCTGACGGGTCACGCCGTCGACGGTGACGGATAGCTCCTCCATGACCTCGAGCAGGGCCGACTGGGTCTTGGCCGAGGTGCGGTTGATCTCGTC
>CAVDTK010000068.1:0-11378 GCA_963611755.1 Oscillibacter sp. ER4
GCAGAGCTTGGCATAGTCCTCAAAGTGCTCGATCTTGCCGTTGTACTGCGCGCAGGCCGAGGCCATGAGCAGGACCGTCACGATCTTCGAAGGTTCTGACGGCTGGAACCTGAACTTGACGAGCGGGATCTGGACCCAGCCGGTCATGCCCTTGGCCGTATAGCTCAAGCCGGGGATATGCGGCATGATCATGAGAAAGCAGTCGAAGACGAGAAGCGCCGTGGTGAGATTAGCGAAGTTGCGGTAGTCGTAGCGCCACACGACCATTGCGACGATAAGGCCCAGCGCGATACCGATGAGATGGCTCTTGAAGTTGGCCTCGTCGATGGTAAGCGACGCCGACCAGATGGTCACGACTCCCATGATCACAAGAAGAGCGGCAGGTATCAGCTGCGAGAAGTACAGCTTGGAAGAAAGCCCGGTGTTCTTCTTAAGGCTCGAGCCGGAACCGGAAGAGGCCTGCGAGCCTCCCCCAAGCGATGAGAAGAACCCCTGGGAAGGGCGCGATGTCGTCAACTCCTGTGCCATGTTGTTCTCCTCCCCTAGTCTCTCGAAGACGACGTGCCGAGCGTGATGTCGACGTCGTCGGGCTGCCCGTAGATCTGGCCCAGGATGTCACGGACGACATACATGCCCGAGGTCGCGCCCGAGGCAACGCCGTCGACGTTGGCGCCCACAACGTACTTGGGATTGTCGGCCGGCGCGTAACCCACGAACCAGCCCAGAGGGTCTCCCTTGGTGGTCTGCTCGGCGGTGCCGGTCTTGCCGTTAACGGTGACGTCGAGGTTTGTCCAGTGCACGGTCTGGGAGGCCGACTCCTCGTAGACCACGCCGTAAAGGCCCTGCTTGACGATGTCGCGGTACGTCTGGTCCTCCTCGACGGTCCGCACCACGGAGGGGCTGTAGTCGATGACGGAGCCCGACCCGATGCGGCTCTTCACGCTCTTCATGACATGCGGCTTGTAGACCGGGCCCTGGTTGGCGATGCTCGCGTAGGCCTGGACCATCTGAAGCACCGTGACGAGAAGGTCGCCCTGGCCGATGGCGATGTTGCAGTTCTCGCCGCCTTGCCATTTTCTTTGCTCGTCGGGAAGGTACGAGAAGTAATTCCACTTCCATTCGGCGTCAGGGACGCGCCCCGAGGCCTCGCCGGGCAGGTCGATGCCGGTGGTGGAACCCAGGCCGTAGCGCCTGAAGGTCTCTTGCAGGCCCTCGTCGTTGTCGGAGTAGTAGAAGCCCTTGCCGATCTCGTAATAAACGATGTCGCAGGAGTTCGTGAGGCCGGTGACGAGGTTCACGCCGCCGTGGCCGTACTTCAGCCAGCAGGACATGCCGTAGCTCTCGCCGAAGCCGGTCCACCAGCCGGTGCAGTTGAAGGACGACCCTGTGGAGACGATCCCGTAGTCAAGACCCGCGAAGGTGGTTAACGCTTTGATGGTCGAGCCCGACGGGTACTGACCGGCGATGGCACGGTTCATCAGCGGGTAATTGGCGCTCTCGTCCTGCAAGGCCGACCAGTCCGCGCTCGAGATACCGCCCACGAAGATGTTGGGCGAGTACGTGGGGTAGCTCGCCAGGCAGATGACCTCGCCGTTGGTGCAGTCGACGGCCACGCACGAGCCGCCGGTGCAGTTGTAGCCGGCCTCTTTAAGGTAGGTGACGACCTTCTCGAGCGACGCCTCGGCGGCCTGCTGGACGCCCGAGTCGATGGTGAGGTACAGGTCGCTGCCGCTTTGCGGGTCGATGGTGGTGGAGGTGTCCAGGACGGTGCCGCTGGCGTTGACGTAGACAGTCTGCTCGCCGCGGATGCCCTGCAGGACGCTCTCGTACATGAGCTCGACGCCGGACTGGCCCACGACGTCGCCGGACTTGTATTCGACGGCGCCGTCCTCGTCGGAATTCTGCTTGAGTTGCTCGGCCGTGACGGTGCCGGTATAGCCCACGACGTGGGCGGCAAGCGACCCCATAGGATAACTGCGCTGGGTTCTCTGCTCCACCGAGACGCCCGAGAAGAGCGACGGGTGCTCGCCGATGTAGGCCACGACGCGGCGCGACACGTCGACCGAGACGGTGCGCGCGCTCTGGGCGCCCTGGGAGCTGTCCTGGATCTTGCGACGAACGGCCTGCATGGGCATGCCGATGAGGTTGCCGAGAAGGGTCATCTCGATCTCGTCGTCCACGACGTCGGAGGTGGCCGTCACGGTAAGGCAGGGACGGTTGGTCACGATCTCGACGCCGTTGCGGTCGAGGATGCGGCCGCGCGGGGCCGCTGTGGTGACGGTCCGCGTGCGGTTGGACTCAGCCTGTTCGGCGTACTCGTCACTCGAGACCAGCTGCATCGACCAGAGCCTCGCCACCAGCGCGGCAAAGACCCCGGCCACAACAACGCCGAAGCCCACAAGGCGAGAAGAGATGCCCTTCTCGCCGGACTCGTCCGAGCCACCGGCAGCACGCGGGGCTCCACCGCCGATGTCGAAGGTGAAGCTCGCCTCTTCTCGCCCAAAGACGAAGAAGAGAACGAGAAGGATCGCCGCCAGCACAAGGCAAACGATGATGATGACCAGGGAGAGGTTCATGAACGCCTAGATGCCTCTCGTGGAAAAGTGGCCGCCACCTGCCCCGAGATTGGGCCCGGAGGTGCGGATGCGCGAGTAGTAGTACGCGAACGGCAGGAAGAACAGGATCGTGAGGAAGGCCATGGGAAGGGCGCGCAGGATCAGCGCGTCGACGATCGAGCTGCTCTGGCCTGAGATCAACATGCCCAGGCAGTAGGCGACGCTCGTGCCAAGCGCGGCCAGCGCCTCAAGGACAACCGAGCCGCCAAAGTCGCCCGACATGCGGTTTCTTGCCTCGGCGCCCAGAAGATAGCTCGAGACCGAGAGGATAAGCGCCATGAGGCCGATGGGGGTCGTGGCCGAAAGGTCGAAGATCAGGCCCGAGAAGAAGCCCACGACCGCCGATCGCGGACCGCCCTGAGTCAAGGCGTAGCAGGCCGAGAAGATCAACGCGAAGTTGGCGCGGCCGTTGCCCAGGCCGATGTTGGAAGACACGGCGAGCTGCAGCACGAGGCACAAGACGGCGAGAAGCACCGCGCTCTTGTTATCCCTGCTCTTGTTTGCGATCTGCACTGTGGCTCACCTGCCTTATTCCGTGGTCTGGGTCGAGGTCGCGGTCGCGGAGCCGTCGGTCGCGGCGGCGTCCGTGGTCGTGGTCTGAGAAGTCCCCGCGGTCTCTTGGGCGTCGGCCGCGGCGATGTCCTCGGCCGAGGCCTCCTGGCCCTCGCTCAAGGACGTGATGACCAGGACCTCCTCGTTGTTCTCGGTGTGGGCAAAGGGCTCGACCACGATGTCGAGGTAAAGCGAGCCCGGGTTGTTCTCGACGGACGAAACGCGCCCCAGCGGCAGGCCCTTAGGGAAAACACCGCCCAGGCCGCTCGTGACCACGGTGTCCCCCACCTCGACGGTCTGCGTGGTGCGCACGAGCGAGAGCGAGACCTCGCCGGAGGCCGAGCCGCAAAGCATGCCCTGCGCGCGGCTGGACTGGACCATGGCCGAGATGGACGAGGACTCGTCCGCCACCAGGCGAACAACCGAGGTCGTGGCGTCGCACTGGATGATCTGACCGATCACGCCGTTAGAAGCCATGACCGGCATACCGGTGGTAAGGCCCGAGGTGGCACCCTTG
Organism: Oscillibacter sp. ER4; assembly: GCA_963611755.1. Taxonomy (GTDB): domain Bacteria; phylum Actinomycetota; class Coriobacteriia; order Coriobacteriales; family Atopobiaceae; genus Paratractidigestivibacter. Next base: position 3,685 of record CAVDTK010000068.1, read on the forward strand.
TCGATGGTGACGGTCGATGTCCAGGAGTCCGAAGAGCCGGAGATGATGCGCGCCGCCGTGGACTGCAGGCTGTAGGCATCCTGCAAGTCAAGCAGGCTCTGGAGCCTGGTCGCGGTCTGCTCGGCCTCCTCAAGCTCGGCGTTGCGGGCCTGAAGACGCTCGTTTTCTTCCTTGAGATCCGACAAGGTCTGCTGGTCGGTCGTCAGGTTGGCGATGATGTTGCCCAGGCCCTGGAACGGCGCCGAGACCGTCGAGCCGATGTAGCGCACCGGCGCGGTGACGGTCTGGAAGCCATAGCGGACCCACTCGAAAGGGCTCGACTCCCCCATGCGGCAGCTGACCGTAAATATAACAAGCGAGACGACAACGCAGACAATCAGCTGCTTGCCGCCCCCGCTTGTGTTGTTGTTTCCGAGCGTCGGCGCCGAATGCCGGCCAGGACCAGACAAAGCCACGATTTACTGGCCCGTGCTCTGGACAAAGCCGCCGGACAAGGCGTTAGCCTCAAGGACCTTGGCGCAGCCGTTCACGACGTTTTCGAGGGCCGTGGGGCTGACGTTCACGGGCACGCCCGTCTCCTCACGAAGGCGCTGGTCAAGGCCGCGCAGCATGCCACCGCCGCCGGTGAGCAGGATGCCGTAGTACATAAGGTCGCTCGCCAGGTCGGGTGGGGTGACGTCCAGGGCGTCCTTGACGGCCTTGGTGACCTCGTCCAGCGGACGGTCGAGGGCGCGGCGGATCTCCTCGCTCTCGATGCGGACGGTCTTAGGCAGGCCACTCATGACGTCGCGGCCGTTGACCTCGACGTCGAGCTCCTCGGCCAGAGGAGCGGCGGAGCCGACCTTGATCTTGATGTCCTCGGCCGTGCGCTCGCCGATAGAGAGGTTATAGGCGTCGCGGACGTGCTGCAGGATAGTGGCGTCGAACTCGTCGCCGGCGGTCCTGATGGACTGGGCCACGACGATGCCGCCCATCGAGATGACGGCGACCTCGGTGGTACCGCCGCCGATGTCGACGACCATCGAACCCGTGGGGTCCTCGATAGGCAGGTCGGCGCCGATGGCGGCGGCCATGGGCTCCTCGATGAGGTAGGCCTGGCGGGCACCGGCCTGGATGGTGGCCTCGAATACGGCGCGCTTCTCGACGGAGGTGACGCCGGAGGGCACGCACACGACGACGCGCGGCCTGGGGGTCCAGGGGTAGCGGCGCTCGCGGGCCTTCTCGATGAAGTAGCGCAGCATGACCTCGGTGACGTCGAAGTCGGCGATGACGCCGTCCTTCAGGGGGCGCTCAGCGATGATCGAGCCGGGGGTACGGCCGATCATGCGCTTGGCGTCGGCGCCGACGGCCAAAACGCGGCTCTCGCTCTTGTCGATGGCGACGACGGAGGGCTCGTTGATCACGATGCCCTCGCCGCGCACGGCTACGAGCGTGTTGGCGGTTCCCAGGTCGATCGCGAGGTCGCCGCCGTACTCACCAAAAAGTGAATCGAGAAAAGACATAGGTGTGAAACGTCCCTTACTCGTTGGAGGTTTGCGAAGTGTAGGTGGTCTCGAGCGAGACAAGCTTCCAGGAGATGCCGTCGCGCACCATCTTGATCGTGTAGTCCTGCTCGCCGCCCTGAGAGAGCTTGGCGGTGACGTAGACCGTGGACTCGGTCATGGAGCGGTCGATGCCCTTGACCTCGGGCGTGGAGCCCTTGACCAGGGAGTCGCTCATGCTCTGGAGCTGGCCGGTGGCGGAGCTGGAGACGTACGGCGCGATGTCGGAGCCGTTGTTGGCGGCCTCAAAGACGCTCGCGACCACGGACTCCTGGGTGGGCCAGCCGTAGCCCTGGGTATAGGCGAAGATGCCAGAGCCCACGACGGCGATGAGAAGGATCAGGATGACGATGAAGACCTTGAGGCCGGTGTGGCGCTGCTTGCGCTTGGCCTTGCGGTCCTGCAGGTCCTGGGCCATGAGGTCGGCCTCGGTGACGGAGAAGAAGCCTGTGTCCTCGGCAGACGGGATCAGCTCGCCGGAGGCGCCGGCGGGGTCCAGCGGGTCGGTGAAGCCGTTGCCGTAGCCGGCGGCCTCGAGGAAGGCGTCGGTCTCGGACGGGCGGCTGGCAGAGACGGAGGCCAGGGCGCGGCGGGCCGCGTCATAGGAGGCCTGGGCCTCAGGCGTGAGCCTGAAGGCGGGGTCGGCGGTCGCGTGGGCGAAGGCGTCGACGGCCTCGGACATGCGATTGGCGGCGACGTAGGCCATGGCCAGGTCGCTGTAGATCTGCGACTGGCTCTCGAGCGGCGTCGTGAAGTCGAGCGCGGTGCGGTAGGCCTCGACGGCGTCGACCGGGCGGCCCAGGCGCATGAAGCAGCTGCCCAGGCTGGAAAGGGCGCCGGAAGGCGACGGGTTGGACTCGTCGATGGCGGCGTTGCGGTAGGCGGTGCCTGCGTTGCGGACGTCGCCGGCCTTCTCGTAGGCGCTGCCCAGGGCCAGGTAGGCCTTGTAGGGCGTGGCGTAGGTGTTGTCCTGGACGGCCTCGGTCAAGGCGACGATGGCGTCGTTGACGTTGCCGGCGGCGAGAAGAGCGCGGCCGCGGTTGCAGCAGAGGGCCCCGCGCTTGCCGTAGGAGCGGTCGGTGAGGGCGGCCTGATAGGCGTTGGCCGCCTGCGCGAACTGGCCGAGCTTCATGTAGGCGTTGCCGATGAGGTGGTCGACGGCGCCCGCCGGCTCGCCCGGCTGCTTGGCGGCGGAAAGCTTGGTGACGGCGCCGAACCAGTCGCCGGACTGATAGGCGGCCTTGCCGGATTCAAATGCCTGCTGGTTCACTGTGTCCTCCAAATCCAAGGGCGCGCTGGCCTAGGCGGCCGCGTGCTCGATGCGAACAGAATTGATGACGTCGCCCTGGCGAAGCGCCGCGATGACGTCCATGCCCTCGAGGGTCGTGCCGAAGACGGTGTAGCCCGAATCGAGGTTGTGCTGGGGACCCAGGCAGAAGTAGAACTGGGAGCCGGCGGAGTTGGGGTCCATGGAGCGTGCCATGGCCAGCGCGCCGTCGACGTGGGAGTTGTTGGGGTTGGTGGAGAACTCCTCCTTAATGCGGTAGCCGGGGCCGCCGGTGCCAGGACGGCCGTAAGGGCCGGGGCGACCGGCAGCGACCTCCTCGGAGGACATCTCGCGGGTGTTGGGGCAGCCACCCTGGATGACGAAGCCGGGGACGTAACGGTGGAACTTGAGGTCATCGTAGAAGCCGGCCGAGGCAAGCTCGCAGAAGTTGGCGACGTGGATGGGGGCGCCGGCGCCGTCGAGCTTCACGCGGATGGTGCCGCGGGAAGTGTCGAAGACGGCGACCTCGTCGCCTGCGACCTGGTAGTCGGGGGTATAGAGCGGGTCTGCGATAAAGCCCATGGTCCCTCCAATTTCAAAGGCCCGAGAAGAGCCCGAACGTGTTTGTAACTCACTAATAATAACAGCACCGGCAAAGGTTCACACAATCGGCAGCGCGAACGGAGGCGCTATGAGGCCTTTACGGGCTTCCAAACCTCGTAGTTCTCCTCGAAAAGGGTCTGATAGCTGCTCTTGGTGCCGCCGCCGTAGGTGCTTTTGACCGGGTAGGTGATGCTGGAGGCGTCGGCCGCCGGGTCGGCCGAGTCCACGGAGAGCTGCCAGGCGCTCGTGAGGGCGTCGCAGCGGTTTCTCAGCCAGTTACCTAAGGTGGTGAGGTTCGACAAGGTCTCGGTGTAGGATCCTGCGCCGTCGTCTAAGCCCGACATCGACGAGATGAGGTTCGAGACCTCAATCGAGATGGCGGAGGCGTCGCTTTTTCCCTGGGCGCGCGCCGCGGCGTCGCCGGAGACGCCGGTGGAGAGCAAGGCCGCCTCGTTGTTGTTCACCTGGTTGGCAAGCTCGCCCAGGCGGTTGTAGTCGCTCTCGATGGTGTTGAACAGGCTGTCCTCGGCAGACTGGGCCTTGACGCCGTCTTGGCCGGTAAGGGCCGTGACGTTTCCGGGCGATCCCGCCGTCGAGGTGTCGATGGGCGTGGTTGCGCGCGTGCTCGAGGCGTCCGGGTCCCAGGGGTGCGTGATCGCGAAGGTCATGCCGCCAACGACGAGAATGGCCATGAAGCCCGCGAACACAAGGACGCGGAGCTTGGGCATCCTATCATGGCGCATCGATGCCGAGGCCGCGTTGGGGCCGGTCGGCGGGATGGCGCTCTCGATAGCGGCGTCGTCACGGGCAGGGGCGGCCTCGGGGGCAAGACCGGCGTCGATGGGCGGCACCGACGGCTCGCCCACATGGTGTGTGGACTCGGGATCCTCGATCGTGGGCAGGTCGAGCTTTCTTATCGAGCGCTCGACCGGGGCCTCGGCGCCCTTGACCTCGACGACCGACAGGCACTTGGAGCACACGCGGGCACCCGGGGCCACCAAGGCGCCGCAGCACGGGCACCAACTGGCCTTCTGCAGGCTGATCTTCTGCGTGAGCCCGAGCTGGTTTGAGCAGACCGGGCACTCGATGAGGCCGTCGGCGATATGGGCATGGCAATTAGGGCAAATCACTAAAATCGGGACCTTTCGTCACGCGATGTCTTCACACGTTGTACCCTCACGGAAGTTCCGCGCGGGCGAGCACAATCATAAAGCTCACAAAGATTCATAAACTGAACCAGGTCTTAAAGCAGGCCAGCAACGTCTGGCAGGCGTGCCCGCGGTGGCCTTACTCCTTCGCGCGCTTGCCGAAGATGGTGTCGAAGGTCGCGGGCTTTCCCTCGATCCTCTCGGCCAGGCCGATCAAGATAGGGTTGTTGTCCTGGGCCTTCTCGAACTTACGCGAGAGGAACTCGAACAAGGCGCAGGCGGCGACGCAAAAGACGACGGTCGCCACGGCGACGTCAAGGGGAAGGATAGCCACCGAGAAGAACTGGCGGAAGGCAGTGCACGCCACGACGGAAAGCGCCGCCATGGCGATGAGAAGCACACGACGCAGCAAGGTCGGCGGCTCGGAGATGCGCTTGATGAGGGCCAGGCCAACGACGATGGTGATGATCATGCAAACCGTCGAGATCTCGTCGAAGCTGTGAGACATGAGGCGGCCCACCGACAGTTCCAAGAACAGGAAGAGGATGATCGCGGCCGATGCCGGGAGCGAACGCGACAAGACGTTGGCCAGGAAGTTGCCGCGCACGAGCTCGTGGTTGGGCTCCAGCGCCAGGACAAAGGACGGGATGCCGATGATCACGGTCGAGATGAGCGACATCTGGATGGGGATGAACGGGTACGGCGGGATCACTATGCAGATGAGCGCCAACACCGCGGCGAAGACGGTCTTCACGAGGAAAAGCGACCCCGAGCGCTGCAGGTTGTTGATGGAGCGGCGGCCCTCGGCCACGACCTCGGGCATGTGCGCGAAGTCGTTGTCCGCAAGGACGATCTCGCTGACGTTTCTCGCCGCGGCGGAGCCCGAGGCCATAGAGATCGAGCAATCGGCCTCGCGAAGGGCGAGAACGTCGTTCACGCCGTCGCCCGTCATGGCGACGGTGCGCCCGCGGCGGTGCAGGGCGTCTACCAGCTCGCGCTTCTGCTGCGGGGTCACTCGCCCGAAGACGCGGGCGTAGTCGACCGCGGCGTCGAGCTTCTCGGCCGTGTCCAAGGTCGAGGCGTCGACGTAGCGCTCGGCGTCGGGGACGCCCGCGATCGCGGCGATGGCCGAGACGGTCTTGGGGTCGTCTCCCGAAATAACGCGCAGCTCAACGCCCTGCTCGATGAAGTAAGCCATCGTCTGCGGGGCGCTGTCGCGCACCTTATCGCGGATGCCGAGGCAACCCAAGAGGCGTCTCTCCCCCACCAGGGCACCGTCGTCGTCAAAGCCGTCGCAGGAGCAGACCACCAGGCGGCGCTCCATGTCGTCGAAGCCCGCGCACACAGAAGCGGCCGCCTGCTGTCCCGCCCCGTCCAAGATGAACTGCGCGGCACCCATGACCAGGGCCTCTCCCGTCTCAAGGACGCAGCCGGAGTATTTTCTCGCCGACGAGAAGGCCACGGCGCGCTTAGACGTGCGGGGCTCGCCCGCGTGCTCACGGCCATAGGCGAGAAGGGCGCGGGCCGTCTCGTTGAGATCACGCCCGTTGGCAGACGCGATGGCGTAGAAAGCCTCGGTGACCTGGCCTTCATTGACGCCCGCGGCGCAGCCGACGTGGGCCACCTCCATCTCGCCCGAAGTGATCGTGCCGGTCTTATCCAGGCACAAGGTGTCCACGCGGGCCAGGGTCTCGACGCAGTAGCTCTGCTGCACGAGGACCCCGCGCATTGCCAGGCGCGTGGTGGCGATGGCCAGAACCGACGAGGTGAGAAGCACGAAGCCCTGCGGGATCATGCCCAAAACGGCACTTGTGGAAGAAAGGATCGCGTCGCTCAAGGAATATCCGTCAGCGAAGACGGTGCGCAGGAAAAGGCCCAGGCCAAGCGGCACGAGCAGCGTGGTGCCCAGGCGGATAAGCGCCCTTAGGGTGGCCAGGATCTCGGACTTGACCTCCTTCACGTACTTGGCCTCGGCGTTGATCTTGGCCGCGAAGCCGTCGCGGCCCACCTTGGTCACGCGCGCCGCGATCGAGCCGGACTCGATGAAACTGCCCGAGAATAGCTCCGCGCCTGGCGCCTTGGTTATGGGCACGGACTCGCCGGTGAGCAGGGACTCGTCGGAGTAACAGTTGCCGTCGACGCAGACGCAGTCCGCGGGGACCTGGTCGCCGTGCGAGAGGCGGATCAGGTCATCCAAGACCAGCTCGGACGGGGCAACCGAGAGATCATTGCCATCACGCACGACCGTGACTTGCTTCTGGGTCATGATGGTCAGCTTATCGACCATCTGCTTGGCACGCAGCTCCTGCCACACGCCGATGAAGAGGTTGGCGAAGACGATCACCAGAAACAGCATGTTGCGGTACTGGCCGGTGAAGAAGATGAGGACCGCGATGCACAGGTTCACGCCGTTGAAGAGCGTGAAAGCGTGGGAGGCGAAGATCTGCCCCACGGACTTGGTCTTAACGTCGGTGTTCGCGTTGGTGAGGCCATCGGCCACGCGTTGGGAGACCTCGGAAGAGGTGAGGCCGCAGAGAGTCTGGTCATTCTCGTCTAAAGGCACGTGTCTCTCCAATATAAAAGTAAGGGACCCATACAAGACGGGTCCCTGAACTGTTAAGTGGTGCGCCCAGAGGGTTTCGAACCCACGACCTTTCGCTCCGGAGGCGAACGCTCTGATCCACTGAGCTATGGGCGCAATCGGCGAATCATTGTAGCGCATATTTGGAATCTTGTTTCGATCGTTGCACAGCCACACGGATACCAGACAAATGTTTGAGTTCAACGTGTTACCATCGCCAAGGCAATTCGCTAGAGATATGGAGCGCCTATGATCGCCGTCGTCAAGAACACCGCCACCGAAGAGCAGCTCGGCCAGTTTGTCAAGTGGATCGAGGACCGCGGCTATAAGACGAACGTGTCCCCCGGCGACGAGGAGACCATCGTCGGCATCATCGGCGACACCACCAAGATCGACCCGTTCCTTCTCGAGTCCATGGACATCATCGAGCGCGTCCAGCGCGTGACCGAGCCCTGGAAGAAGGCCAACCGCAAGTTCCACCCCGAGGACACCGTCGTCGACTGCGGCCACGGCGTGCTTATCGGCGGCGGCCACTTCCAGGTCATGGCCGGCCC
>CAVDTK010000069.1:0-11345 GCA_963611755.1 Oscillibacter sp. ER4
TCTACGACAACATCATGTACGCCGAGCTCAACACCAAGAGCGACTACTGCCAGGTCTGCGGCTACGACGGCGAGATCCAGATCGTGGAGGACGACGGCAAGCTCGTGTGGGAGTGCCCGCACTGCGGCAACCGCGACCAGTCAAAGATGAACGTCGCCCGCCGTACCTGCGGGTATATCGGCACGCAGTTCTGGAACCAGGGCCGCACCGAGGAGATCAAGGACCGCGTGCTGCACCTGTAGGAAGCAGTCGATCCCGGGCCGAGAAGGGCCTGTCAGTTTTACGCTCGAGCAGTCCTGTTCGCACGAAGGCCACGTTAAGTGGCCTTCGGCTCATGCGGAACTCGCGTACAACTGGCAGGCCCTTCTCGGCTATGCTAATGCGGCCCCATCACCGCGCAAGACCGCTAAAAAGAGAGAAAAATGAAGTTCGCCGAGATCAAGTACTGTGACATCGCCAACGGGCCGGGCGTGAGGAGCACCCTGTTCGTCTCGGGCTGCCGCCTGCACTGCCCCAACTGCTTCAACGAGGTGGCCTGGGACTTCGACGCGGGCGAGCCCTTCACGCGCGAGGTCGAGGACGCCATCCTCGCCTCGATCGATACGCCCTACGTGCAAGGCATCACCATCTTGGGCGGCGAGCCCATGGAGCCCGAGAACCAGGCGGGGCTCGTTGATTTTCTCGAGCGCATGCGCGACCGCTACCCCTTTGGCCCGGCCGGCGAGCCTGGCGAGAAGACCATCTGGCTCTTCTCGGGCCACACCTTCGACCAGCTGGCGCCGGGCGGCGCCTGGAACCTGGGAGACGTCACCGACCGCATCCTCGACACCCTGGATGTTCTGGTCGACGGCCCCTTTATCCAGGCAAAATACGACATCACCCTGCGTTTTAGGGGCTCTTCAAACCAGCGCTTGATCGACGTGCAGAAGACGCTCGTCTCGCCCAGGTCGCCAAATGAGGTGGTTTTGTGGCAGGACGATAAGCTCTTTGCAAGCCACTCCCTCGATTAAGGGAGCTTTGCTACTATCCCTTTTGGCTTTTGCGCCCCTGATCTGGGTACAATACCCGTGACCTGTTGTTCGAGCGCTGCTCACAACCCAAGGAGGTGTCCTTCGTGTCCGACGGATGCAGTCATAGTCACAGTCACACATCGACTTTTATTCTCGTTCAGCTCACAGAAGAGACGCCTGTCCTCGGGACGACGGGCGTCATTGGCGCGTAAGGGCTTCTCGCCGCGTGCCTCTCGCTAACTTTGCGCTTCTTTGAGCTTTCGCCTGGTGCGGAGGCTCTTTTCATGTCCCGGGAATGCGAGGTGCGCTATGACGATTCGCGACCTCTTTGGCAAGATGCCCGCCCTCAAGACCACGTCGACCAAGGCCGGGCGCGCGCAGGCCCAGACCGACTGGATGCGCCACGTGGCGATCTCGGGCAGGCAGGAGCTCTTCGCCGAGCTCAACAGCTCCGAGGAGGGCCTGGCCGCAGACCAGGTCGAGGCGGCGCGCGAGTTCTACGGCGCCAACAGCGTGGCGCAGTCCGCGAAAAAGCCCCTCCCCCTGCGCTTTTTGGGCGCCTTCGCCGACCCCTTCACCTACATCCTGGTCTTTATCGCCGTGATCTCGGTCCTCACGGACTGGATCTTTGCCTCGGCGAGCGAGCGCGACCTGTCGACGCCCATCATCATCGGCATCATGGTGCTGGTCTCGGGCGTGCTGCGCTTTGTCCAGGACGAGAAGAGCACCGTGGCCGCGGAGTCCCTGGCCGAGATGGTCGAGTCCTGCGCCGAGGTCGAGCGCGACGGCGACGGCGGCAACGAGACCCCCATCGACGAGATTGTGGTGGGCGACGTCATCCACCTGTCATCCGGCGATGTTGTGCCCGCTGACCTGCGCATCTTTGCCGCGCGCGACCTCTTTGTGAGCCAGGCGTCCTTGACCGGCGAGTCCGAGCCGGTGGAGAAGCGCCCGCGCCTGGACGTGGGCGCCGACGCCGCAGCCTGCGCCCTCACCGACCTTTGCGACGTGGCCTTCATGGGTTCGACCGTCATCTCGGGCAACGCGCGCGGGATCGTTGTTGCCACCGGAAGCCGCACGATGTTCGGCGAGGCGGCGGGCGCCTGCGTGGGCCAGAAGCGCACCACCTCGTTTGACCAGGGCATCTCTTCCACGAGCCGCCTGCTCATGAGGCTCATGTTCATCATGCTGCCCGTCGTCTTTATTGTCTCGGGCATCACCAAGCACGACTGGCTGGCCGCCCTGCTCTTCTCGCTGTCCGTGGCCGTGGGCCTTACCCCCGAGATGCTGCCGATGCTCGTCACCACCTGCCTGGGCAAGGGCGCCGTCGACCTGTCGCGCGACCACGTGATCGTCAAGCGCCTGGACGCCATCCAGGACCTGGGCGCCATCGATGTTCTCTGCACCGACAAGACCGGGACCTTGACCGAGGACCGCATCGTGCTCGAGCGCCACCTGGACGTCAACGGCAACGAGGACGCCCGCGTGCTGCGCTACGCGTTTCTCAACAGCTACTTCTCGACCGGCGTCAAGAACCTGATCGACAACGCCATCGTCGAGCGCGCCCTGGACAAGGGCACCGACGAGATGGGCGCGGGGGTCGCCGCGACCGCCGAGGACCTGGCCCAGCGCTACCATGGCATCGACGAGCTGCCCTTCGACTTCGAGCGCCGCCGCCTGTCCGTGGTCGTGGGCGACGCCGAGGGCCGCACCCGCATGGTCTGCAAGGGCGCCCTGGAGGAGATCCTGGCCGTCTGCACCCAGGTCGAGGTCGAGGGCAAGATCCTGTCGCTCGACGCCGAGCTGGCCCAGGCCGTGACCGAGCGCGCGACCAAGCTGGCCGACGAGGGCATGCGCGTGCTGGGCGTCGCCCGCAAGGACGAGCCGGCAGGCGCCGGCGCCCTTACCGTCGACGACGAGCGCGACATGATCCTCATCGGCTACCTGGCCTTCCTTGACCCGCCCAAGGAGAGCTCGAAGTCCGCCATCGCGGCCCTTGCGGCCCACGGCGTGTCCACCAAGGTGCTGACCGGCGACTCCGCCCGCGTGGCGGCCCACGTCTGCCGCGCCATAGGCATCGACGCGGGGCGCATCCTCACCGGCGTCGAGGTCGAGCAGATGAGCGACACCGAGCTTGCCCAGGCCGTGCAGGAGGCCAACATCTTCGCCAAGCTCTCCCCTGCCCAGAAGGCACGCGTGGTGCGGGTCCTGCGCGAGCTGGGGCACGCGGTGGGCTACATGGGTGACGGCGTGAACGACGCGGCCGCCATGCGCGAGAGCGACTGCGGGATCTCCGTCGACTCCGCCGTCGACGTGGCCCGCGAGGCCGCAGACATCATCTTGCTGGAGAAGGACCTCATGGTCCTTGAGCACGGCATCGAGGCCGGCCGCGCGACCTTCGCCAACATGATCAAGTACGTCAAGATGACCGTGAGCTCCAACTTCAGCAACATCATCTCGGTCCTGGTCGCGGCCGTCTGCCTGCCGTTTTTGCCCATGAGCGCCGTTCAGCTGCTGCTGCTGAACCTCATCTACGACCTGTCCTGCACGGCCATCCCCTGGGACAACGTGGACACTGCGGCCGTCGCCACGCCCCAGCGCTGGGACAGCGGCTCGCTTCGCCGCTTCATGCTGAGTTTTGGACCCGTGACGTCGCTTTTCGACATCGCGACCTTCGCCGCCCTGTTCTTCTGGGTGTGCCCGGCCGTCTGCGGCGGAGCCTATGCCAGCCTGGACGCCGCCGGCCAGGCGCTCTTCTGCGCCGTCTTCCAGGCCGGATGGTTCGTCGAGAGCATGTGGACGCAGACCCTCTTCGTGCACCTTATCCGCACCGAGAAGACCCCGTTTGTGGGCAGCCGCGCGTCCTGGCCGCTCATCTGCCTGGGGGCTGCCGCCATCGCCGTGGCGAGCATCCTGCCCGCGACCCCCGTGGGCGCCGCGCTCGACTTCGCGGCGCTGCCGACGAGCTACGCCGTGCTTCTCGCCGCCGTGGTCGCGTGCTTTGTGGCTGCGGTGAGCCTTGTGAAGAAGGCCTACGTCAAGAAGAGCGGCCAGCTGCTGTAGCGGGTGATGAGAAGGGCCGGGCGCCGTCGGGTGTGAGGCGCCCGGCCCTGGTGCGGGTGGGTGTGTGACGGGCGATGCGGGGCCGCGACAGGCCGCGCGCGCCCGCTAGATCAAGCCAAAGTGCTTGAGCGCGTTGGCGATACCGTCCTTGTCGCAGTCGTCCGTGACGTAGTCGGCGGCCGCCTTGGCCTCGGGCGTGCCGTTGCCCATCGCCACGCCGATCTCGCAAAACTCCAGCATAGTGGCATCGTTTCCGCCGTCGCCAAAGGCAATGGTCTCCTCGCGGGAAAAGCCGTAGTGGGCCATGGCCGCCTTGATGCCCTCGGGTTTGCTGCTGGTACCGGGAACGACGTCGCAAAACAGGTCGCACCAGCGCGTGACGATGCAGCCTTCCATGGCCGCGGCGATCTGCGCGTCCTGGTCGGGCACCACGAAGGCGCAGAACTGGTAAAGCGGCCGCTCAAAGGCCTCCTCGGGGTCTGCCACCGGGTACTCGTAGGCCACCATTTCCTCAAGCTCGCGGACCTTCTCAGACTTGCGGTTGCAAAAGACGCCGTCGCGGTTAAGGAAAAGGATGTCCATGTCGCGGTCGCGCGCCAGGTCAAGGAAGCGGCGGGCAAAGGCCGCAGGCAGCGGGGTGTCCGCATAGACGCCGTTCTCGTCATAGCAAAGCGAGCCGGTCAAGGTGATGTAGCTGTCGAAGCCACCCTCGAAGCCGTCGAAGCCGTCCTTGATGCACCACGGCAGCTGCGCGGTGGGCCGGCCGGAGCAGATAAAGCACATGACGCCGCGGCGCCTGAGCTCTACCAGGGCCTGCTTGGTGCTCGCCGGGATAAGGTTGCCCGTCGCCTTGCTCAAAAGGGTGCCGTCGATGTCGAAAAACGCAGCCTTGATCATGTTCTCCCCTAACACGTCGCGTTTGCGTGTGCATTCTCTCACGTTGCGGGGCGGGTGTCATCCGCGATCATCGAGTGCACACGGGCGGGTTTTGGGTTGCGTTTGTGACACGGGGCTTGCGCGCGCCTTGCGCCTGCCGAGAAAATCCCGCCGTCTGCGAATCAAAGATTCAACTATCGCCATTTTGCGCGCCGTCTACCTGCGCTGATAGAATCGTGATAGCCAGCCGATAGTTACCTGATAGATTGGCCTGCTAGCCTCGAGACTCCTATAGGCGTCGGGCGAATCCAGGGAGACGAGAAGACCATGGGCAACAGGGCGATCATCACCACGCAAGAGCGAAAACTCGGGCTGTACCTGCATTGGAACGGCGGGGTCTGCTCGGTCGAGGCGTTTCTCGCCTATTGCCGCCTCAAGCGCTACCGCTCACCTGCAGACGACTACGAGTACGCCTTCGCGCGGCTGGCGCAGGTCGTGGGCAACTTCTTTGGCGGGACCACCAGCGTGGGCGCCATGGCCTACGTCTGCGACGAGCAAGCCCTCTATACCGCCAGCGACAACGGCATCTATGTCGTGGGCGATTGGAAGATCGAGGAACACCTGGTGCCGTATGCCGATTACGCGAGCGAAGGCTCGGCGGGGCTGGCGGACATGCTGCGCGCCATCGACGCGGCCCAACCGCCGGCCGAACAGCTGGGCCCTTTCCTCAACGCACGCGAGGTGCCGAGAAGCACGCTCAAGCCTGGCGACCAGGTCTGGGTCTACGACGAGTTTCGCAAGGTCGGCGGCCGCAACCTGGGAGGATACACGGTGGCAAACGTGCAGGGCCTGGGCCGTGGCCGCGCGGGCGGGCAAGACGTGAGCGGAGTGCCCTACGCCGATCTCTACTGCGACGCCTGCGGCGACGCGTCCAGAAACATCAACAACTACCTGCTAGAAGACACGTACCGTCTGGTCGAGTGAAGAGGCGGGCCGTATTGCGCGGCAGACTTGAATGACTGATACTGTACGGTATTACACCGTACAGTATGGAAAGGAGGTAGCGTGGCGACCATGGCAATGGGCAAATCAAGCAGGATCGACCTGCGCCTCACCGATGAGCAAAAGCAGCTTATCGAGGCGGCGGCAGGCATCAACAGCACGAGCGTCTCTCAGTGGTCGGTCGACCGACTGTGCAATTGCGCGAGGGCCGAGCTCTACGACAGCCAAAGGACCGTGCTTTCCGCACAGGCCTTCGATCAGCTAGTCGAGGAATTCGAGAAGCCGATGGACCCGACCCTCGCGGCGTTTATCGCAAAGAGGTCGATATGGGACGAGTGAAGTTTGAGGCACCGCGGCTAATCTGCGAAGACGACCAGGTCCAGGCGTTCGACTGCGGCGTGGACGAGATAAACGATTGGCTCTTGAGGCGCAGCAAGAAGGCGCGGGGCCTTGGCACGGCAGCCGTCTACGTCTCCGCAGCAGAAGACGGGACGATCGCCGGGTTCTATACCTTGAGCATGCACTCGCTCGAGCGAGCCGACACCGGCGGCTGGCTTTCCCGCAACGCGCCCCGGCAAATACCCGCAGTCTTGCTCGGAATGCTCGCCGTCGACAAACGAGCCCAAGGTCAGGGCCTTGGTGAGGAGCTGCTGAGAAACGCGCTGCGGCGCGCGCAGAACGGCGCCCAGGCCATAGGGGCCAAGGCCATGATCGTCGAGCCCTATAACGAGGCGGCGCGAGCTTTCTACCTCAAGCGCGGCTTCAAGGCCGTCCCGGACCGGGCGACCCTCTACGCGAAGCTCTTCTAGCCACAAACGCGCGCGGCCCGTGGGCGTTGAAACCCACGGGCCGCGCGAAGCGAAGGATCTTCTCGCTGTGTGATTGCGCCGTTAGAGCGCGGCGACGACCTTGTCGCCCATCTCGGCGGTGCCGAGGATGTGGTCAGCGGACGTGGAGGCGTCCGCGATGTCGCGGGTGCGCCAGCCCTCGTCCAGCACGCGCTCGACGGCAGCCTCGATCCAGCCGGCCTCCTCGGTCATGTCAAGGGCATAGGTGAGCAGCATGCCCGCGGAGAGGATCTGCGCGAGGGGGTTCGCGATCCCCTGCCCCGCAATGTCGGGAGCAGAGCCCGCGGAGGGCTCGAAGAGCGACACACCGTCGCCCAGGCTGGCGGAGGCGAGCATGCCGAGCGAGCCCGTGATCTGGGCCGCCTCGTCGGAGAGGATGTCGCCGAACATGTTCTCGGTCACCACGACGTCGAAGTCGGCCGGGCGGTTGATGAGCTGCATGGCCGTGTTGTCGACGAGCAGGTCCTCGAGCTCGACGTCGGCGAACTCCTCGCCGTGCACGCGGTGGACTATCTCGCGCCACATGCGGGAGGTCTCGAGGACGTTGCGCTTATCGACGCTCGTGACCTTGTTCTTGCGCTTGCGCGCGGCCGTGAAGGCCTGGCGGGCGATGCGCTCGACCTCGTACTCGCGGTACTCCAGGGTGTCGTAGGCGCGCTGGCCGGGGGCTCCGTTGGCGCCCGCGCCCTCCTCGTCGTAGAAGCGCTCGCGACGGCCAAAGTACAGGCCGCCCGTGAGCTCGCGGACGATCACCATGTCGACGCCCTTGATGACCTCGGGGCGCAGCGTGGAGGCGCCGGCCAGGGCGTCGTAGATCTTGACCGGGCGCAGGTTGGTGTAGAGGCCCAGGCCCTTGCGGATGGCGAGAAGACCCTGCTCGGGACGGGGGGCGTTAGGATCGGTGGAGTCCCACTTAGGGCCGCCCACGCTGGCGAGAAGAACCGCGTCGGACGCCTTGGCGGCCGCAAGGGTCTCGTCGGGCAGCGGGTTGCCACACGCGTCGATGGCGGCACCGCCGATGAGCTGGTCCTCGAAGGCGAACTCGACGCCGGCCTTGGCGCCCACGGCCGCCAGGACCTTCTTGCCCTCGGCGATGATCTCGGGGCCGATGCCGTCGCCGGGCAGGCAGCAGATCTTGTAGGTTTTCTTCTCGTCGCTCACGTTGCAGCTCCAATCAAGGGATGAAGGGCCCTTTGCAAAGGGGTTGGGCAGGGCCATCTAGGCCTCGGACTTCTGGGACAAGACGCGCTTGGTGCGCTCGACCAGGCCGCCCTCGTTGATGATCTCCTGGATGAAGGGCGGGAAGGGCTGGGCGTGGAAGACGGCGCCGGTGGTCTCGTCGGTGATGGTGCCCGTATCGGCGTCGACGCTCACGACGTCGCCTTCGGAGATGGCGTCCACGGCCTCGGCGCACTCGAGGATGGGCAGGCCCATGTTGATCGAGTTGCGGTAGAAGATGCGCGCGAAGCTCTTGGCGATGACGCAGGAGACGCCGGCCGCCTTGATGGCCACGGGCGCGTGCTCGCGGGAAGAGCCGCAGCCGAAGTTCTCGTCCGCCACGATGATGTCGCCCGGCTTCACGCGAGAGACGAAGGTGGTGTCGAGGTCTTCCAGGCAGTGCTTGGCAAGCTCGGCCGGGTCGGAGGTGTTGAGGTAGCGGGCCGGGATGATGACGTCGGTGTCGATGTCGCGGCCATAACGAAAAACGGTACCTTTGAACTGCACGGTTACTTCCTTTCAACGATCACGCCAAGAGGCGCGAATTCCTTTATCTAAAACCTTAGGTCACCCAAGGGCAATAAGCAGCTGCGCCATATCGGAGGGTATGTAGGCAGCTACGTTAGGCAAGATGTGCGGAAGCCCATCGACGGCCTTGGTCGCGCTCACAGAAGCCCCTCCCCCATCTTGTCGTAATAGGCCATCTCAAGCAGCTCCGTATCAGAATGATCGTGGCCGTGAGGCTGAGAAAAATCAACGCCCAGGGCTTGCATCTTGTTCGTTATCTGCTGCGAAACCCCCTCAAAAGAATTAGTCGCTTGGACGGAAGCCTGAACGCCTGTCGCATCATCGCCCTGCTCCTTGAGCTCGACAGGCATCCTTACGTTCATTTGTGCCGTAGCAGCAGACATTGCAGCTCCTCTCTATGATATAGAGCACGTTACTCTTTATTCGCTCAGCCCAACTCGAACTGGTTGAAGTCCAGGGTTAGGTCGCCCTCGGCGCGGAAGAACAGGGCGCACTTCTCGCCGCCCGATGCAAGCGGGGCCTCGAAGCAGCGCCATTGCCTGTCCAGGGAGCCGATCTTGACCACGCCGAGAAGCGCTGAGCACGTCTCGTTTGCCGAGACGCGCAGGCACCCTTTGCCGCGGCCGCGTACCCAAACCTTGATGCGAGAAACCCCGCGCAGGTCAAAGTACTTGAAGCCCGCCACGGCGCCGTCGCGCATGTTGGCGATGTGCTGACGGCCCGCCTGGGCGCGGCCTTCCTGCGTGAAGTACGGGTGAGCCGCAAGCCGGCGGCGCACGCCGTGGCCGTCCACGCGGCCCGCGCCCTCGATCGACCACAGGTTGCAGGCGATTCTCGCCGGGTAGATGCCTGTGCCCTCAAGCGGCCCGCCGTTCAGGCCGCAGCTCGTGACCTCGGCCTGGAGAAAACGGCCATCGGCGTCCCGCTGGAGCTTCTCGGCACAGGCCTGGCGCGCATACGATGACCGGTTGGTCTGGCGGTGATAAAAAACGTAATAGTCGTCGCCAATGCGCAGCAGGCCACCATGGGTGTTGCCAAGATAGTTTGCGGCGTGAGCCTCATCGGCACGCCCAGGCAAGCCCACATCCCCGATCGAGACGAGCACTCCTCCGTAAACAAAGCCCTGGTCAGGCCTATCGCTTACGGCATAGCACAGCTCGTGGTTGTGCTCGGAGCTGTAGACAAAGACGTAGCGGCCGTCGTACTTGCGGATGGAGCTGGCCTCAAAGAAGCCGTGCCCGGCAAAAGAGCCCGGGCCTTGCGCGGGAAAGAGCAGCCGCTGGTCACCCTTGATGGTCACCATGTCGGGCTCGAGCTCCAGCACGTAGCCGCCCTCGTTTGCCGTGGCCCGCATGCCGGTGGCCACGCGCGGGACATGGGTCTTGAAGCCCGAGTAGAGCCACACGCGCCCGTCGTCATCTGCCAAGACGGCCGGGTCGAACCCAAAGCCGTCGCCCGCGCGCCGCCCGTACGGCACCCCGTCCGGCCAGCTCACGTGCCCATAGAACTCATAGGCGCCCGCGGGCGTGTCGCACACGGCCACGCCGATGGTCCCCATGAAGTCGAAGGCATAAAACAGGTAGAAGCGCCCATCCGGCCCCTGGGCCACGTCCGGCGCGAACAAGAGGCGCAGGCCCAGGCGGTTTACCGGGTCCTGGTTCTTGCGGTAGATCACGCCCTCGCAGCGCCACGCGGACAGGTCGTCTGTCGGCGCGGACCAGCAGACGTAGTCGTCAACGCAAAACATCGGCGCGCCAAAGCGGTCGTGCGAGCCATAGACGTACACACGACCGCCAAAGACATGCGGCTCGCCGTCCGGGACGTACTCCCATTCGGGCAGGTAGGGGTTGTATACCTGGGACTTCATCGCACTGACGAGGGCGGTTTCGACCGGCAGCCCGAGCTAGTCCAGATCGGCCGGCAAGGCGATGTGGCCCGCGACCGCGGAGGCGGCGCAGACGGCCGGGCTTGCCAGGTAGACCTCGGACGTGGGGTCGCCCATGCGGCCCACGAAGTTGCGGTTGGTGGAGCTCACGCAGCGCTCGCCGGCGGCGAGAATGCCCATGTAGCCGCCCAGGCAGGGGCCGCAGGTGGGCGTCGAGACCACGCAGTGCGCATTGATGAAGACGTCCATAAGGCCCTCGTGCACGCACTGGAGCCAGACGCCCTGCGTGGCGGGGATCACGATGCAGCGGACGTTGGGGTCCACCACGCGGCCGCGCAGAACCTCGGCGGCGGCGCGCATGTCCTCGATGCGGCCGTTGGTGCACGAGCCGATGACCGCCTGGTCGATCTTGATCTCGCGGCTCTCGGCCACGGGGTGGGTGTTGCTCGGCAGGTGCGGCCACGAGACGCACGGCACGATCTCGGCGGCGTCGATGTGGATGACCTGCTTGTAGACGGCGTCGGCGTCCGGATGGAACTCGCGGATCGGGCGCTTGGCGCGGCGCTCCACGTACTCGCGGCACTTCTCGTCCACCTCAAAGAGGCCCGCCTTGCCGCCGGCCTCGATGGCCATGTTGGCGATGGTGAGACGGCCCTCGACCGAGAGCGCCTCGATGGTCGAGCCGGCGAACTCCATGGCGCAGTAGAGCGCGCCGTCGACGCCGATCATGCCGATGATGTGCAGGATGATGTCCTTGGCAGAAGCGCCCGCGGGCAGCTCGCCGTCGATCACGAAGCGGATGGTCTCGGGCACCTTGAACCAGGCGCGGCCGGTGGCCATGCCCACGCCGGCGTCGGTGGAGCCCACGCCGGTGGAGAAGGCGCCGATGCCGCCGTAGGTGCAGGTGTGGGAGTC
>CAVDTK010000070.1:0-11268 GCA_963611755.1 Oscillibacter sp. ER4
TGGGACGGTTGCCCTCAAAGACGCGGGCCGGGACCATCCACTCGGCCGTGCCCTCAGCGCAAACCTCGTCGGCCGTCTTGCCAAACGCAAGGGCCTTGGTCTGCGCCAGGAAGTTGCCCAGGAACAGCTCGTGGACGTCCTGGTCGCCGTCGACCGCGGGGTTGGCGGTGTTGACAAAGGCGATAAAGTCGGCCGGGATGGCGCGGGTGCCCTGGTGAATCAGCTGGTAGAAGGCGTGCTGGCCGTTGGTGCCCGGCTCGCCCCAGAAGACCTCGCCGGTGCCGCAGGTCACGGGCGTGCCGTCCCAGCGGGTCGACTTGCCGTTGGACTCCATGGTGAGCTGCTGCAGGTAGGCCGGGAAGCGGTGCAGGTACTGGTTGTACGGCAGCACGGCGTGGGAGCCCAGGCCGTAGAAGTTGACGTACCAAACGTTGAGCAGGCCCATGAGGGCGACGACGTTCTGCTCAAGCGGGGTCTCCTTGAAGTAGACGTCCAGGTCATGGAAGCCCTCAAGGAACTCCTGGAAGCGAGCAGGGCCAAAGACCACGATGAGCGACAGGCCCACGGCGGAGTCGACGGAGTAACGGCCGCCGACCCAGCTCCAGAAGCCGAAGGCGTTGGCAGGGTCGATGCCGAACTCGGCCACGAGCTCGAGGTTAGTGGAGACGGCCACGAAGTGCTTCTTGATGGCGTCGGCGGCCTGCTCGTCGGAGCCGTCGATGGCGCCGGCGGCCTGGAGCTGCTCGAGCATCCAGGTCTTGACCTCGCGCGCGTTGGTCAGGGTCTCAAGCGTGGTGAAGGTCTTGGAGACGATGATGACGAGCGTGGTCTCGGGGTCGAGGCCGCGGAGCTTCTCGCCAGCGTCGTTGGGGTCGATGTTGGAGATGTAGCGGCAGTCGATGCCGGCGTCGGCGTAGGGCTTCAAGGCCTCGTAGACCATGACCGGGCCGAGGTCGGAGCCGCCGATGCCGATGGAGACCAGGTGCTCGATCTTCTTGCCCGAGACACCCTTCCACTCGCCGGAGCGAACGCGCTCGGCAAAGGCGTACATGCGGTCGAGAACCTCGTGGACGTCGGCCACGCAGTCCTGGCCGTCGACGATGAGGGAGCCCTTCTCGGAGGCCGGGCGGCGAAGCGCGGTGTGCAGGACGGCGCGGTCCTCGGTGGTGTTGATGTGCTCGCCGGCGTACATGGCGTCGCGGCGCTCCTCCAGGCCGACGGCGTGGCCGAGGTCGCACAGAAGCCCCAGGGTCTTCTTGTTCACGAGGTTCTTGGAAAGGTCGAAGTGCAGGTCATCCATGTCAAACGACAGGTCGGCCACGCGCGAGGGATCGTTGGCGAACTCGTCCTTGAGGTTGAAGCCCGAGTCCTTGAGCTCCTGGTAGTGGGCGCCCAGGGCCTCCCAGGCGGGGGTTTTAGTAGCGTCAACGGGAGCAGCGATTTTTGACATGAAGAGTCCTTTTCTCACGTGAGCCCCGGGGGTACCGATGGCTCGCTACATACCAGGTGCTATTTTACGTCAAGTTTTTGCCTGCGACCGCTTAATATGGCTCGGCCAAAGGCGGAATTTGCTTGAGACGGGCCCACATCAGCTGCTTTTGGCGAGGGTCGCCCAATGCGGCCGCAAAGCCGCCCAGGTTAAGCACGCGCATCCCGCAGACGTGCGCGACCACGCCGGCCTGAAGCATGGCCTCCTCAAAGGAGTCGAGAATGGCCAGGTCGTCGGCAAAGGCCTCGCGCACAGCGGCCGCCGCGGCCTCGTCGCAGCACACGAGGGTCGCCGGGTCGAGAACCGCCACCGCCTCGCGCAAAAGCTCCGCGTCCAGCGGCGTGCCCGTAGCGTCGCAGGTCAGAAGGGTCTCCCACTCCTCCGGGGCATATCCCAGGGCCTTCAGGGATGCCTGGAGCGCCGTCCCTTCCGCGTCGAAGTAGCGAGAAGACCCGTTCTTCTCGCCGTCCGTCAGCTCGCCCTTGGCAAACAGGATGGTCGAGAAGGCGTTGCCGCCGAGAACGACCCCGCGCGCCGCCAGCGCCTCGACCTCGGCCGAGGTCTTGTCCGCGCAGGCCTTCCTAAGGGTCTCTTTTGATCCAGCCATCTGCTCTTCCGCTTTCTGATACCGTGAGTTGCCGCGCGCCCAGGCGGCCAAATTAGGCTGAAGGGACGCGGCGGACGAATGACACAAGCTTACCCTTCTAGGGTATAAGCCCAACTAAGAAAATTCACCGCAGCCAATGCTGCCCAGCTCAAAGGATTCACCATGGCCGCAAACCACATCACCGCCCCCGAGTTCGACTCGACGCTCGCGCAAGCAACCGTCCCCGTCCTCGTTGATTTCTGGGCGCCCTGGTGCGGCCCCTGCCGCGCCCTCGGCCCCGTGGTCGAGGAGGTCGCGGGCCAGCTCAAGGGCAAGCTCGAGGTCTACAAGTGCAACGTCGACGAAGAGGAGGAGCTGGCCACGCGCTTTAGGATCGTCTCGATCCCCACGCTCATCGTCTTCAAGGGCGGCAAGCCCGTCCACACCATGGTGGGCAATATGCCCAAGGCCGAGCTTCTCGCCGAGTTGGAGCAGTGGATTTAATGAGCTCTTTGCACGTCAAGAACGTCGCGCGCCGCGCCTTTGGTCTCCTTAAGGACAACGTCCGCCTCCTGGTGATCATAGCCGCGGCGCTCATCTTCTCGCTGCTGTTGGAAGACGTTGCCGAGGGTCAGATCATGGCCTTGGACGTCTACGCCTACCGCTTCTTCGTCGAGTACCTGCGCTCCGACTTCATGACGCCCATCATGGAGGGCTTCACCTCACTGTCTTCTGTGGCGGTGGTGCTGGTCATGGCCCTGATCGTCTCGGCCTTCGCGCCGGGGCGGGCGCCGGGGCGCTGCGTATGCGCCAACGTCATCGGCGCGCTTATCCTCAACCAGGTGTTGAAGTTCATCGTGCAGCGGCCGCGCCCCGACGGCTTTCGCCTGGCCACCGAGTCCAGCTACAGCTTCCCGTCCGGCCACTCGATGATCTCGATGGCGTTCTACGGGCTTCTCATCTGGATGATCTGGAAATACGAGAAGGACGACATCTTGCGCCACGTCTGGTGCAACGTCGACGAAGAGGAGGAGCTGGCCACGCGCTTTAGGATCGTCTCGATCCCCACGCTCATCGTCTTCAAGGGCGGCAAGCCCGTCCACACCATGGTGGGCAATATGCCCAAGGCCGAGCTTCTCGCCGAGTTGGAGCAGTGGATTTAATGAGCTCTTTGCACGTCAAGAACGTCGCGCGCCGCGCCTTTGGTCTCCTTAAGGACAACGTCCGCCTCCTGGTGATCATAGCCGCGGCGCTCATCTTCTCGCTGCTGTTGGAAGACGTTGCCGAGGGTCAGATCATGGCCTTGGACGTCTACGCCTACCGCTTCTTCGTCGAGTACCTGCGCTCCGACTTCATGACGCCCATCATGGAGGGCTTCACCTCACTGTCTTCTGTGGCGGTGGTGCTGGTCATGGCCCTGATCGTCTCGGCCTTCGCGCCGGGGCGGGCGCCGGGGCGCTGCGTATGCGCCAACGTCATCGGCGCGCTTATCCTCAACCAGGTGTTGAAGTTCATCGTGCAGCGGCCGCGCCCCGACGGCTTTCGCCTGGCCACCGAGTCCAGCTACAGCTTCCCGTCCGGCCACTCGATGATCTCGATGGCGTTCTACGGGCTTCTCATCTGGATGATCTGGAAATACGAGAAGGACGACATCTTGCGCCACGTCTGGTGCTGCTTGTTTGCCGTCATCATCGTGATGGTAGGCATCAGCCGCATCTACCTGGGCGTTCACTACGCCTCGGACGTCATCGCGGGCTTCTGCGTCTCTTTCTTGTGGCTGGCGTTCTTTACCAAGGTCATCGCCCCGCTCTTCATGATCGAGAAGGACCTCACCTAGGCGGCGAGAAGACCGCGCCGGCCGGCGCCCCGCCGCGCGCTCACACCCCGCAAACCAAAAGCCCCCGCGGCCATCCGAAGGCCGCGGGGGCAATCTTTACAGCTGGATGATCTCCACCGAGACGATCTTGTCGTCCTCGGTGATGATGCGCCCCATCGAGGGGCCGCCGCCGCGCGGGTACGTGGGGCTGCCAGGGTTCATAAGCAGGGTTCCCGTGACCTCGTCGCGCAGGTAGAAGGGCTTGTGCGTGTGCCCGCAGATCGCGATGTCGCAATCGGCCAGGTTCAGGCGCTCGCGGTAGTGGCACACGTGCCACATGAAGTCGCTGGCGTAGAAGACCTTCTTCTCCTTGACCTCGGGGCCGTAGTCGTAGGCCCAGTCGTTGTTGCCCAGGCACATCTGCAGCGGCGCGATGGCCTTCAAGGTGCGGTAATCCGCCGAAGAGCAGATGTCGCCGGCATGGACGATGTAATCCGCGCCCTCAAGCTGCTCAAGAAGCTCAGGCGAGAGGAACCCGTGGGTATCCGAGATGATGTCGAAACGCATTGTGGAGAAGTGCTCCTTAGAGGCCGAGTGCTCGCTTAAGGGCAACCACGCGACGACGGGAGACGGAGATCTTCTTGCCCTCGATGCCGTTGATGCCCAGCTGCAGGATGCCAGAAGAGATGACCTCAACGTCCTCGACGAACTCAAGATTAACAATGTAGCCACGATGCACGCGGAAGAAACCGTGCGGCGCGAGCTTCTCCTCGAGCTTTGCCAGCGAGATGGTCGACAAGAAGCGATCGCCGTCGGTGTAGATGCAGGAGTAGTCGTCCTTGGCCTCGATGTAGCGGATCTGGTCAACGGGGACCAGGACCTTGCGGCCGCTCTTAACCACGGGGATGCGCTCCACGGAAGAGTGGCTTTGCGGCTGCTGGGGCTTGGAGCGGGCCTCGACCTTGTCCAGGGCCTGCGCCAGGCGGTCGGCCTCGACGGGCTTCATCAGGTAGTCGACGGCGTCGACGTTGAAGGCGTCCAGGGCGTACTCACTGTACGCGGTCACAAAGATGATCGCGGGCGGGTTCTTGAGCTTGTGAAGCGCCTCGGCGAGCTGCATGCCGTTGGTCTTGGGCATCGAGATGTCCAAGAACATGACGTCGGCCTTGCCCTCCATCAGGCGCTCGACGGCCTCGCGGGCCGAGCTGGCCTCTAGGATGGCCTCGACCCTGCCCGTCTCCTCGAGAAGAAACCGCAGCTCAGAACGTGCGGGGGCCTCGTCATCAACAATCATCGCGCGCATAGCACAAACTCCTTTTAAACGCCCAAGGCTGCAAGCAGCCGTCAGTACATCTTAGATGTTCTCGGAAGAACCGTCAGCCAGTCGACTTCTTGCGCCGCTTAAGCGTAAGGTAACGCAAGTTCCTTCTCCAGGCTTTGAAACAATCTCGACCCCGGAGCCGAGGTCGAACACCCTCTCCACGCGCTCGGCCACGTTGCGAAGAGCCATGCCCGCGCCGCGCCGCTTGGTGGGGTTATCGTCTTCTACCTGGCCCGCATTGGGGTCAAGCAGGCGCGCGGCGACCTCCTCGGTCATGCCAAGGCCGTCGTCTGCCACGGCGACAAGAACGTCGTCCCCGTCGCAGGCCACGTGGATGTCCACGTGGAGCGCCCCGCTGTCGCGCATCGCGTGGCGCACGGCGTTCTCCACGATGGGCTGCACCAGGAAAGACGGCACCATAAGGTCGCCGCAGCCGCCCTCCACGTGCTCGCTCTCCACGATGCGGTCCTCGCCAAAGCGGGCCTTCTCGATGGTGAGGTAACGGCGGGTCTGCTCAAGCTCCTGCGAAAGCGGGATGAGCGTGGCCTGCGAGCTCTCCAGCGTGCGGCGATAAAACAGCGAGAACTCGCGAAGGATCTCGCGGGCACGCATGGGATCTGTGCGGCAGAGACTCGCGATGGTGTTGAGCGTGTTGAACAAGAAGTGCGGGTTGATCTGGGCCTGCAGGGCCTTGACCTCGGCGCGGGCGGTGAGCTCGGCCTGGTAATCAAGCTCGTAGGCAGAAAGCTGCGTGGAGAGAAGCTGGCCCAGGCCGCGCGCGATCGCGAGCTGGGTCTTGTCCATGTCCAGGTCGCTCGTGTAGTAGAGCTTGATGGCGCCCAGCGCGCGGTCCTGCACCACCAAAGGCACGATGACGCCAAAGGCGTTGCCCTTCTGGCCTGCGCCCACGGTAAAGCGAGCAGGGCGCTCCATCTCGGTGTCCATGGAGTAGAAGGTCTCCATGCGCTTGGACTTCAAGACCTCGGTGGTGGCGCGGCTGTTGGGCGAGCCTGGCGTGAACGCCACCGGGAACGGACCCACGCAGGCCAAGACGGTGGTCGTGTTGGTGATGGCCACGCCCTCGGCGTTGGTCTCGGGCAGAAGCAGCGAGCAGATTGCCTGCGCGTTCTCGGCCGTGAGGCCGCCGCGCAGGTGCTCCAAGGTGTTGGTCGCCACGCGCAGGGTGCGCTCGGTGGCCTGCGAGCGGGTGTCGTCGGGGGTCAGGTGGACCGTGCCGCCCAAGACGACGCTCGCGGCCATGACGCAGCCGCAGATCATGGCCACAGCCACGTTATCAGCCGAGACGGACCAGACAAGGGCGGCGAGAACCACGACCACCGTGACAAGAAGGATGACGTCAGGCCAGCGAGAACCCCTCATCTGGCGGTGGTCAGACAGCCTATTGGGCAGCTTCATCGCCGGCACCCCCTACTACCTGGGGATCCGTCGATACATCACCGGTGGACAGGATGCGCGCCTGGAGGTACTTGTCCTGCCACAGCGCCGTCATGATGCCCTGCCACGACATGCTGAACGACAGGTACTTCTCGGCGGATTCCGTGGCAAAGGCGTCGGCCTCTTTGACCCCGCGCACAAGGATGCGCAGGTATTCGCGGCGATACGGCCCCGTGACCAGGCGGCGCAGCGCGGTCTTGACCACGCGCTCGCGCACGCCCTCGGAAAGCCAGGGCGCGGGATAGGGCATGAGAGAGTCCGCCGTGATGGTGCGCAGGTTGCGGCGGGCGTTCATGGCGTTGAGCTTGCGGTACTCGTAGAGCCAGCGGTAGGCGTCCTGCATAAAGAGGGACGGCTCGGGCGCCATCTCGTCGGGGAGCTCCAGGCTCACCGACCAGGCGTTGTCGAGCCACACGTCCATGCCGTTGGCGCGCAGGTTAAGCACGTAGTCCAGGTCTTCTCCGCGCGTGATAAAGGGGTCGAAGGGAACCCTGGTGTAGGCCTGCGCGTGGATGGCGCAGCAGCCGCCGCTCATGTGGTTGGAGCGAGAAATGCGGGTGCCTTCCTGGGCTTTCTTCATGACCTCGTTGAAGCCGGCGGCCTTTGACCAGTACTTCTCGGACCACTTGGTCGACGGCTTGGCGTAGCACGAGCCGTTCTTATCCACAAAGTAGCCGCTCTTGCACAGGATCTTGAGGTTTTGCCTGGTCAGGTGGCCTAAGCCGTAGACCGCGTCGACAAGGAAGTCGGGCGAGTCCACGGTCTCGTCGTCGGCGAGAAAAACCACCGAGTCGTGGCCAA
Organism: Oscillibacter sp. ER4; assembly: GCA_963611755.1. Lineage (GTDB taxonomy): Bacteria > Actinomycetota > Coriobacteriia > Coriobacteriales > Atopobiaceae > Paratractidigestivibacter. Next base: position 7,469 of record CAVDTK010000070.1, read on the forward strand.
AGACGCAGGCCGCGACCAGGCCCAGGTTCTTGATGGCACCGTAGCCGCGAAGGGCGACGTTCTCCCCCGCGATGTTGGGGATCATCTTGGCCACGGAATCCTTGATGCACGCGGACTCGCGCGCGCCGATGATCAGCGTGTTGAGGTTGGGATGGCTCCTGCAGATGCTGGTCACGCGGGCGCGGGCAGACTCCTCGCAGTCCTTGTCGGCCACCACCAAAACGATCACCCGCAGGACGCCGCGGACCTTCTCGAGCGAGGCCAGGCAGGTCTCAAGCTCGGGCATGGGCTTGGTGATGGGCGTCGCGTAGTCGTAGGCGCCCCACTCCCCCACGTTGGGGACATGGGACTCGCTTGTCCAATAGGACGGTATGACGATCGCTGGATTCAAAAAACCACCTATACCAGGCATTTGTTGCCCGGGTTGTCAGACGCTTGCCGTGCGAACAGATCCAAACAGAAAAGTTCAACTTTATTATGAACCACCTTTGGCATATTTGCATGTAACGCCACACAAGTTGCTCCCCCGGCACCAAAAAACCGGGCCGGAAGCACATGGCCTCCGACCCGGTCTGGGGGGCGCCGAGAAGAACCTCGAGCCCGTGATGTCTTATGCCTTAGGCCTCGGCGTACATGGCCTTGAGCTTAAGCAGGTGCTGGTAGCGGTCCATGGCCGCAGCCTCGTTGGCCTGGAAGAGCTCCTGGGCGCGCTCGGGGAACTCGCGCGTGAGGCGGCTGTAGCGGGCCTCGTTCATGAGGAACTCCTGGTAGCCGCCCGCCGGCTCCTTGGAGTCGAGGGAGAACTTCTTGCCCTCGGGCGCCGCGGGGTTGAAGCGGTAGAGGTTCCAGTAGCCGCACTCGACCGCGCGCTTCATCTCGAGCTGGCAGTTCTTCATGCCGCCCTTGATGGAGTGCATCTCGCAGGGGCTGTAGCCGATGATCAGGGACGGGCCGTCGTAGGCCTCGGCCTCCTGGATGGCCTTGAGCGTCTGCGCGGGGTTGGCGCCCATGGCGACCTGGGCGACGTAGACGTAGCCGTAGGTCATGGCGATCTCGGCGAGGGTCTTCTTCTTGGTCACCTTGCCGGCGGCAGCGAACTGCGCGACCTGGCCGAGGTTAGACGCCTTGGAGGCCTGGCCGCCGGTGTTGGAGTAGACCTCGGTGTCAAAGACGAAGACGTTGACGTTGTGGTTGGAAGCAAGGACGTGGTCCAGGCCGCCGAAGCCGATGTCGTAGGCCCAGCCGTCGCCGCCGAAGATCCAGAAGGACTTCTTGGTGAGGTAGGACTTGTCGGCCAAGACGGTGGGAGCGACCGGGCAGCCCTCGGAAGCGGCCTGCTCGAGCTCGGGGATGAGCGCGGAGGCAGCGGCCTTGGAGCCCTCGACGTCGTTGCGGGAGTCGAGCCAGGCCTGAGCGGCGGCCTTGAAGCCCTCGGAGGCCTTGTCGGAGTTCATCATCTCGGTGATGGAAGCGACGAGCTTGTTCTGGACGGCGGTGTAGCCAACCTGCAGGCCAAGGCCGTGCTCGGCGTTGTCCTCGAACAGGGAGTTGTTCCACGCCGGGCCGTGGCCGCAGGCGTTGACGGTGTAGGGCGAGGTCGCGGCCGGGTTGCCCCAGATCGAGGAGCAGCCGGTGGCGTTGGAGATGAACATGCGGTCGCCGGCGACCTGGGTGACGAGACGCGCGTAGCTCGTCTCGGCGCAACCGGCGCAGGAGCCGGAGAACTCAAGCAGCGGCTGCTTGAACTGGGAACCCTTGGTGTTGTTGGCGATGGCCTCGGGCTTCTCGGCGACGCTGGCGACGCAGTAGTCGAAGACCTTCTGCTCGTCGAGCTGGCTCTCGGCGGGGACCATGGTGAGGGCGCCCTTGGGGCAAGCGCTCACGCAGACGGTGCAGCCCATGCAGTCGAGCGGGCTCACGGCCAGGGTGTACTTCATGCCCTTGACCTTGGGGCCCATGGCGTCCAGGACGCGCAGGTTCTCGGGCGCCGCGGCGACCTCGTCGTCATTAAGGACGAACGGGCGGATGGTGGCGTGCGGGCAGACGAAGGCGCAGGAGTTGCACTGGATGCACTTGGTCTGATCCCACTGCGGGACGCTGACGGCGACGCCGCGCTTCTCGTAGGCAGAGGCGCCCAGCTCCCACTGGCCGTCCTCGATGCCCTTGAAGGCGGAGACGGGCAGAGAGTCGCCGTCCATGCGGTTGATGGGGCCAAGGAGGTTCTTGACCTGCTCGACGATGGCGGCGCGGCCCTCGAGGGAGAGCTTGGCGGGTGCGTCCTCGGCGGTTGCCCAGTCGGCGGGAACCTCGAACTTGCGGAACGCGGTGGCGCCGGCGTCGATGGCCTTGTGGTTGGCGTCGACGATGGCCTGGCCCTTCTTGAGGTAGGACTTGGTGGCCGCGTCCTTCATGTACTGGAGGGCGTCCTCGGCGGGCAGGACCTTGGCCAGCGCGAAGAACGCGGACTGCAGCACGGTGTTGGTGCGCTTGCCCATGCCGACCTTCTCGGCCAGGTCGATGGCGTCGATGAGGTAGACGGTGATGTTGTTCTTGGCGATGTACTGCTTGGCGATGGCCGGCATGTGAGAAGCGAACTCCTCGTCGGACCACTGGCAGTTGACCAGGAAGGTGCCGCCGGGCTTGACGTCGCGGACCATCTTGAAGCCCTTGATGATGTAGCTGGGGTTGTGGCAGGCCACGAAGTCGGCCTTGGTCACGTAGTAGGGCGAGCGGATGGGAGAATCACCAAAGCGCAGGTGGCTGATGGTGACGCCGCCGGTCTTCTTGGAGTCGTACTGGAAGTACGCCTGGACGTACTTGTCGGTGTGGTCGCCGATGATCTTGATCGAGTTCTTGTTGGCGCCAACCGTGCCGTCGCCGCCGAGGCCCCAGAACTTGCACTCGATGGTGCCGGGGGCAGCGGTGTTGGGGGTCTCCTCGGCCTCGGGGAGGCTGAGGTTGGTGACGTCGTCCACGATGCCGATGGTGAACTCGCGACGGGGCTCGTCGGCCTTGAGCTCCTCGAAGACCGCGAAGGCGGACGAAGGAGGCGTGTCCTTGGAGCCCAGGCCGTAGCGGCCGCCCACGACCTTGATGCCGGTCTTGCCGGCCTCAAAGAGAGCGGTAACGACGTCCTGGTAGAGGGGCTCGCCGATGGAGCCGGGCTCCTTGGTGCGGTCCATGACGGCGATCTTCTCGACCGTGGCGGGAAGCACGTCGACGAAGTGCTTGATGGAGAAGGGACGGAACAGGCGCACCTTCACCAGGCCGACCTTCTCGCCGTGGGCGTTGAGGTAGTCGATGACCTCCTCGAGCACGTCGCAGAAGGAGCCCATGCACACGACCACGCGGTCGGCGTCGGGGGCGCCGTAGTAGTTGAACAGGCCGTAGTTAGTGCCGAGCTTCTCGTTGATCTTGCCCATGTAGGACTCGACGACGGCGGGCAGCTCGTTGTAGGCGGTGTTGCAGGCCTCGCGGTGCTGGAAGAAGATGTCGCCGTTCTCGTGGGAGCCGCGGGCGTGCGGGTGCTCGGGGTTCAGGGCGTGGTCACGGAAGGCCTGGACGGCGTCCATGTCGCACATGTCCTTGAGGTCCTCGTAGTCCCAGACGGCGACCTTCTGGATCTCGTGAGAGGTGCGGAAGCCGTCGAAGAAGTTGAGGAAGGGCACCTTGCCGGAGATGGCGGCCAGGTGGGCGACGGGCGAGAGGTCCATGACCTCCTGGACGTTGCCCTCGGCGAGCATGGCGAAGCCGGTCTGGCGGCAGGCCATGACGTCGGAGTGGTCGCCGAAGATGTTGAG
>CAVDTK010000071.1:0-10958 GCA_963611755.1 Oscillibacter sp. ER4
CGTTCTTAGCCAGGCTCACCATGACGTCCAGGACCTCGTTGATCATCTCGGGGTCGAGGGCGCTCGTGGGCTCGTCAAAGAGCATCGCCTTGGGGTTCATAGCAAGCGAGCGCGCGATGGCCACGCGCTGCTGCTGGCCGCCGGAAAGCTGGGCCGGGACCTTCTTGGCCTGCTCGGCCACGCCAACGCGGGCGAGAAGATCCATGGCGAGCTTCTCGGCCTCGGGCTTCTTCATGCCCAGGACCTCGATGGGGCCAAGGGTCACGTTCTCCAGGATCGTCAGGTGCGCGAAGAGGTTGAAGCTCTGGAAAACCATGCCCAGCTCAGCGCGCATCTTGGTGAGCTCCGCGCCCTCCTGCGGCAGCGGCTCGCCCTCGATCAGGATCTTGCCGGAGTCGATGGTCTCCAGACGGTTGATGGTGCGGCACATGGTCGACTTGCCCGAGCCGGAAGGCCCGATGACGACCACGACCTCGCCGCGATTCACGGAAAGGTTGATGTCCTTCAAGACATGCAGGTCGCCGTAGTGCTTATCGACGTGGCACAGCTCGATGATGGGCTGGTCGGTTGCGTTTTGCTCGCTCATGATGCTCCTTTAGGTGAGTCCGAAGTGAGTCCGCTAGCGGATGATCTTCGCGCCGGTGCGGTGCGAGACGTAGACGGAGACCTTGTTGATGAGGAAGTTGATCAGGATGTAGATGGCGGCGACCACCAGGTAGGTAGGCACCAGCGCGTCGTAGTTGGTGCGCAGAACCTGGGCGTTCTGCATGAGGTCGGGGTAGGTCACCACGTAGGCCAAGGCGGTGTCCTTGACCACGACCACCAGCTGGCTGATGAGCGACGGGATGACAAAGCGGATGGCCTGCGGGAGCACGATCTTCTGCTTGACCTTCCAGGGAGACAGACCGATGGAAAGTCCCGCCTCGGTCTGGCCCTTGGGCACGGCGTTCACTCCGGCGCGGAAGACCTCGGCAAGCACGCCGGAAGCCGCCAGCGCGATGGGAATCGTGAGCATCCAGAACGAGCTCATCTTGAGGCCCATGGTGGGGATCACGAAGAAGAACGCGTAGATGAACAGGAGGCTCGGCACGCCGCGGAAGAAGTTGGTGATCACGGCGCAGATACCGCGCAGGATGCTAAAGCGAGAAGTGCGCCCCAGCATAAGGAGCAGGCCCAAGACCAGGGAGATGGCGCCTGCCGTCAAAGCCACCTCAAAGGTGCCGACAAGGCCTTTGCCCAGGTAGAACCAGGTGCTTCTCCAGCTAAAGATCTTCCAGTAGCGATAAGAGAGCTGGCCTTTGACCCAGAAGCGATAGATGATCCAGGCAAACAGCGCGACGACGGCCACAAGGGAGATCGCGGTGCCCACGATCATCTTCTTCTTGGTCTTGGGGCCGGGGGCCTCGTAAAGGGCGTCTCGCATGGACGTGACGTGGGCGCTCATCGGATCACCCTGACCTTCTCGTCGATCTTGTTGCCAACAAAGCCGGCGACAAGGGCGGTCGCGATGTAACCGCAGGCGGACAGGGCAAACGTGATGATACCGGCGGACTCACGCGTGTTGATGTATGAGACGATGCCGGTGAGCTCCTGCGGGCTCATGGGGACCTGCGAGCCCAGGGCGGTGGTGAGCATGACCGCGATGAAAAGGTTGGTCATGGGAAGCACCGTGGAGCGCAGCGCCTGCGGAATCACGATCTTACGCAGGATCTGCGTGAACGAAAGGCCGATGGAGCGCGCGGCCTCGATCTGCCCCACGCCGATGGTGTTGATGCCGGTCATGAAGTTCTCGGAGCCAAACGAGGCGCCCAGAAGCACCGTGACCACCACGACGGACGGCTCGTAATCCAGGACCAGGCCGAGCATCGGCAGCGCGTAGACCACGATGAGCAGCAAAACCGCGCCGGGGATGTTGCGGAAGATCTGGATGTACAGGTCGCCGAAGAGGCGAAGCGGCTTGAACGGGCAGACGCGCATAACGGTGATGAGAACCGAGAAGACCATGACCAAGGCGAACGCGAAGAACGTGATGCGCCAGGTCGTGAGAAGCGCCGTCAGGTAATTTGGCCCGTATGCGGAGAGTAGCTCTGCGAGCCCCATGGATTCCTCCTTTACCTATGAAAAAGGGATCTCCCGCACGTGTTGGATGCGGGAGACCCCATAGTAACCAAGGAGAATTTCGCCGCTGTTACAGGCGGGCGAAACGCTGCGGTTCAGCTAAAAAACTGAAACTAAACCACAGTCCTTAGGCGCCGATCGCGGGCGGCTCGGCGGTGGCTGAGACGCCGGTACGGTCGGCGATGGCGATCTTGTAGAGCTCGGCCCACTTGCCGTCGTCCTCGAACTTCTTGAGGAAGGCGTTGACGAACTCGACGCCGTCGGAGCCGAGCTTCAGGCCGATGCCGTAGTTGTCCTCGGGGCCAAAGGCGTCGCCGGCGATGCGGTACTTGCCGGGATTCTTGACGACGTTGCCCATGTGGAGGGTCATATCGACCACGTAGGCGTCGACGCGGCCCTGCTCAAGGGCGGCGCGGCACTCGTCGTCCTTGGTGAACTCCTGGGCCTCGGCCTTGGGGGCGTACTCCTCAAGGACGGTGGGGCCGGTGGAGCCGGACTGGACGGCGACCTTCTTGCCGGCCAGGTCGTCGACGGAGTTGATGTCGGTGTTGCTGGCGGCGACGAGGATGCCCTGCTTGGTGGTGAAGTAGGGGCCGGCGAAGGAGATGAGGGCCTTGCGCTTCTCGTTGATGGAGTAGGTGGCAAAGACGGCGTCCACGTTGTCGTTCTGGAGGACGGACTCGCGGGTGTCGGAGGTCACCTGGGTGTACTCGTACTTGGTCTCGTCGCCCAGGATGTAGCGGATGAGCGACAGGTACAGGCCTGCGTCGAAGCCACGGGCCACGTTGTCCTGCTCGTTGAGCTGGGAGAACAGCACGGAGGTGCGGGTAGCGCCCAGACGGAAGGTGCCGGCCTCCTTGATGGCCTTGGCCCAGGCGTTGGCCTCGATGGTGGCGTCGTCGGCCTTCTCGACGGAGGCGACGAGCTTGTCGAAGGCGTCCTTATCGATGTCGGTGTTGGTGGTCTCGGCAGTCTCGGTGCTGGAAGTGTTGCTGGAGCTGCTGTCAGACGCGGAAGGGCCGTCGGAGCAGGCGGCGAGGCCCAGGGTGGCGACGGCGGAAAGGCCAAGGCCCACGGCCTGGCGACGATCGAGCATAAGCTTCTTCATGTTGGGTGGTTCCTTTCTCCCCTATCGGCGTCCCCTGTTGTCTGGACGGGACGTGGAGCCTACTTTACCCAACTAAAGGCGAGCTTAAATCCCACCCGCCGAGTGTGAAATAAAACGTTCACATATTCCAGGCGGCAGCGCTTCTCGCTGACGGGCCCAGAAACGTCAATCATGGCCTCATTTTGGCCAAGGATTGACGGTTTTCGGCCCGTCAGCGGACTTGGGGAACGAGAAAGGCCCCGGACACGCAACCGGGCGCGTCCGGGGCCTGATGGTGCAGCTTAGTCGCTTGGCTTACTTGCCGAGAAGCTCGGCGACGTCGAGGGCGATCATGTACTCCTCGTTGGTGGGAACCACGAGCACCTTGACCTTGGAGTCGGCGGCGGAGATCACGCGCGGCTCGTCGGAGCGGATGGCGTTGAGCTCGGGATCGAGCTTGACGCCCATCCAGGCCAGGCGGTCGGCGACGCCCTGGCGCATGGTGGCGGAGTTCTCGCCGATGCCGGCGGTGAAGGCCATGGTGTCCACGCCCTCCATGGAGGCGACCATCTCGGCGGTCAGCTGAGCGGTGCGGTAATAGAACATCTCGAGGGCCATCTGGCACTTCTCGTCACCGGCGTTGGCGCCCTCCTCGATGTCGCGGGAGTCGTTGGACTTGGCGGAAACGGCGAGAAGACCGGACTGCTTGTTCATCATGGTGTCGATCTCGTCGATCGAGTAGCCGCCCTCACGGGAGAGGAAGAAGACGGTGGCGGGGTCGATGGTGCCGCAGCGGGTGCCCATGACCAGGCCGTCAAGCGGGGTGAGGCCCATGGTCGTGTCCATGGAGCGGCCATCCTCGATAGCGCACAGGGACGCGCCAGAGCCCAGGTGCAGGCTCACGAGCTTGTGGCACTCGTCGCCCAGGAACTGCTTGGTCGCGCGCCAGATGAAGCGGTGAGAGGTGCCGTGGGCGCCGTACTTGCGGATGTGGAGCTTCTCCACGACGTCGCGGGGAAGGGCGTAGCGCCAGGCGTGCTCGGGCATGTTGTAGTGGAACGCGGTGTCGGGGACGATGACGTTGCCCAGCTCGGGGAACATCTCGCGGCAGATCTCCACGACGTCGGCCTCGGGGTAGTTGTGCAGCGGGGCCAGAGGAGCGACCTCGCGGACCTTGGCCAGGACGTCGTCATCGACGACGGCGGACTCGGGGAAGTACCAGCCGCCCTGGACCACACGATGGCCGATGCCGTCGACCTTCTGGGGAACGTTCTTCAGGATCTCGAAGACGTGGCTGACGGCCGTCTTGTGATCGGGAAGCGCGACCTCGAGCTTCTGCTTGCCGGAGCCGTTCTCCTCGTGGCCGATGAAGGAGCCGTCGATGCCGATGCGCTCGCAGTTGCCCTTCGCGTAGACCTCGCGGGTGTCGACATCCAGGAGCTGATACTTGAGCGACGAGCTGCCGGCATTGATGACCAGAACGTTCATTGTTCTCCTCTCATGAGCGCGGGACCGCCCCGCGCAATGCTGCTTCACAACCAAATAAGGATAGCCCCAAGCGGGGCTATCACAGGTAATTCATCATTTAGCGCAGGTAAGAACCAACGTTAGCGGTCGGCGAGAAGAACGTTCATTACTCGCCCTGTCGCCCTACTTGTCGGCGAACAGGATCTCCTCGACCAGGCGCGCGGCGTTCTCGATGCACTGCGGGCAGCTGCAGAGCACCTGGCCCGTCTCGATGCCCTTGAGGTCCATGCAGCGGGTGGCGCCGGAGACCTCCTCGAAGCGCGAGACCAGCTCGCGGGAGACCTTGTAGGTCTGCGCCTTGCTCGTGGGAGCGTCCAGGTCCGCGCAGCTGCCGGCCAGGCCCGCCAGCACGCAGGCGCCCGAGAGCGCGCCGCAGGTGCCTTTCATGCCGCCCATGCCAAGGCCTAAGCCCTCGGTGGCCGCGAAAGCGGTCTTCTCGTCAATGCCCACCAGGTCAGCGTAGGTGCAGGCGATGGCCTGGGCGCAGTTGAAGCCCTTGTTGTGGCGCGCGGCGCAGTCGTTGACGCGAGATTCCATCGTGCTTACGCCTCCTTAGGGAGAAGACCCTCGCCGAGCTTGGTGCCGCCCAGGACATGCATGTGCAGGTGCATGACCGTTTGGGCCGCGTCGGCGCCGGTGTTCATGATGCAGCGGAAGCCCGAGGCGTCCAGGCCGTGCTTAGCCGCGATGGCCGCGGCCGCGCGGGTCATGGACTCAAGGGTTTCCGCGGGGACCCCGTCGATGATGTTGGCGTAGTGCTTCTTGGGCACCACCAGCACGTGGACGGGGGCCTGGGGGTTGAGGTCGTTGAAGGCGACCACGTTGTCGTCCTCGTAGACGAACTCGCTGGGGATCTCGCCGTTGGCGATCTTGCAGAAAATGCAGTCGGACATGTGCCTCTCCTCACACACGGGCGCGACGATTGGGCCGCCGCGCGCTTTCTTGTCAATAAACCGCAGGTCGCAGGCCTTGCAGGGCGAAGCTTAGTGCGCCGCCGCCCGCAGCCCTAATCGTCGAGATAGGCTGTCGAGGGCGCCGAGGTGGTGTCTGCCACGGCGGCGTTCTCGTTGGTGGCGTCCACCAGCACGCGGACCTTCTGCTCGGCGTTGGCCAGGCGAGAACGCAGGCTCTGGAGCAGCGCCACTCCCCTGCTGTACTTCTCCAGGGACTCCTCGAGCTCAAGGTCGCCGGCCTCAAGGGCGCGCACGATCAGCTCAAGCTCGACGGAGGCCTCTTTGAACGTCATCTCATCGATCGGTTTGTCAGCCATGTTAGATACCTTTCGAGTTTACTCGTTGATAGAAACAACCTGCGCGCCAAAAGAGCCCTGACCAAGCTGGACCTGGACTTCCTGGCCAACGGAGAGCTCGCCCGCGCCCTTTACGACGTGGCCCGCCTCGTCCTTGGTGATGGCGTAGCCGCGCGAGAGGACCTTGAGCGGGCTTAGGGCGTCGAGCGATGCGGCGTATCTCGCCAGCTGCGCGTTGCCCTGGTCCGTAAGATGGCGCCCCAGATGGTCGAGCCGCTGAGAAGTACGTCCCACGTCCTGGCGGCGGCGCTCGAGCGACTTGGGCATCGCGGCACCAAATCTCTGCTCAAGGGCGCAGACATCGGCCTCGCGCACACGCAGGGACGACGTGGGGTCCTGCAGGCAGCTGCGCGACGCGTACTGGTCGACTAGAAGGCCCAGGCGAGAAAGACCGCCCTCCATGGCGGCGCGCCCGCGGTGGTCCAGGTTGCCGAGAAGGACCTCGGCGCCCTCGAGCGTGGTCTGCATGGCCTTGCACAGGCGAACCTGGCGCTGGATCATCTGGCGCTGCACGTCATCGATGCCGGGGGCCACCGACTCCGCGGCCGCGGTCGGCGTCGAGGTACGGCGGTCTGCCACCATATCGGCGATCGAGGTGTCAGGCTCGTGGCCGATACCGGTGATCACGGGCACGGGGCTCGCCACGATCGCGCGGGCCACAGACTCGTCGTTGAAGCACATGAGGTCCTCGAACGAGCCTCCGCCGCGCACCAGAAGAATCGCGTCGGGACGGCTCGCCGCCGCAGCCCCAAGGGCGCGAACGATGGTCGCGGGCGCCTGCTTGCCCTGCACGCCGCAACCCACGATGTCTACCTCTACCAGCGGGTTTCTTCTCGCCAACGTACGTTTGACGTCCTCGATCACGCTGCCGGAAAGCGAGGTCACCACGCAGACGCGCGAGCAGAACGCGGGGATCGGCCGCTTGCGCGCCGGGTCCATGAGGCCTTCCGCCTCGAGCCTGCGGGCAAGCTCTGCCACCTGCTGGCGCAGGTAGCCCTCGCCGTAGAGCTCGACGTGCATGCCCTTGAAGGACAGCCGCCCCGAGGTTTTCCACAGGTCGAAATAGCCAAAGAGCAGGACCTGCAGGCCGTCGCGGAGCGTGATGCCCTGGCGGCGCAGCGGGTCGTAGACGCCCTTGGGGACCATGACCTCCATGGAGCAGCGCTCGTCCTTGAGCTGGAAATAGCAGTGGCCGCTGCGGGCGTTCTGCCCGCGGAAGCCCGAGATCTCGCCCAGCACGCAGATGTTCCTGGGCAGGCTCTTGACCTTGGCGTCCACGACGCCCAGGGCCTCGCTGACCGAGATCGCGAGCGTCTGGCCCTGCGCCTGCGGCTGCGTCTGGCCCTCCCCCGCCGCGGCGCCCAAACCGGGCAGCTCCTCGCTAGCGGTCATCGCGACCACCGTAGCGAAGCAGCAGGTAGACAAGCTGGATCACAGAAGACAGGGCGCCCGCCACGTAGGTCAAGGCCGCCGCGATCAACACCTGCCGCGCACCCTTGTAGTCCAGGCCCGAGCCGTTCTCTTTAAGGAAGGCGATGCCGCGCCGCGACGCATCGATCTCGACGGGAAGCGTCACCAAAGAGAACAAGACCGTGGCGGCATACAGAATAATGGCCAGCTTGACCAGGCCAAACGTGTTCAAGAACACGCCGGCGAGAAGCACGACGGACCAGAAGTTCTGCGCAAAGTTGACCACGGGCACCAACGCCGTTCTCACCTTGTACATCCCGTAGCCCTTGGCGCGCTGGACGGCGTGGCCCGCCTCGTGGCAGGCGACGGCCAACGACGCCACCGAGGCGCCGCCGTAGTTGTCGTCGGACAGGTGGAGCTTCTCGTCACGCGGGTCGAAGTAGTCGGTCAACGTACCGGCCACACGGGTGATCCCGATGTTTCCCGCCCCGCCGGCGTCCAGCATACGGCGCGCCACCTGGGCGCCCGTGCCGTTGATGGACGCGGAGACGCCCGACCACTTCTTGTAGGTGCTCTTGATGTAGGCCTGGGCGGCGAAACCTATGACCATGGAAAGGACCAGGGCGATGATGTAGCCCGTGTCCATCCCGTACCCATAGCCGTAGCCGTACCCGTAGTAACCGTAACCCATGGGCAAAAACTCCAATCAACCGATGCCATAGGGGCTACTATACCCACCGCACCGGACATAAATTGCCCGCCTACAGAAGCTCTATGCGACCGTTGACGACGGTGAGCCCCACCTCGCCGGAAAGCAGACGCGCCAGGGTCTTGCCCGCCAGCTCGTAGCGCCAGCCGCTGGCAAGACGGCCCTTCTTGGGGTTCGCTATGAACTCGAGCAGGTCGTCTTTGGTGGCGATGAGCTGCGGCGCCACGCCGGACTTCTCGGATATCACGCGCAGCATCGCATACATCAGGTCGCAGACGCCGTCCGTCTCGACCGAGGTGCGGGTGTGCTTCTGCACCTTGGGGCGATCGTCGGCCGGGCACGCCACGCCGCGTTTGACGGCGGCCACCAGCTCTTGCGCGTCAGGCGCCGAGAAACCCTCGGTGCCGCGGATACGGCGCAGGCGGTCAATCGTTTGCGGGGCGCGCTTGCACACCTCTACCAGGACCTCGTCGGGGCAGACCCACTTGCGAGGGATGTCGCGGCGAGCGGCCAGGGCTTCTCGCCAGGCGCATACCTCGCGCGCGATGGCCAGCTGGCTGCGCGTGAGCGAGCCGGATTTCTTAAGGCGCAGGTAGGCCTCGCGCGGGTCGCGGTGCACGTGCGAGGGGTCGGAGGCCTCCTCCATCTCGGGCAAGGCCCAGGACAGGCGATCGGTGCGCACGAGCTTGTCCATCATCTTGTCGTAGATCTCGGGCAGGTAGCGCACGTCGTCCTCAGCGTACTTGAGCTGCTCTTTGTCCAGGGGGCGGCGCGACCAGTCGGTCAGGGACTCGGCCTTGGGCAAGTGAACGTTGCAGTAGCTCTCGACCAGGCCCGCGTAGCTCAGCTGCTGGCGCAGGCCCACGAACGCCGCGGCCACCTGCGTGTCGAAGACCGAGGCACACTCGCAGCCCATGTGGTCGTATATGACCTCGAGGTCCTGGCCGCAGGCGTGGAAAACCTTGGTGATCTCGGGGTCCTTGAAGATATCGGCCAGCGCCGAGAGGTCGCGCACGGCCAGAGGGTCGATCGCGGCGATGTTTCCGGCGGCGTTCACCTGGATGAGGCACAGCTGGGGATAGTAGGTCTTCTCGCGGATGAACTCGGTGTCGACGGCGATGACCTTGGCCTGCCTGGCCTTCTCGCAAAAAGCCAGCAGCTCGTCCTGCTCACAAATGTACAAGGCTCTCGATTCTTTCGGGGCGTTGGTTTGGGTACTATCGAACGTAGGCGCGCGGATTCGACCGGCGGCGCCCTGTACATACTACGTGATATGGGAAATTACTGCGCCGCTCGGCAGGGGGACACGCATGCGCACGCTTATTGTTCACAACCCAAAGTCCGGTTTTGGCTCGGACGCCGTCTTTCAGTTCGAGCGCTCGCTCGTGCACGCGGGAGACGAGTGCGTCATGCGCATGCTCGAGCCGGGCTTCGAGACCTGTGGAGTTTTAGCCGACGCCGAGAAGTTCGACGTCGTGGTGATCTCGGGCGGGGACGGCACGGTGGCGAGCCTGCTCTACGAGCTGCGCTATCGCAAGGTTCCTACCTGCGTTTTTCCGTCCGGCACGGCCAATTTGCTGTTCTCGAACATCGGCAACGCGCCCGAGCCGGCCTCGCTTGCGCGGGCGTGCCGCAAGAACAGCTTCGCTGACCTCGACATGTGCGAGATGACCTGGGCAGACGAGACGGGTGCGGAGCACAAGGCGGGCTTCTCACTGATGTCTGGCACGGGGTTCGACGCGCAGCTCATGCAGGCGGCGCTTCCCAACAAGGCCTCGATGGGCCAGGCGGCTTACTTTGCGGCCGTGCTTGAGAACACCCACCCCGACGTCATCCAGTTCAAGATCACCGTCGACGGCGTGACCTACGAGCGCGAGGGCATCACCTGCATGGTTGCCAACAACGCAATGATGCAGGGCGACATCCAGATCGTGCCCAACTGCCGCATGGACGACGGCCAGCTGGACGTGATCGTGGTGGAGACCAACCGGGCGGCGCAGCTACTACGGCCGCTGATCTTTGGGCTGGTGGACCCTTCGGGCAACGCGATCGGGCGGCCCAAGCTTGAGAGCTTCTCGGGGAAGAGCGTGCGGGTCGAGGCGTCGAAGCCCATCCCGTTGGAGATCGACGGCGAGGTCGTGCCGGGCAAGACCTGCGCGTACGAGGCCACGTGCCTGCCCGGGGCTTCGCGGCTGATCGTGGACACGATGAGCCCCTACAAGAAGGACGTGGCGCCCCAGGCCGAGGCCGCGGCTTCCTTCGGGGAGGTCGAGGAGATCGCGTTTCCGGAGTAGGCGCGGCGCTAATTCCTGCCGAGAAGCAAGTTTCGGGGTTGTCTGATACTCGCGGGCCGTCAAGCTTTCAAATCCGGGACTTGTCTGATGATCCGCATTCAAATCCGGGGGTTGTCTGATTCCAAAACATCAGACAACCCCCGGATTTGAAAGGTTTGACCCCGCAAACCATCAGACAACCCTTCAAATTGAAAGCGGCATCACCCATGAGCATCAGACAACCCCAAGATTTGAAAGTTGCCGAGAAACCCGCGCTTCCTTCTCCCCTATTGCGCGTCGTCGGCGGGGAAGGAGACGCCCATCTGGCGACGAGCCTCGTCCATGACGTGGAGGGTGCCCAGCGTCACCTGCTGCAGCCTCTCGACCTCGGCCAGGGCCTCGGCCTCGCCGCGGACCGCCTGCGCGAACAACTCGATCTCGCAGGCCATGTCACGGGCCGGTGCCTCTTCGCACTCGACCGGCGCAGCCTCGCCCTCCTGCATCCTGAAGACCATGCCCTTGTCC
>CAVDTK010000072.1:0-10944 GCA_963611755.1 Oscillibacter sp. ER4
GGCTGCTACAGCGGCTTCGAGTACGTGTGCGGCCTGTGGTCCTCGAGCCACCTCGTGCTGGCGCGAGGCATCGCCGAGTCGCAGGCCGCCACGATGGCCTCGTTCTTCTACATGGGCATCACCTTTGGGCGCTTTGTCTCGGGCATCGCGGCGCCGCACGTGGGCAGCAAGAACCTCATCCGCATCGGCCAGGGGGTCGCGGCGGCGGGAATCGTGCTGTTCGTCTTTGGCCAGGGCGAGGCCGCGCTTTCCGTCGCGCTGGCCCTTATCGGCCTGGGCTGCGCGCCCATCTACCCCAGCATCATCTCGCTCACGCCCGAGCGCTTTGGCGAGGCGGCCTCGCAGTCGATGGTGAGCCTGCAGATGGCCTGCGCCTATGTGGGCTCCACGGTCATGCCGCCGCTGACGGCGCTTATCGTGGCGATGGGCGGGGCCGCGTTTCTCCCCGTTCTTCTCGCCGTTATTCTCGTTGCCATGGTACTGCTTTCCGAGGCCGCTAACCGCAGGCTTGCCGAAGCCAAGGCCTTGAACCGATAGGAGATGTTCCCATGCTTGCCGACTACCACGTTCACTGCGAGTTCTCCGACGACTCGGATTACCCGATGGCCGACGTCTGCTCCGATGCCTGTGAGCTGGGGCTTGATGAGATCTGCTTCACCGACCACGTGGATTACGGCATCAAGCCCGACGTGGACGAGTACCGCCGCGATCCGTCGTGCGCACCCGTGGTCGATGGGCAGCCGATCACCAACGTCGACTACCCGGCCTATTTTGCCCGCATCGACCAGCTGCGCGCCGAGTTCGACGGGCGCCTGGCGATCAAGGCCGGCCTTGAGCTGGGCGTCCAGAGCCATCGCGTGGGCCAGAACCACGCGCTGTTCGAGGCGTGGAAGGACCGGCTCGACTTCGTGATCTGCTCGATCCACGAGGTGGGCGACCTGGAGCTTTGGCCGGGCGACTTCCTGCGCGGGCGCGCGCAGCTTGAGTACAACATGGCCTACTACGAGGAGCTTCTCCGCGTGGTCGAGACCTTCAAGGACTACTCGGTGCTGGGGCACCTCGACCTGATCCGCCGCTACGACCCGGCCGGCGAGCTGCCGTTCGAGAAGACCCGCGACGTGGTGGCCGCCATTTTGGAGCGCGTGATCGCCGACGGGCGCGGCATCGAGCTCAACACCTCGAGCTTCCGCTATGGGCTGGCCGACCTGCAGCCGAGCTGCGACGTGCTGCGCCTGTACCGTGACCTGGGCGGACGCATTCTTACCGTGGGCAGCGACTCGCACAAGCCCGAGCACCTGGCGGCGCACGTCGAGGAGTGCCACGGCCGCCTGCGCGAGCTTGGCTTCACCGAGTTCTGCACCTTCGACCACATGCAGCCCACCTTCTGGCCCCTCTAAACCGGGCGCAGCCAGGGTTCATGACATACGAACCGCCCCGCCAAGCATAAACTTCCGCCAATTTACCTCTTAATTCAGAAATACTAAGTAGGCCAGGTCAAGGAAACTCCGTGACCTGGCCTTTTGCTGTGACGAATGGGTGGGGTACCGACGGGTTTCGCAATAAGAGGTAAATTGGCGGAAGTTTCCTTGCGGACGGCGCCCTATCGACCCAAAAACGGCAGCATCGCCCAGTCGACCATGACCTCGGCGCGCAGGTCCTCCGCTGCTTTTGCTTGGGCCACGGTCTTTGGCGCGGCCCTGGTCCCGCGCGCATGGGCCACCGCCGCCGAGAAGGCGGCGAAGCGGTCCTCGTCCTTGAGCTGCGCATAGGTGAGCGGCAGGACCTTCACGCCCATGAGCTCGAGCGCCGCGCTTCGATCGGCGTCGGAGAGGAAGGATCCCTCGTTGTCGTGGTGCTGGGCGCTTTGGCACTCAATGTCGAGGCCGTCGGGCCAGTACAGGTCGCATGAGCAATAGCCGCGCTGGGCAACAAGCTTCGCGTCGCGGCTCAGGTCGACCCGGACGTTATGCGCGCAGCCCGTATAGCCCTCCCCGCCGCGGCGCCGGGAGAATCCCAAGAGGATCCCGGCCTGCGTCTCGAACGGCGAGGCCGCCATGGGCATGACGAGTTCGGCCGCCTGGCGCAACCGCTTGCAGCCGCGCTGCGGCGAGGCGGCGTCGGCAACCTCAAGAAGATTCTGGGGCGTCAAAAGCGGGTCGCGCGACCACAAGCCCGTGAGCTGGCCATTTGCGTCGATCCCAGGTTTCCATCCGCCGAAGGAGCGCAGCTTTCCACGCACGGCCAGTTTATTTAACAGCTCCGCTACCGGCGCGGGCGGCTGGTAGACCGCGTAGGTTCCGCAGAGCTCCGATGCCAGAAGAACCGTCCTCACAGGGCTGGCCTTAGAGGCAAGCTGCAACAACGTAAAAGCCGGCGAGGTCACGTAAAGGTCATCGACGATGCTGGTCAGCGACCCAAATGGCATATCGACCGACCAAAGCCAAGGCTCAACGATACTCGACGCACGACGGTCTCGGCTGTCATGGACAAGGATGTCGACCGGAAGCTCTGCGAAGGGCGCCAGGAAGCGATGGTATTCGCGAATCGTTTTGGATTCCTCGCGGACATTTCGCCAGGCAGGCCCCACGCAACCACATGCAAACTGTGTCCGCGAATCAAGCGAAGCCCGGAAAGCCTGCAGCTCATCGCTATCGATAAGAAAACGCAAGGCCGGATGATCCTCCGGCGCCGCGGCCAGGAGGTGGACTATCGGCGGGGTTCGCCAATATTGGTAGGCAGTTGATCCACAGAGAACGGTATCCATGGACAGACGGTATCACAGCGCGGATGCCACGACCTTGCCGCACCAAAAACTTCCGCCAATTTACCTCTTAATTTGGGTTGAGCAAGTAGCCAGCGATTTCCGCCCGCGTTTCCGCAGGTAAATCAATGGCGCTAAGGCCGACTACTAGCAAGGTTCGCAACAAGAGGTAAATTGGCGGAAGTTTGAGCGGCGGAGGGCGGAAGCGGTGCCGGCGAATGCCGCCGGTGAGCGGCGGGAGGAACCACTCGCCGGTAAAATCCTACCGTTCGGCAGCCTGCGCCTATGGGAACGTTCTCACAGCAGCCCAAAAGGTATTTACTGTGAGCTGTGAGAACGTTCCCATACACAGCGCATGGGACCCGCACGCACTAGGGAAAGAAGGAAACATGGCACTCGATCACCGTCAAGCTGCCCAGGAGATCCTCGACGCCATCGGCGGCGCCGAGAACGTCGTCTCCGCCGCGCACTGCGCCACGCGCCTGCGCCTCGTCCTCGCCGACGACTCCAAGGTCGACCAGGCCAAGGTCGACGCGGCCACCGGCGCCAAGGGCAACTTCAAGGCATCCGGCCAGCTCCAGGTCATCTACGGCACCGGCACCGTGAACAAGGTCTACGACGAGTTCATCGCCCTCGGCCACATCACCGCCGCCACCAAGGAAGAGGCCAAGGAAGCCGCCGCCGAGCAGCAGAACCCCTTCATGAAGGCCATCAAGGTCCTCGGCGACATCTTCGTGCCCATCATCCCGGCCATCGTCGCCTCCGGCCTGCTCCTGGGCATCATGAGCGCCATCAGCTTCATGAACACCAACGGCATCATCTCGGTCGACACCAACTCCACCATCTACGTGATCGCCGACCTGGTCTCCGGCACCGCCTTCACCTTCCTGCAGATCCTCATCGGCTACTCCGCGGCCAAGGTCTTCGGCGCCAACCCCTACCTCGGCGCGGTCGTCGGCGGCATCCTCATCAACCCGAGCCTCCAGAGCGCCTACACCGTGGCCTCCAGCGGCGTCGAGAAGTACCTCTCGGTCTTTGGCATCTACAACATCGAGCTCATCGGCTACCAGGGCCACGTCATCCCCATCGTCATCGCGTGCCTGATCCTCGCCGCCATCGAGAAGCGCCTCCACAAGATCGTCCCCGATATGTTCGACCTCTTTGTCACCCCGCTGGTCTCCGTCTTCGTGACCGCCCTCGTGACCATCTGCGCCGTCGGCCCGATCTTCGTCTACCTTGAGAACGCCATCCTCGGCGGCATCCAGTTCCTGCTCACCCTGCCCCTCGGCATCGGCTCCGCGGTCATCGGCTGCCTCTACGCCCCCACCGTCGTCACCGGCCTGCACCAGATGTACACCGCCATCGACCTCGGCCAGCTCGCCCAGTACGGCGTGACCTACTGGCTGCCCATCGCCTCCGCCGCCAACATCGGCCAGGGTGGCGCTTGCCTGGCCGTCGCCCTCAAGACCCGCGACGCCAAGACCAAGGGCCTCGCCGCCCCCGCCGCCCTCTCCGCCTTCATGGGCATCACCGAGCCGGCCATCTTCGGCGTCAACCTGCGCTTCTTCAAGCCCTTCATCGCCGGCTGCATCGGCGGCGGCGTGGGCGCCTGGATCTGCGCGATGACCTCCCTCGCCGCCTCCGGCACCGGCGTCACCGGCATCTTCGGCATCCTGCTGTGCCTCTCCCAGCCCGTCCAGTACGTGATCATGTTCGCCGCCACCGCGGTCGTCGCCTTCGTCGTCTCCTACATCCTCTACAAGGACCCCGAGGACGTCGCGGCCACCGACTCCGCCAAGTAAGGCAAGCCTCCTTTACCCGGGGCCGGGACGCCGAGAAGGCGCCTCGGCCCCAAGCTTCCACCCTTCCCGGCCGGGCCCCGCGCCCGGTCTTCTCGTAGAAAGAGGAACCTCCCATGACCCCCGATCCCTGGAGAATGGGCTTTCACCTCATGCCGCCCGCCGGCTGGCTCAACGACCCCAACGGCCTGTGCTTCTTCCGCGGCCAGTACCACGTCTTCCACCAGTGGAGCCCCCAGTGGCCCACCCCGCACGCGCCGCGCCTGTGGGGCCACTACACCAGCCGCGACCTGGTCAACTGGGAGCACCACGGCATCGCCATCGACCAGGACTGCGCAGACGACGCCAACGGCGCCTACTCCGGCGGGGCCTACATCGTGCCCGGCGCCGCGCCCGACGGCGGCGACCTCCTGCGCCTCTACTACACCGGCAACGTCAAGGAGCCGGGCGACCACGACTTTGTCTACGAGGGCCGTCAGGCAAACGAGATCCTGGTAGAGACCGCGGACGGCTTCGATATGGGCCCTAAGCAGGTGCTTCTCCGCAACGCCGACTACCCCGACTACTGCAGCTGCCACGTGCGCGACCCCAAGATCTGGAAAGAGGACGGCGCGCTCCACATGCTGCTGGGCGCCCGCACGCGCAAGGACGTGGGCATGATGCTTGTCTACCGCAGCATCGACGGCCTGGCCTGGGAGCTCGAGGGCACGGTAACGAGCGGCGAGAAGCTCGGCTACATGTGGGAGTGCCCCGACCGCATCGAGCTTTCCGGCCACGAGTACGTGGGCTGCTGCCCCCAGGGCGTTGGCGATAAGCCCTGGTCGGACGGGATGGGCGACCACTCCGGCTACCTGCCGGTGCCGGACGGGCAGCGCGTCATGGACTCCGCCGTGCTTGACGCCCGCGACTTCGTTCGCTGGGACCATGGTTTCGAGTTTTATGCGCCGCAGAGCTTTGTCGACGGCGAGGGCCGCACGATCCTCATCGGCTGGATGGGCATGCCGGAAGACTGGTTCGTGGGCCAGCCCGAGAAGCTCGACTGGATTCACTGCCTGACCGTTCCCCGCGAGCTCACCCGCTGCGAGGACGGCCGCATCGCCCAGTGGCCGGTGGCCGAGCTTGAGAGCCTGCGCGGCGAGAAGGTCGCGCTGGACCAGGACGGCCGCGCCGAGCTGGCCGAGCACCGCGCCGACCTCACCGTGACCGGCATCGAGGGCGAGCTGACCGTGACCCTGGACGGCACGCTGGAGATCCGCTGCAACGCGGGCGGCGAGCCGGGCTGCGAGATCGCCTTCGTCAACGGCGCCGACGCGGCCGACGGCGTGGGCTGCGGCCGCACGAGCCGCCGCTGCGACCTCGAGGCTGTGCGCGACCTGCTCGTCCTGGTGGACTCCTCGGCCGTCGAGGTCTACGCCAACCGCGGCCGCATGGTCTTCTCGACGCGCTGGTTCCCCAACCAGCCGCAGCTCAGCGTGGCTGTAAAGGGCGCCTCTGCCGCAGCGGCCGCGGCCGAGCTCTACCCCATGGGCAGCGGCATGCAGGCCCTCGGGTTCTAGCCGCGGCAGTTCTAGCCACGGCACCCCGTCGGCGTCGACCGCCCCCGATCGGCGCCGATACCCCCAGGGGAGGCGGCACCCCGGCCGTCTCCCCACCCCCGACCTTCTCGGCGGGCCTTTTCGACCTGCTCACCGACCTTCTCACCAGCCACTTCACCAGAAAGGAACGCGCATGATCGACGTAACGGCACTTGGCGAGGTTCTGATCGACTTCACCGACGCGGGCACCTCCGCGGGCGGCCAGAAGCTGTTCGAGCGCAACCCCGGCGGCGCGCCGGCCAACGTGCTGGTGGCCCTGCAGCGCTTGGGCCGCTCGACCGCCGTCATCGGCAAGGTGGGCGACGACATGCACGGCGCGTTCCTGCGCCAGACCCTGCAAGACAACGGCGTCGACACCCGCAACCTGATCAGTGACCCGGACACCTTCACTACGCTGGCCTTTGTCGCCCTGTCTCCGAGCGGCGAGAGGACCTTCTCGTTTGCCCGCAAGCCCGGCGCAGACACGCGCCTGACCTCCGGCGAGGTCGACCGCGCCCTCATCGAGGAGAGCCGCGTCTTCCACACCGGGTCGCTGTCGCTTACCGACGAGCCGGCCCGCAGCGCGACCCTGGTCGCCCTCGCGCGCGCCAAGGCCGCCGGCTGCATCTGCTCCTACGACCCCAACTACCGCGCGAGCCTGTGGCCCAGCGAGGCTGCGGCCGTCCAGCAGATGCGCTCGGTCGTCGAGCACATGGACGTGGTCAAGATCTCCGCCGAGGAGTGTGTCCTGCTCACGGGCGAGTCCGATGCCGAGAAGGCCGCGGCGGCCATCCTGGAGAAGGGCCCGTCGATCGTCGTGGTGACCCTGGACGCCGAGGGCGCCTACGTGGCCACGCGCGAGGGCGGGCGCATCGTGCCGAGTTTCCGTGCCGTGGCCGTGGACACCACGGGCGCGGGCGACTCGTTCTGGGGCGGCTTCCTGTGCGCCCTGGTAGAGAGCGAGAAGCGCCCCGTCGACGTAACGCTGGACGAGGCTGCGGGGTTCGTTCGCTTTGGCAACGCGGTGGCGTCCTTGTGCGTGCGCGGCCGCGGCGGCATCCCGTCGATGCCCTCGCGCGAGGCGGTCGAGGAGCTTCTCGCCAACGCGTAGGGCGACGCGGGGCCGGGGGCCGCACGGCGCACATCCGGGGCCCGCGGCGCGCATCAGGCCGCCGCGGGCCCTTCTTTTTGAAAACTTACGAGAACTCTGCGGGCGCGGTTCGCGGGGCCTACGTGCATGCGGGATAATCGAACGCGTTGAATCGACGTACAGAGAGGACCCTCTTGACCAGCACAAACGCCCCGGCCGCGCCCGCGCGCGCTTTCGACCTTATCGCCTTCGACCTCGACGGCACCGTCTTTCCCTCGCCCACCAACCAGCTCGTGAGCCCGCGCGTCTGCGCCGCCTTCCAGGCCGCCCACGACGCCGGCACGGCCATCGCGGTCGCTTCCGGCCGCCCCACGTGGATGCTGGGCGAGCAGATCCCCAACGCGCCCTGGATCGACTGGGCCATCACCTGCAACGGGTCGCGCGTCTCGAGCCTCAAGGGCTCTGACCTGGAGATTTCTTGCGGTTTTGAGCGCGATCTGGCCGAGAAGGTCCTGGAGGCGATCGACCGCCTGGGAGGCTCGTCGAGCATCCACACCAACCACACCACCGTCATGGAGAAGCGCCACCTCCATCAGATGGCAAGCGACTTCGAGGACGTGGGCGCCCTGGTCGAGGGAGCGGAAGCCGAGGCTCGGGACGCAGCCGCGGCCGACGCGGCGCCCGCCAACCACCCCGCCGGCAACCCGATCGACCTTCTCCTTGCCACCTTCGGCGGCATCGCCGAGGACCGCGCGGTCGACTCGTTCCGCGCCCGACCGGACGACCAGCTCGACAAGGTCGACTGCCGTCTTCCCTCAAAACAGGCCGCTGACCAGCTGGAACGTGAGCTCACCGACCTTGGCGGCGTGGGCATCGCCCGCCTTGACGAGACCAACTTCGAGCTCACGAGCGCCGCGGCCTCCAAGGGCAACGCCGTCCTTGAGCTGTGCCGCCGCCTGGGCATCGACCCCGTCCGCGCCGTGGCCTTTGGCGACTCGGCCAACGACCTGTCGCTCACGGGCAAGGCCCTCACCTTTGTGGCCATGGGCAACGCGACCGACGAGGTCAAGACCGCGGCCGACGACGTCACCGACACCGTGGCAAACGACGGCGTGGCCACCTGGATCGAGGCCCGTCTCTAGGCTGCCGGCGCCCCCGCGCAGCGCCCCAGTGCGCACAAAACACGATATTGGGCGGCTAAACCGCAGGTCGCCGAGAAGCCCCTTGTTTTGCTTCTCGGCGACCTGCGGTTTTCTCGCTTCAAATGGCTGGCAGAACGACGAAGGCCGATCTAGCCGCCCAATATCGTGTTCTATGTTTTACCCCACCTGCCGCATCGCGGAGAAAAGCCTCGTCGCGGCCAGCACCACGCCCACCGCGGCGATCGCGGCGCCCACGAAACCGATCTGCGCGATCCCGCCGGCCGCCACAACGGCCCCGCCCACGGCGGACCCGCAGCCGATGCCCAGGTTGAAGAGGCCCGAGAAGATCGACATGGCCACCGCGCTCGCGTCCTGCGAGGTAAACGAGATGATCTCGGACTGGAAGGCCACATTGAAGGCCGTGGCGCACAGGCCCCACATCACAAAGACGGCCGCAACCGCCCAGGCCGACCCGGCGCACAAGCGCATGAGCAGCAACGACGCCGCCACGCCGCTAAGCGTCGCCGCCAGGAAACCCTGCCGATGCCCGTCGTAGTGGCGCGAGAAGCACCACGACCCCAGAAGGCCCGCGCAGCCAAAGACCGTGAGCATCATCGTGATGGTGTCCGCGCCCAGGTGGCCCACCTGCGCCAAGAACGGCTCGATGTAGCTGTAGCCCGTGTAGTAGCCGGTTGCCATAAAAATCGTAACCACATACAGGGCAACAAGCGGCCGGTTGCGCAGCAGGCTGGGAAGCTGTCCCAAGGTAAAGGGCTCGCCCGCCGCCATCCTGGGGAAAACAAACGCCTGGTAGATGAACACGACGGCCGCCACCGCTCCCACCACGCAAAACGTCATGCGCCAGCCCACGGCAAGGCCGATCGCGCGACCCAGCGGCAGACCGAAGATCTGCGCGATCGACGAGCCGGTGACCACCATCGAAAGCGCCAGCGAGGCGTGGCTCTCGTCGACCAGCCGCACCGCCATGATCGAGACGATGGACCAAAAGACGGAGTGCGCCGCCGCCACGACCAGGCGCGCGAGCACCAGGATCGGGAAGGTAGTGGCCACCGCCGAGAGAAACTGCCCGGCCGCGAAGAGCGCCACCACGCCCAGCAGCAGCCGCTTGAACTCGAAGCGCGACGCCGCGACCATGAGCGGCAGCGACAAGAGCATGACGCCCCAGGCGTAGACCGAGATCATGATGCCGGCCGTTGACTCCGTGATCCCAAAGGACGCCGCGATGTCGGTCAGCAGGCCGATGGGCATGAACTCCGACGTGTTGAACATAAACGCCGCGCAGGTCAGACCTATCAGCGGAAGCCATTGCCGCACCGTGATGCCGTTCTTCTCCAAAACCGCGCCTTTCTTCTCTCCCAAGTCAAACGTGGGCGATTATAGCGCGGTCGGGACCGGCGGTCGCCTGCGCGGCGCCGTAGCCGCGGATCTCTACAAGGCCGCGCTTCTCACCGCGTCGAGAATGGCCTCCTGCATCACGTCGGCCGCGAGCGTCCCCGCCACGTTGACATCGGCCGCGACGTCGCCCACCGAAGCGGCGTAGATCGTGTCGCCGTCGACCAGGGTCCCCACCGGGCTGATGCAGCGGGCGTAGGCGTTTCTCGCCATCGAGGCGATCTTGCTCATCTCGGCCTTGGAAAACGCGCCGTTGGTCACGATGACGCCCAGCGTTGTGTTGCCGGTGAACATGTCGGTGCGCCGAGCAATGCGGTAGAGCTCCGCGCGGCTGTCCATAAGGCGCGCGCCGTCCTCGCTCTTGAGGCCTGCGACCTGCTGCCCGTTTGCGGGATCGTAGACGTCGCCCAGGGCGTTGACCACCACGACGGCCGCCATCTGGAGCTCGCCCAGGCGCGCGGCGCACATCCCCAGGCCGGACTTCGACGAGCGCCCCATACCGCAGATCTTGCCCACGGTGGCGCCGCACCCCGCGCCCACGTTTCCGCTGGTAGGAGCGTTGTTCTCGGCAGCAACGCATGCGTCGTGGCCCATCTGGGGACCGGGGCGCACGTCCGCGCGGCCCACGCACAGGTCGTACAGGCACGAGCCGCACACCAGCGGCACGCGCGCGAAGCCCGTGTCGTAGCCGATGCCGCGTTCTTCCAGGTAACGCATGACGCCGTCGGCCGCGGCCAGGCCAAACGCCGAGCCGCCCGCCAGCATGATCGCGTTCACGGGGTTGTCGGCCGTGGTGGGGTCGGCCAGGTGGGTCTCGCGGGCGGCCGGGCCGCCGCCGCTCACGTCGATGCCCACGTGGGCGCCGCCGTCGAAGATCAGCACCGTGACGCCGGTCGCGGCCTCGGTGTCCTGCGCGCTGCCAATCCGCACGCCCGCAACCTGCGTGATAGGGATCTTCTCGAATAAACCGCTGGTATCCATAGCCGTTCTCCTTGCAGCACGCCGCGCTCGATGTCCATCGCCGCCATTATAGCCGCCCGGTTTGCCGATCCAGCCAACTTTGAACACACCCGCCGGGGCCAGGACGGTGAATTTTCCAGGACACGGACCTTCGGAAAAACGAAAGTCGCGTTTGTGTGGCATTTAATTCGGCTTGGGCGAGTAG
>CAVDTK010000073.1:0-10673 GCA_963611755.1 Oscillibacter sp. ER4
GCTTCGTGACTAATGTTGAACCCATGATCGACCCCTGTGAGCTGCGTGCCTATGCTGAGCTTGAGGCTGAACGCGGTGTCAAGGGCGCCGTGACCGTGGCCCGGGCGATGCGGTATGTGACGGGCGGCTCGAACTCGCCTTACGAGACCAAGGTCGCGACGGTCTTGGCCTTGCCGCGGCAGAGCGGTGGGTATGGCCTTGGCGGATTCGAGCTCAACGCTCGCCTTGAGCTGTCCGAGTCCGCAAGGACCATCTTTGGATTTAGCGCCATTCGTCCGGATTTTAGCTGGCCGGGCAGCGATCATGTGCTTGAGGTACTGGGCCGCTATGACCACGGGGGAGATGCCGGGTTCAGAAGCGACCCTAAGCGAGCCGACACCTTTCTTGCGATGGGGAAGGTCGTGCACTGGGCGACGACCGAGCAGCTAAAGAGCGCAGAAAAGACCGAGGCGATCTTTGAGGACCTTGAGGGAAAGCTGGGTAAACGTCGCGCGCCTTTGGGGACCAAGGCGATTTTGCGGCGCGCGGCGCTCCATGAGCGGCTGTTCGGTTGATTTGCGCGCCGCGCCGTCGCCCTCTGGCACGCTCGATCTGCGAGCTTTTTCGATAAGTGTATGTTTTGCCTTTGGCGCTGCGAGCTTTTTCGATATGTGTATGCTCTTTTGGGCGCTTTGGCGAAAACCGACGAGAGCGATCCTGGGCTTTTGCTGATTTAAGGCCGTTCAAGGCGGCTAAATTCCGATTCTGAGCATACAGATATCGAAAAAGCTCGCACGCAAAAGTGCCGAGCATACACTTATCGAAAAAACTCGCATGATTGGGCTTGCGGGACGGCCCCCGCGACGGCCTCGCGCGGCTGACCGCTAATCGAGGACCGTGAGGGTGGCGCCGATCAGGCGGCGAAGGGTGTTGGTGGCCTTGGCCTTGGCCTCCGGGTCGAGCGCGCCCGACCAGTGGCCCAGGATGCCGAAGCACCCCTCGAACAAAAAGTCGAACAGGCAGTTTGCCTCGGCGGTGTCGAGCCGCGTCTCGCTGGCCCACCCCTCCAGGCAGTGCTTGCGAGCATACTCGCAGATCAGCCGCTTGGCGCGCCCGGTCGAGTTGGGGGAGACCAGCCAGTCGTAGATCTGCGTGTCGCGCACGATCGCGGTGAAGATCGCGTCGGCGACGTCGGCGGGGTTGTGGGACTGCCCGATAAGGCGCTCGGCCGTCTGCACAACGGCGGCGGCCACATCCTCCTCGATGGCGTTCACGAGGTCGGCGATGTTCGAGAAGTGGGCATAGAACGTGGCGCGGTTGACGTCGGCCAGGCTCATGACTTCCTTGACGGTGATGTCCTCGAGGGGCTTTTGCTTCATGAGGGTCAGGAAGCTGGTTTTGATAGCTTGTCTTGTACGTTTGACTCTGCGATCCAAAGGCTTTTGCCTGCCCGTGGCTTGAGTGTCCAGCATACGAAAACTACGCCTTCCGTTCATGCGAGCCACGTTACGCAACAGATTGGGCTAGTGTGTTGTGTAACGCGTTCTACCTTGCCTTTTATCAATCACAGGGTACCATTCGCCCATCTTAGGAGGTTCTCTGTTTGCCCGATCGATACATAAATGATTATGAGCCAGGGGGGTGGTGACAAATTCACTTTAACGACGGCTTAATCTGTTTTGCCATAACCTCTTCATGTTTTTGGCGCCCCTTCTGGGGCATAAACGACAGCTGTGCCCGCTGACCCTCCGCCCGACCTAGCTGCGCGAAAAGTCCCCGCGCGCAAAAACGATGTGCCGCATGATGGGACGCAAGAAACCGAGCAGGGGAGAAGATCATGTCGCTCACCAGACGAGAAGCCCTATGCGCTGCCGTGACCGCCGCGGGAAGCCTGGCACTGTCGGCCTGTGCAGGTACCGATGCGCAGTCGGGCGCAGCCGATGCCGCCGCCCAAACCAATGACGCTCAGGTCACAGATGATGCCGCGATCGAGGAATACCTGGAACGCGACGGCTACACCGTAGGTGGCCACGAGCTCCTGACCAGCCTCAAGCACAAAGATGAGATCTGCCGCGCCCGCGACGCCCAGGGCCGCGTAGAGACCCTCGAGTACCAGACGCACTCCTATGTCTACGAGGAGAAGGACCCCTCGACCGAGGTCGTGGTCAACAAGACCCTGAACGTGTGGCTGCCCGCCGGCTACGACCCGGCCGTCCCGCACGACGTCTTGTACCTGCTGCACGGCACCGGCCAGATGCAGAACTACTGGCTCTCCGACGATTCGACCTTTGGCGAGAAGTGCCACGGCAGCGAGACCCGCGCGATCCTCGACGGCATGGTCGAAGGCGGCCTGATCTCCAACGTCATCGTGGTCACGCCCACCTACTACTCGATGCCCGAGGCCGACATCCCGGCAACCGTGGCCGAGTTCTTCCAGGACCCGCTGGCAGACCGCTGGCCCATGCTCTTCCACAAGGAGCTGCGCGAGACCATCATTCCGCTGGTGGAGTCGACCTACCTCACCCACGCGCAGAAGGATGTAAGCGACGAGTCCCTGCAGGCCAGCCGTGAGCACCGCGCCTTCGCCGGGCTGTCGCGCGGCTCGATGACCACGGTCAACGGCGCGATGATGCGCTGCGCCGACCTGTTTGCCTACTACGGCTGCTTCTCGGGCGTCTGGGCGGACTTCGACGAGTTCAAGGCCCTGTTCGAGGGCGACTACCGCGACCTGGCGCCGCTCTTTTGGTACAACGGCAACGGCACGCGTGACTTCTCGCTGGAAAACCACCAGGAGTTCTGCCTCAAGGCCCTGCAACAGATGCCGGAGACCTTCCAAAACGGCTCGAACTTCGCCTGGGTCTCCTTCGGCGCGGGTGACCACAACTACGAGAGCTGGTCCTGCGACCTCTACAACGCCCTGCTCTGCTTCTTTAGGTAGCGAGAAGGGCGGGTCTTCTCCCCAAACAAATAGTTTGCTTGCAAACAGTTTGCATTCGAACTACTATAGACAACGACAAGCACGCGACCCGAAAGGCGACCCCAATGGTCACTGACGAGCTGCACTTCCTGCTCCTTAAGGCCCACAACATCTCGAGTCGGCAGATCCAGGCCCAGATGGCCGAGCTTGGCCTCACGCCCGGCCAGCCCAAGGTCCTGGAGTACCTGCTTGAGCACGACGGCGGCTGTGCCCGCGCGATCTGCGAGACCTTTGCGATCGACAAGTCAACCATGGCCTCGATCCTGCCGCGCATGGAAAAGGCCGGCCTGATCCGGCGCGAGGCGAGCGAGAAGGACCGTCGGCTGGCCCTTATCTGGCTAACCGACAAGGGCCGTGAGCTGGCGCTCGTTGCGAAGCAGGTTATCTTTGCGGCGGACGCCGACCTCACGCGGGGCGTCTCGCCTGAAGACCTGGCGGCCTGCGAGCGCGTGCTTGCCCGTATGGCGGAAAACGCCGAGAGGCGTGATGCCGCAGGTCACCAACAGTAGGGGAAAGGTAATTATTTGATGGAAGAAACCGGCTTCAACACTAACAACCTCGCCCGCAGGCTTTTCTGGTTTTGCCTGGGCATCGCGATCAACTCGGTGGGCATCGCCTTCATCACCAAGGCGGGCATGGGTACCTCGCAGATCTCAAGCGTGCCTTACGTGCTCACGTTCAAGTTTCCGCAGGTGAGCTTCGCGATGGCGACGTTTTTGGTCAACTTTGTGTTCGTGGCCGCTCAGATCCCCCTGTTGGGTAAGCGTTTCTTCCCGATGCAGCTTCTCCAGATCCCGGTGAACGTCGTGTTCTCCAGCTGCTTGGCCGTCTCGATGAGCGCCTTCGAGTGGCTTAACCCCACGACCTTGCCCGTCAAGATCGCGATGATCCTCTTCGGCTGCTGCGTCCTGGGCTTTGGGATCGCGGTCGAATGTGCCCCCAGCCTGGTCTTCGTTCCCGGCGAGGGCGTCGTCCACGCGCTCTCCAAGGTAACCGGCGCCAAGCTCGGCACGGTCAAGCTGATCTTCGACCTGGCCCTCGTGGCGGCTTCCGCCTCGCTGTCGATGCTGCTGTTTGGCCAGCTCAACGGCGTTGGCCTGGGGACCCTGCTCACCGTCTTCGTGACGGGCAACGTGGTCAACTTCGCCAACGATCACCTGGGCTTCCTCGGGCACGTGCGCTCGCTCGCAGCGTAGTTTCTGGCGAGAAGCCCGCGGCGATGAGCAGGACGGCAGCGAGCAGCCCGCGCCCCGCCCCGGCCCCTACTGATACCGCAGGGCCTCGACGGGGTCCAGCCGGGCCGCGCGCCGCGCCGGGTAGTACCCAAACAGCACGCCGATCCCGCAGCAGATGGCCGCAGCGGTGAAAGCGGTCTGCAGGGTGATGACCGGCGTGAAGTTGGCGTACCCCAGGCTCGACCCCACGGCGCCCGCCAGGACCCACGCACCGCCAAAGCCCACGGCCATCCCAAACACGCCGCCAACCAGGCAAATCGCGATGCTCTCAAGCAAAAACTGCGCCGTGATGTCGCCTCGGCGGGCGCCCAGGGCCTTTCTCAGCCCGATCTCGCGGATGCGCTCGGTCACGTTGGTGAGCATCATGTTCATGATCCCGATGCCGCCCACCAGAAGCGAGATGCTGGCCACCGCCAGGGCCATCAGCCTAAACGACGACATGGTGCTCTCCAGCGAGTCGATCATCGACTGGGCTGTCTGCACGTTGCAGTAGCCGTCGACGGAGTTCCCGCCGGTCTCGGGGTCGGCCGCGGGGATCGCGTACTTGGCCCGCAGGTAGGCGTCGGTGCGGCTGGCCACCTGGTAGATGTCCTGGTCCTCGCGGGCGTAGCCAAAGATCTGCATGTCCTGGCCCGACCCCTGCCCGATCACGCGGATCTTGGCCGTGTTGTAGGGCAGGTAGGCCAGGCACATGCTGCCGCCGTAGTTGCTCGGCCCGTCGACCGTGCCAACCACGGTGTAGGTGTCGCTGCCGATCCGGATGGTCTTGCCCACCGCGTCGGCCTTCTCGCTGCCGAAAAGGACCTTCACGGCCGAGACGTCAAGCACCGTGACCATGGCGTTGTCGTCGTTCTCGCCGGCGGTGAAGAAGCGGCCGCTTTGGGTCTTGAGCCCCTGGGCCTCGAAGTACTTCTCGTCGCAGGCCACGATCTCAAGCTGATCGGTCGAGGCGCTGGAGCTCGTGGCCTTGGAGTAGGCGTAGGTGTAGCCCGAGATGTACTCGTAGTCGCCGGCCAGGTCGCGGGCCATGTCCTCGACGTCGTCCAGGCCAAGCACGCGGTTGTTGGGCGGCCAGCAAGTGATGCTCACGGCGCGCGCCGAGTTGAGGCCCAGCTCGCCCACGATCGAGGCGCGGATCCCGTCGATGAGCGACGTCATGGCGATGACCGCCGCGATCCCGATCACGATGCCCAGGATGGTGAGCAGGCTGCGCACCCGGTTGGCGAGAATGGCCGAGAAGGTCTCGTAGCCAAGGTCGACGGCTCTCATAGCTCGCCTCCGTTCATGAGTTTGGCCTGGATGGCCTTCTCCTGCTCGTCGGTGAGCAGGCGCCCGTCGCGGATGTGGACCGTGCGGTCTGCCCAGGAGGCCACCTCGGCGTCGTGGGTGATGAGAACCACGGTACGCCCGCGCTCCTTCAGGCGCTTGAACGTCTCCATGACAAGGGCGCCCGTGGCGGTGTCGAGGTTTCCCGTGGGCTCGTCGGCCAGGATGATGGCAGGGTCGTTGACCAGGGCGCGAGCGATGGCCACGCGCTGCATTTGGCCGCCGGAGAGCTCGTTTGCGCGATGGAAGAAGTGCTCCTCGGGAAGGCCGGTGGCGTGCAGGGCCTGCCAGGCGCGCTGCTCGCGCTCGCGCACGGGGACGTTGGAGTAGACCAAAGGGAGCATGACGTTGCGCAGCACGGTGGCGCGCGGCATCAGGTTGAACGACTGGAAGACGAAGCCCAGGCGGCTCGAGCGCACGTAGGCCAGGTCGTCGTCGGAAAGCTGCGAGACCTCGGTGCCCTCAAGCCGGTAGGTGCCGGAGTCCGCTCGGTCGAGGCAGCCCAGGATGTTCATGAGGGTCGACTTGCCCGAGCCGGAAGGGCCCATGACGGCGAGAAACTCACCGCGCTCTACCTGCAGCGATATGCCGCGCAGGACCGTGGTCATGCCGGCCGCCGAGTCGTAGACGCGCCAGAGGTCGGATATGTCGATGACAGGGGTCGCCATGGGTCACTCCGTGGCCGCGGCGCTGGACGCGGATGAGGAATCGGCCGTGCCCGCTGCGTCTGACGCGCCCGTCGCGGCGCTGCTCGGGGAGATCGACGAGAGCATCGGCAAGTCTGCGTCGGCCGCGGCGTAGGGCTCGAGAAGAACCTGGTCGCCGGCGATGAGGTCGCCCGTCACGGCCGCGGTGGTCTGGTCGGTGGCCGCTACCTCGACGTCCACGCGCTTGGTGGCCTGCGTTGCAGCATCCGTGACGAGCATGACGTAGCTGCTCACGCCGTCGGTCGCCACGCAGGAGGCCGGGACCATGAGCGTGTCGGGCACGCTCTGCAGCGTGATGTCGACGTTGGCCGTCATGCCGGGCTTGAGCTCGGGCACGGGGTTGGGGATGAGCAGGCTCACGTCGTAGGTCACCACGCCGCTCGAGCCGTAGTAGTAGCTGTTCGAGCTGTCGCTCGAGCTGGCGACGGTGGAGATCCGGGTCACCTGGGCGTCCAGCTCAACGCCGGGCAGGGCCGAGAAGGTCGCCTTGGCGGCCTGGCCTACGCTGATCTTGGAGATGTCGACCTCGTTCACCTGGACCTTCACGACCATCTGGGAGAGGTCGGCGATCTGGATGAGGCTGCCCTTGCTGGCGGCGTCGGCAACAGAGGCCCCTACCTGGGCGTTCATGACCACGACCGAGCCCGATGCCGGGGCGCAGACGGTGCGCTTGGCGGCGTTGGCCACGGCCTGGTCGTAGGCCTCCTGGCGGTCGGACACGGCGTTTCTGGCCGTCTCGATGGCGTAGGAGGCCTTCTCGAACTCGCTGTCGCTTATCTCTGCGCCGGCGTTGTAGGAGTCGACCATCGAGTTGTAGTCGTTCACGGACTGCTCAAGGCTCAGCTTGGCGTCGCGCACGGACAGCTCGGCGTCGCGTACGGCCTTGTCCAGGTCGTCGTTCTTGACGCTGAGAAGGACGGCGCCCGCCTCGACGGAGTCGCCCTCGGCCACGTTCACGCTCTCGATGGTGCCCGTGACCTCGGGCGTCACGACCACGGAGCTCACCGGCTGCGCGGTCCCCGTGGCGCTCACGGATTCGGCGAAGTCGCCGTACTCGACGTAGGTGGTGGAAAGCGTCGTGTTCGTAGCGGCGGGCTTGCTCGCGTTGTAGGCCGAGACGCCCCAGGTCACGGCGCCGACAAGGACGATTGCGCCCACGATGCCGCCGATAATGGCTTTCTTGCGGCGGCGCGCGCGGCGATGGCGCATGAGGCCCTCCATCGCGAGGCGGGCCTCCAGGTCCTCCTGGGTCTCGGCGATGGAGCCGTCGGCCGTTAGGGTTTGCAGGGGCTCGGGTGCCGCGGGCGCGCCGGCGGGTTTCTCGACGCTGGCGTCGGCGCCGGCTGCGGCATCGTGCGGGGTCTCGGCGGTGTGCTTGGGGTCGTTCGAGTCGCTCATGTCAGGCTCCCAACAGGTGTTGTGCGGGATGATTTGGGCTCGTGCTCGGGGTCTTCTCAGCATAACGGCGCGCGGGGTCCCATTAAGGAAAACTTAAAGAAACGCCGCCCAGGGGCCTGATCGAAACCCCTGAGCGGCGTTGATAAAAACGAAGCGCGTCACGTGTCGGCGGCGCGGGCCACAAGCGCGTGTCGGCAACCTGCGCGCATGTCGCGGACGGCCCCGCGGCCCTCTCGCTACCTCTGCAAAAGCGGCGTCATAGGCCCTTGCGAGAAGATCGTGATGCGGTGCATGGCGCGGCTGATCGCGGTGTAGAGGCGGCGGCGCGAGAGGTCGTCTTGCGGGTAGACCTCGGCCTGCGCGTCGGGAATGACCACGTGGCCGAACTCGAGGCCCTTGGCCACGCGCAGCGGCAGCAGCACGACGCCTTGCCCGGGCAGGTCGGAGTCCTTGCCCAGCACCTGAACGCGGTCGCCCAGCTGCTTGGAAAGCCAGCTCACGCGCGGGTCGCTCTGCGCCACGATGGCGGTAAGGCCGTCCTCGCCGGCCGCCTCCTCGGCAATGCGCCGCAGCTCAGACAGGTAGTTCTCGGTGTCGCCCACCCCGAACTCGCGGATGACCGGGGCCACGCCGGCGCGCTGCACGCTCGAGAGCGTCATCTGCTCGTCGGCGTCCAGAAGGCTCGAGAAGAGCTCGGTGATCTCGGGGGAGGAGCGGTAGCTCGTGCGCAGGCGGCACTCCTCGACCGAGCCGTGCGTCTCGGTGAAGACCTCGCGTACCTGCGCAAACGTCGCCGTGCCCTCCATGATGGCCTGGTGCTCGTCGCCCAAAAGCAGGAAGTGCGCGCGCGAGAAGAAGCGCGCGAGCACCATGAGCTGGGCCACGGTGTAGTCCTGGACCTCGTCGATCATCACGTAGCGGGCGGTCTTCTCGCCGGCTCCCGTGACAAGAAGGCGCAGGTAGAGCCACTCGGTGGCCGAAAGCGCCTGCTGCCCCAGCGCGCGCATGCCCATGCGGTCGAAGCGCAGCCAGGTCAGGTTCTCGATGGCGTCGTGGGCCGAGTTGTAGCGGTGCTCCAAAAGGCGGCGCGTGTAGTCTGCCAGCTGCTCCTCGCCCTCGGGGCTCACGGTCTCGCCAAAGACCTCGACCTGCTGGTCGACGTCCAGGCCCATCATCTCTTCCTGCAGCTCCTCGTCGCGGGCCATCTGCGCCAGGCGGCGGCCCAGGCGGTCGTGCAGCTCGTCCTTGACCAGGGCGCAGAAGCGCGCGCCCAGCCCAAAGCGGCTGAATTTCTCGACGGCGCCCTCGATCTGGCCCACCTTGAGCAGCACGGTGTCGCCCACGCGGATCTCGCGCAGGTCGTCGGGCTCGACCGCCAGGGTGGGGACGACCTCCTCAAGGCGGCGAAGGCGGGCCGGGTCGGTCTTCTCGCCGCTGTCTCGGTCGCCCGCGCCCTGGTCGGCCACAAAGTCGCGCCAGGTAAAGACCTGCGGGTTGGCCTCGCCCATGGAGGGCAGCACGGTGTCGATGTAGTGCTCGAAGACGTTGTTGGGCGTGAAGAGCCAGACCTGGTCGGGGTTCAGGGTCTTGCGCTCGCGGTAGAGCAAAAAGGCGATGCGCTGCAACAGCACGCTTGTCTTGCCCGAGCCCGCGATGCCGTTGACGAGAAGGACCGGCACGTCCTCGTGGCGCACGATCTTGTTCTGCTCGCGCTGGATCGTGGCCGTGATGGCCTGGAGCTTCTCGGAGTGGTGGCGCTTGAGGGCGCCCAGAAGCAGCGAGTCCTCGATGGCCACGGTGGTGTCGAAGTACATGTTGAGCTGGTCGCGCACGATGTCGAACTGGCGGCGCAGCTCAAGGTTCACGGTGCGCACGCGGCCGTCCACGGTGTAGCTCGTCTCGCCCATCTCTTGGTTGTAGTAGGTCTCTGCCACGGGGCTTCGCCAGTCCACGACCAGGGGGATCGAGTGCTCGTCGGTCATGCCGGCCGCGCCGATGTAGACGTCGCGGGCGGGGCGGCCCGGGCGCATCTGCAGGCGGACCTTGGCAAAGTAGGGCTGCATGAGCAGCAGCATCACGCGGCGGAGCTTGTCCACGTTGAAGTCGTGGTACTGGTTGTAGGCGTCGATGACCGAGTTCAAGGTCTCGATGGCGGCCAGGGTCTCGATGGTCTCGTCCGCGCCGCCAAAGTCCAGGCGCACCTCCTCGCTCATGTCGATGAGGTCTTGCTTGGCGCCCTTATGGTTGGTCTCGAGGTCCGCGGCGATCATCTCGCGCATCTCCAAGAGCTTGGCGTAGAGCTTGGTCAGGTGCTCCTGCTCCTGGGCAAAAATGGGATCGGCAGCCTGGTCTACCTGGGGTTCATTCACGTTGTTCTCGGCCATGGGATAAGCGCTCCTCCTTGCGTCGAGTCCTTGCCTCCCAAAAATGAGGGTTAATAATGCTACGACAAACCGGGCCGCGTGGTCTATGCTTTGAACGTGAAAACACGCGTTCTTAAAGGAGCTTTCGATGGGTAAGCTGATCCAGCAGTTCTTGAAGTTCGGCGTCGTGGGAGTCATCGCCTTCGCGATCGACTACGGCGTGCTGATGCTGTTGTCGCAGGTATTTGGCATGGACCCGGTGTTGGCGGCCGGCATCTCGTTTTGCGTCTCGGTGATCTTCAACTACCTGGCGTCCATGCGCTACGTCTTCACGCACCGAGAAGACCTCTCGCGCACGCGCGAGTTCGTGATCTTCATCGTCTTGTCGGCTGTGGGCCTGGCCATCAACGAGGCCTGCATGGCGGCGGGCGTCGCGGTCCTGGGCACCTCGGCCCTCATGGTCACGGTGACCAAGCTCTTTGCGACCGCGGTCGTGATGGTGTGGAACTTCCTCAGCCGCAAGAAGTGGCTGGACGCGGGCGAAAAGGAGTAGCCCGTCGGCGGTTGCGCGCTTGTCGCGTTTGGGGCTTGTCGGAAGCGAGAAGGTCTTGCCGTTGTCGTTTTGCGGACTTATCGGAAGTTTTGGGTTCCGACAAGTCCGCAAAACGACAATTTCTTCTCGGCAAAG
>CAVDTK010000074.1:0-10522 GCA_963611755.1 Oscillibacter sp. ER4
CATCCACCGCCTAATCCCAGCTCAGAGCACCTGGCGGGCGTCGTAGCCTTGCTTCTTGAACTCCGAGAACAGCGCGTCCATCCCTGAGGGGCGAATGCGAAGCAGGTGCATCGGGCGGCCCTGGTCGGCCAGTTTCTGCAGCGCGGCCACCGGGATCTTCTTGTGCTCAGCGTGGGCAATGTAGTCCGCCGACATCGGCTCGACGATCGCGGCGGTGCCCATGACCTGCACGCTCCCGAGCTCGCCGAAGCTCGGGTTCGCGTCGAAAACGGCCAGGCTGACGTTGACGTTCTTCTCCAGCCCGATGAACTTCTCGCCGCCCTCGGTGAAGATCCAGAACTCGCCGTCGTGGAAGCTGTACTCCAGAGGGGTGCAGCGCACGTAGTCGCCGGCACCGGTCGCCAGCGCGCAGACGGAGTTGCCGCGGAGAAAATCCTCGACAAAGGGCCGCAGCAGCGACGCCGGCATTTCCTTGCGCTCCTTTATCTTCCAGTAGTTTGCGGCTTGCCTATATTCCTCTGCGTTCATCCGCGAGCCTCCGATCCCGTCGACAGCCGGCTTCATCTTATCGCCGCGGGCCTTTTGCGAGTTTTGTCTTCCTTTGCGAGCTTTAACATTCCTTTGCGAGCTTTGTAGAACGGCGGCAGCCGGTGACGAGAAGCGCCGCGAGCGGAGGGTTTGCCTGATTCGCGTTAGCATTTGATGCACAAGAACACGGGGCCGTAGGGGCCTCGCCCCAGGCAAAAGGCGATACCAAAAGGAGCGCCAATGCAAGTAACCGCGCACGACACCTTCATGGCGATGTACTACGCGCTCGAGGCCGCGACGGACAGCTATCATGACCAAGGCCTCCAGACGCTCGTTCAGGACTGCGACCCGTTCGTCTGGAAGGACCGCCTCTCGGCCGACCCGGCCGTCTGGGCGGAATTCTCGGATGCCTTTACGGCCAAGCACGGCGAGAAGGCCGTGACCGCCGAGCAGGCCCGCACTTTCTGCCGGGAATGGCTTGCCGACCAGGCCGAGAAGCACGAGTTCTACGCCGGGCCTCTCGTCGCCGCGTTCGACTCGGTCGCAACCCCGGAAGCTTGGGAGGACGCTCTGGCGGAGCTCTAGGCCCATGGAAAGCTGACCCGGGCACACCGCGGGCCAGCTTTCCCAGCTTGGGGCAGCCCGTGACAGGGATTAAACTAAACCCACCCTATGGCACGCCCCGCGAGCAGCGGGCAGTTACCCTCACCAACCAAGAAAGGGGTATCCTCCTTGGCATCCGCGAACAATAAAGAAGCCCAGCGAGCCGAGCTCCACAAGGCCATCTGGGGAATCGCCGACGACGTCCGCGGCGCCGTGGACGGTTGGGACTTCAAGGCCTACATCCTGTGCTTCCTCTTCTACCGCTTTATCTCCGAGGACCTGGCCGAGTACATCGACGCCGGCGAGCGCGAGGCCGGCGATCCCAATTTCTCCTACGCCGCCCTCTCAGACGAGGAAGCCGGGGGCGCCCGCGAGGGCGTCACCGAGGAGAAGGGCTACTTCATCCTCCCCTCGCAGCTCTTCCAGAACGTCGCCAAAGCTCCCGAGAAGGACCCCGAGCTCAACATCCACGTAGCCGAGATCTTCCGCGCCATCGAGGGCTCGAGCGTGGGAATGCCCTCCGAGAAGGACTTCAAGGGCCTCTTCGATGACGTGGATGTCACCTCTAACAAGCTCGGCGCCACGCTCGAGGAGCGCATCGACCGCCTGGCCAAGATTATCTCGGGCATTCGAGACCTCGACTTCGGCGACGTGCGTGACGCAGACATCGACCTCTTTGGCGACGCCTACGAGTACCTCATGAACATGTACGCCAGCAGCGCCGGCAAGTCGGGCGGCGAGTTCTTTACCCCGCAGGAGGTCTCCGAGCTGCTTGCCCGCATCGTCGTGGGAAACAAGAGCAGCGTGAACAAGGTCTACGACCCGGCATGCGGCTCGGGCTCGCTGTTGCTCAAGTTCGCCAAGATCCTCGGCGCGGACAACGTTCGCCAGGGCTTCTTTGGCCAGGAGATCAACCCCACCACCTACAACCTCTGCCGCATCAATATGTTTCTGCACCACGTGAACTTCGACAAGTTCGATATCGCGCGCGGCAACACCCTGACCAACCCCATGCACTGGGACGATGAGCCCTTCGACGCCATCGTGTCCAACCCGCCCTACAGCACCAAGTGGGTGGGCGATGACGACCCCACGCTCATCAACGACCCGCGCTTCGCGCCCGCGGGCGTCCTTGCGCCCAAGTCCAAGGCGGACCTCGCCTTTACCATGCACATGCTCTCGTGGCTAAGCTCCAAGGGACGCGCGGCCATCGTCGAGTTCCCGGGCGTGCTCTACCGCGGCGGCGCCGAGGAGAAGATCCGCAAGTACCTGGTGGACGGAAACTACGTGGAGGCCGTCATCCAGCTGCCGGCCAACCTCTTCTTTGGCGTGACCATCGCAACCTGCGTCATCGTGCTCTCCAAGTCGAAGGCCGACGACAAGGTGCTCTTTATTGACGCGTCCAACCTCTTTGAGCACGTGGGCAACAAGAACAAGCTCATGCCCCAGCACATCGAGAAGATAAATGCCCTTGTGCAGGATCGTGCGGAGGAGCAATACCTTTCCCACCTCGTGGGGATCGACGAGCTGGGCGACGAGAACAAGTACAACCTTTCCGTCTCCACCTGGGTGGAAAAGGAGGACACCCGCGAGAAGGTTGACATCGCCGAGCTCAACGAGCGCATCGCCGGTATCGTCGCCCGCGAGCAGGAACTCCGCGCTCAGATCGACGCCATCGTGGCGGATCTTGAAGGCGAGGTGGCCTAGCTTTGTCGAAGATTGACGACATGATTGCTGAGCTCTGCCCCGACGGGGTGGAGTACAAGAAGCTTGGGGATGTCTGCAAGATCAAGAACGGCAAGGACTATAAGCACCTTGGAGAAGGAGATGTTCCCGTATACGGTAGCGGTGGCGTAATGGACGTTAAAGTCGACACAGCCGCTTATGTTGGGCCAACCGTACTTCTACCGCGTAAGGGATCAATTTCAAACGTCTTTTACGTTGAAGGCCCCTTTTGGAATGTAGACACCATCTTTTATACGGTAATAGACAGAGCGCAGGTCCTGCCTCGCTATTTCTATCATGCGGTTCTTAATGTCCATATCGAGAAGTTCAGCACGGGCAGCGCCGCGCGACCCTCACTAACACAGACAGCTCTAAATAAGATCGAAATCCCCGTGCCGCCGCTTGAGATTCAGCGGGAAATCGTTCGCGTACTAGACTCCTTCGCGGAGCTGGAGGCGGAGCTGGAGGCGGAGCTGGAGGCGGAGCTGGAGGCAAGGAAACAGCAGTACGCCTACTACCGCGATAAGTTACTTGGAATCCATAATGGTTACGAAATGATGCCCTTGGGAAAACTGGTAACGCTTGAGGACAATGACCGTAAACCAATCAAAAAATGCAACAGAACTTCGGGTTCGACACCCTATTACGGGGCATCTGGGATTGTCGACTATGTCGATGGCTATACCCACAAGGGAGAATATCTTTTAGTTTCCGAGGACGGCGCAAATCTGCTAGCCAGAACATATCCGATTGCCTTTCAAATATCAGGCGTGAACTGGGTTAACAATCATGCACATGTTCTGCGCATTGATGATGCTGCGTTAAGGCGAATCATCGAGATGTACCTCAATTCCATTGACATTTCCAACTATGTAAATGTTTCTGGTCAGCCGAAGTTGACGAAAAGCAACCTTCTTTCCATGGAGGTACCCGTTCCTCCTGCGGAGAAACGTCGCTACATCGTCGACATCCTCGACCGCTTTGATGCCCTCACCACCTCGCTCACCGACGGTCTCCCCGCCGAGATTGCCGCGCGTCGTCAGCAATACGAGCACTATCGCGACATGCTCCTCTCCTTTCCACGTAAAGACAGCTAGGACTCCTCATGCTTTACGAAGCCGATTCTCTAAACGCCTGCCCTTCCTACTCTGTGCTCCTGGAAGGTCCGTCCTCCACCGTGTGCGCTGAGTCGCCCGCCGTCACGCGTTCTTCGACTGCCTACCAGTCGGAGGCGCAGCTCGAGGATGAACTCATTCAACAGCTCTGCGAGCAGGGATACGAGCGTGTGGCGCCAAAGAGTGAGGCAGAGCTTATCGCCAACCTGCGTAGACAGATTGAGCTTCTCAACGGCTTCGAATTCATAGATGAAGACTGGCAGCGCTTCTTCGGAGAAGTCATCGCCAACAAGGCTGAAGGCATCGTGGAGAAGACCCGCCGCATCCAGAAGAACCCCGTCATCGACTTCACGCTTTCCGACGGCACGCTCAAGAACGTGATGCTGCTCGACCGCAACCACATCTACAAGAACCGCCTGCAGGTCATGAACCAGTACGAGGCTAACGAGGGCTCGCACAAGAACCGCTACGACGTCACCATCCTCGTCAACGGCCTGCCGCTTGTGCACATCGAGCTTAAGCGCCGTGGCGTGCCCCTGCGCGAAGCGTTCAACCAGATCGAGCGTTACCAGCGTGAGAGCTTCTGGTCGCAGTCGGGTCTCTTCGAGTTCGTGCAGATCTTCGTCATCTCAAACGGCACGCACACCAAGTACTACTCCAACACCACACGCTGGCAGAAGACCGAGAACGCCCGCCGCGGCAAGAAGTCCTCGGCGAGCTTTGCCTTCACCAGCTGGTGGACCGACGCCGAGAACCACAAGATTGCCGACCTTGTGCCCTTTGCGGCGTCGTTCCTCTCGCGCGGCACGCTGCTCATGGTGCTCACGCACTACTGCGTCTTTGACGTTACCGACACGCTGCTCGTCATGCGCCCCTACCAGATCTGCGCCTGTGAGCGCATTCTCAACCGCATCCTCGTCTCTGAATACGACAAGAAGAAGCTCGGCACGCTCGCCGCGGGCGGCTACGTCTGGCACACCACAGGATCTGGCAAGACGCTCACCTCCTTCAAGACAGCGCAGCTCGCAGCCGGTATGGAGGGTGTGGACAAGGTACTCTTCGTCGTGGACCGCAAGGACCTCGACTACCAGACCATGAAGGAATACAACAAGTTCCAGGAAGGCGCCGTCAACGGCTCCAAGAATACCCGCGCCCTCGCCGCCAACCTCGAGGCGCCGCTCGGGCAGAAGAAGATCTGCGTCACCACCATCAACAAGCTCGCGGTCTACCTCAAGCGCCCGGAGGGGAAGCAGGAGATCTTCGGCCGCCACACCGTGCTCATCTTCGACGAGTGCCACCGCTCGCAGTTCGGCGAGATGCACAAGGCCATTACCAGGGCTTTTAAGAACTACCATCTCTTTGGCTTTACGGGCACGCCCATCTTTGCTCAGAATGCCGGCGCGGGCAAAGACCCCAACTTGCGCACCACCGCCCAGGCGTTTGGCGACTGCTTGCATACCTACACTGTGGTGAACGCCATCGACGATGCCAATGTGCTGCCCTTCAAGGTGGACTACGTGAGCACCTTCCGGCGCAAGGGCGATGGTGACAAGATCAAGGTTGAGGGCATCGACACCGACTCAGCCTGGCAGAAGCCCGAGCGCCTGCGTAATGTCGCTACCTACATCCTCGACAAGTTCGACAGCAAGACCAAGCGCACGGGACAGGCCTACGCCATCAAAGGCACGGCGCGCCGCGGCTTCAACGCCATTCTGGCGTGCGACTCCGTCAAGTCAGCCGAGTCGTACTACCGTGTGCTGCGCGAGATGATTGGCCAGCGTGAGGGACGCAAGCTTAAGGTCGCCACGATCTTCTCGTACGCCGCAAACGCCGCCGAGGACCCCAACGGCTTCATCGACGACGAGGAGCTCGACTGCGAGGGCATGCCCCAGGCCGACCGCGAGTTCCTGGACAGCGCCATCGCCAACTACAACGCCATGTTCTCCACGAGCTTCGGCACCGATGCGCGGGGCTTCGACGGCTACTACAAGGACGTCAGCCGCCGCATGAAGGGCGAGGACGTTGACGGCAAGCCGCTGCCGCAATCCGAGTGCCTTGACCTGCTCATCGTCGTGGACATGTTCCTCACGGGCTTTGACGCCAAGACGCTCAACACCCTGTGGGTCGACAAGAACCTGCGCATGCACGGCCTTATCCAGGCGTTTAGCCGCACTAACCGCATCCTCAACTCGGTCAAAACCTTTGGCAACATCGTGTGCTTCCGCAACCTGCAGGAGAACGTCGACGAGGCCGTGGGGCTCTTCGGCGACCCCAAGGCAGGCGGCATCGTCCTGCTCAAGCCCTACGAGGTCTACTTCGAGGAGTACGAAAAGAAGCTCGCCCACCTGCGCGAGGCGTTCTCGTTCGACGCCCTCGCCGAGCCATTGGGCGAGGCGGCGGAGCGCGACTTCATCAAGACCTTCTCGGCGCTACTGCGCCTGCGCAACATCCTCACGAGCTTCGACGCCTTCGAGGGCGACGACACCGCTGACGCGTGGGAGCTGCAGGACTACCAGAGCGTCTACCTCGACCTGCGCGACAAGTACCGCG
Organism: Oscillibacter sp. ER4; assembly: GCA_963611755.1. Lineage (GTDB taxonomy): Bacteria > Actinomycetota > Coriobacteriia > Coriobacteriales > Atopobiaceae > Paratractidigestivibacter. The sequence continues at coordinate 6,522 of CAVDTK010000074.1, forward strand.
AGCGCGAGCGGGCGCAGAAGGAGTCCATCGCCGACGACCTCGTGTTCGAGATGGAACTCGTGCGCCAGATCGAGGTGAACATCGACTACATCCTCATGCTCGTGGAGCAGCGCCACGGCGACAACGAGGCCGACCGCGAGATCTCCGAGCGCATCCGCAGCTCCGTGGCAGCGTCGCCAGAACTGCGCGACAAGCAGGACCTTATCGACCGCTTCCTCAAGATGGCGGGCTTCGGCAACGCGCCCGCTGAGTTCGTGATTGACCCGAACGCCAGCGAGGAGGAACGCCATGCCGTGGTGAGCGAGCAGTGGCGCAAGCACGTTCGTGACTCCATGGAGTCCGAGCTTGATGGCATCATCGCTTCCGAAGGTCTCAAGCCCGAGGAGACCCGTGCACTCGTGAGCGAAGCCTTCGAGACGGGCGGCGTGCCGCGGGAGGGCACCGCCGTAGCGAGGATCCTGCCGCCCGTGTCGCGCTTTGCCAAGGGCAACCCCCAAGCCGAGAAACGCCATCGCGTAACCACCCTGCTCTCCGCCTTCTACGAGCGCTTCCGCAGCTTCACCACGAGGTACCCCATGCAGCCAGACGACCAGAAAGCAGGCGAGTGACATGACCATGCCCAAGTGGCACCAGACGATGCGCCCCACGCTTGAGGCGCTGGCAGCGGCCGCGCCCGCCACGCTCACCAGCGCCGACGTGCGCGCCGCGCAGGTCAAGGCCTTCTCCATGACGGACGAAGAGGCGGCTGAGCGTCTGTCGAGCGGGCAGCTCAGGCTTAGCAACAGAATGGGCTGGGGCATCACCGACATGGCCAAGGCAGGCCTCGTCGAGTACGGCGAGAAGGGCGGGACCTACCGCATAACCGACGCGGGGCACGCTTTTCTCGCGCAGCACGCCGGACCGATCACCGCCCGCATGCTCTACGAGAACTGTCCCGCCTTCAAAGAGTGGAAAGACGCTTACAAGGCGGCGAAGAAGCAAGGGGCCAAGGAGGTTGCCGCCGTCGAGGAAGACGCCGAGGATCTGCAGGCATCACCGCTGGAATCCATAGAGGCCGCCAGCAAGCAGCTGCGCGATGCCCTGGCAGACGAGCTTATCTTAAAGATCATGGGCAAGGACCCGTATTTCTTCGAACACCTGGTGGGCAGCGTCCTTGTGGCGATGGGCTACGGCGAGTCCCTCGAGGCGAGCGCCGCCGTCACGCAGAAGAGCGGCGACGAAGGCATCGACGGTATCGTCAAGGAGGACCGCTTGGGCTTTGGCGCCATCTACTACCAGGCAAAACGTTGGGATCCTAACCGCACCGTGGGCAGGCCGGACGTCCAGGCGTTCGTCGGCGCCCTCTCCGGCAAGGGGGCATCCAAGGGCCTCTTCATCACCACGGCCAGCTTCTCGCAGGAGGCGCGGCGCTACGCCGAGTCGCTCCACGCCCAGAAGGTCGTCCTTATCGACGGCAACCAGCTCGCCAAGCTCATGATCGAGTACAACGTGGGCGTGAGCACCCGCGCAGTCTACGAGGTCAAGGCCCTGGACAGCGACTTCTTCGAGGACGAGTAGCCGGTGCGGCGGACGGCCTTGCAAGGATTGGGGTTGTCTGATGGCCGGCGGGGTTCTCGGCTGCAAAATGCGGGGTCGTCTGATGCCCCGGGGGCTTCTCGCTTTCAAATCGCGGGGTTGTCTGATGTTTTGCTTTCAAAAGAAAGGCTTGTCTGATTCCAAATCATCAGACAAGCCTTGGAATTGAAAGGGAGAAGCCCTTCGGGCATCAGACAACCCTTGATTTTGAAAGGGCTTCTACTCGATAAACCCGACCTGGGCGCTCACGCGCTCGATCGCCTCGTCCTTACGGCGGTTGAACTCGACTTTGTTCTCCTCGAAGAGGTTCCGCCCGGTCGCGTCGATGGACACGATCAGCGGCCCGAACTCGCGCACCTTGCAGCACCACAGGGTCTCGGGCATGCCCAGCTCGTCCCAGTGGTGCTCGGCGATCTTCTCGACCTCGGTCGCCGCCACGACGGCGCACCCGGCCGGGAACACGCAGTGGATCGCCCCGAACTCGCGGCACGCCCGCTCGGTGTTGGGGCCCATGCCGCCCTTGCCCACGATGACGCGCACGCCCGTGGCCTTGACGAACTCGTACTCGAACTTCTCCATACGGCTCGACGTGGTGGGGCCCACGGACACCATCTCGTAGTCCGGCTCGCCCGCGGCCACATCCGCGCCCTCGATAGGCCTGGTAATGGGACCCGCGTGCAGGATCGCCTTGTCGCGCACGTCGTAGGGCAGCTCGCGCCCGTACTCCACCAGGCGGCGGTGCGCCACGTCGCGGCACGTCACCAAATCGCCGTCCAGCCAGACCACGTCGCCCACCTGGATACCCTCAAGGTCGGCCGCGCTCACGGGCGTGACCAGGACTTTCTTGTCTCCACGAATCTCCAGCATTAGAGCTCCACCCCCGAGTGGGTCGTGACGGTCGCGTTAAGGTCGGCGTCGAACACCACGTGCCCGCGGCGGTGGCTCCAGCAGCCCACGTTGACGGCCACGCCGATGGTCGACGGGTGGCGCGCGGTGTTCTCGATGTTCACGCCCATGACCGAGGCGCAGCCGCCCATGCCCTGCGGCCCCAGCCCGATGGAGTTGATGCCCTCCTCAAGCAGGCGCTCCATCTTGGCCGCGCGCTCGTTGGGGTTGTGCGAGCCGATGGGCCGCATGAGCGCCTTCTTGGAGAGAAGCGCCGCGGTCTCGACGCTCGTGGCCACGCCCACGCCCACCAAAAGCGGCGGACACGCGTTGATGCCGTAGCTCGTCATCTGGTCCAGCACGAACTTGGTCACGCCCTCGTAGCCGGCGCCGGGCATCAAGACCATCGCGCGACCGGGCAAGCTGCAGCCGCCGCCCGCCATGTACGTGTAAACCTCGCAGCCGTCCCAGCCGGGAACGATGTCCCAAAAGACGGTCGGCGTGCCCTTGCCCACGTTCTTACGGGTGTTGACCTCGTCAAACGTCTGCACGGAGTTGTGGCGCAAAGGTGCCGCGAAGGTGGCCTGGACGGTCGCTGCGGTGAGAAGCGCCTCCAGGTCGCCGATCAGCGGAAAGCCCGTCCCGCACTTCACCCAATACTGCAGCACACCCGTGTCCTGACAGCTGGGGCGCCAAAGCTCGCGCGCCAGGTCCTGGTTCTTCTGCATGGTCTGGTAGATCGCGCAGGCCAGCGGCTTGGTCTCGGCCGCCTGCAGCTCGTCGATCTTTGCGCGCACGTCGTCGGGCAGCACCTTGGCGGTGTGCTCCACGAACTTGGCGATCTTGTCCGTCATAAGGCGGACCTGCTCATCATGGGTCATTCGAATCTCCCCTCTCCTAATCTGGAATTGCCCGCGGGATTGCTGTCCGCAGGGCGAGGCTCGCGGGCCTGCCGCCCGCAGGGCGACGCCCACGGGCCCGCCGCCCGCGACTACTCGTCTTCCTCGTCCGCCGCGACGGAGTAGGTGTTGACAAGCACCATCGCTTGTCTCGCCTGCTCGATGCTCGCCTGGATGAACTCGGCGGTAAGGGGCGACGGGTCGAGCGCGATCTCAAGGCAGCAGGCCACGTTCACGCCCGAGACCACAAAGACGTGCTCCCCCAGGTAGGGAACAAAGGCCTGGTTAACGCTGCCTTGCAGGATGTCGGACAGGACGAGAACCTCGTCTTGCGGGCCGACCTCGGCAAAAGCCGCGGCCACCAGCTCGTCGAGCGGGGTCTCGTCCACGTACGCGCAGACCGCCCGCATGTTCTGGACGCCGCCAATGAACTCCAGCGTGTCCTTGAGCCCCTCGGCAAAGCGATGGTGAGAGGCGATAATCACATGTCTCATAGTTGCTCCTCAAATGCGTCGAGCACGGTTTCGATGCCGCCCGGGGGCAGCTGGGTGACAAACGACTCGTAGCCAAGGCCCCAGTCGTCCTTGGGGACGAAGTAACCCTGGGCGTCGTTGGCGTAACCAATAACGATGCAGGTCTTGT
>CAVDTK010000075.1:0-10509 GCA_963611755.1 Oscillibacter sp. ER4
CCGACGCGCTTGAGCGCGGCCATGGCGATCTGGGTGGCCTCTTCCTTGGACTTCTTCTGGAGCTTGATGGGGGCCAGGGTAAGGTTGCCCAGAACGGTCATGTTGGGATACAGGTTGAACTGCTGGAACACCATCGAGGAGTACTTGCGCGCCATCTCGAGGTGGTTCTTCTTGGTGAGCGGCGTGCCGTCGATGACGACCTCGCCGGACGTGGGCTCCTCAAGGAAGTCGACGCAGCGGATGAGCGTGGACTTGCCGGAGCCGGAAGGCCCGATGATGACGACCTTCTCGCCGCTCTTGATGGAGAGGTTGACGTCTTTAAGCACATGCAGGTCGCCAAAATACTTGTTCAGACCCTTGATTTCAATCATGTCGGCCATGTGGTGCTTCTCCCTTCGATTTCCGTCTGAAGGCAGATTACGACCGTCCGCCGACCGCGTGTTTAGGATCGGCCGATGTGAGACGCAGTTACAACTTGGACGTGATTTTTCAGAAACCCAGGCCGTGAGCTGCAATTCATTTGAAATCCAGGTGAAACAGAGCGTCACGCGGGCGTGACATTTGTGCGGGGTTTTGTGGAGAAGGGCCGCGCGGCCGGAGTAATTGCCACTTATCGGAAGCGGGGCACCCGCGGATTGTCGTGTTTGGAACTTATCGGAAGCGCGAAGCCGGCAGATTGTCGTGTTTTGGACTTATCGGAAGCCGAAACTTCCGATAAGTCCTCATTGCGACAACGAGAAGCCCTTCTCGCTTCCGACAAGTCCAGATCACGACAAGCGCGGGGCTTCTCGCTTCCGACAAGTGTCAAAAGCGACAAGTACTGGCGACAGCAAGGCCCCGGCGCATAGAAAAAGGGCTTCCTGAAGGAAGCCCTTGTCTTGTTTGGTAGCCCGTACCAGATTCGAACTGGTGATCTCCGCCTTGAGAGGGCGGCGTCCTGAACCGCTAGACGAACGGGCCATATGTAAAGGGACTCGGAGTGTCCCGAAGAACTCGTGGTAGCCCGTACCAGATTCGAACTGGTGATCTCCGCCTTGAGAGGGCGGCGTCCTGAACCGCTAGACGAACGGGCCATATGAGCGAGAAACAAATGGCTGGGACTGAGAGAGTCGAACTCCCGTTGACGGAACCAGAATCCGCTGTCCTACCACTAGACGAAGTCCCAATGCGTTTTGCTTCGTTGCGCGAGGAATTACTATACGGAAGTGCCTGCGGTTTTGCAAGCGTTATTTTGAAAAAAGTTTCGACGAATTTGTTTGGCCAGGTCAGAGGCACAAAAAAGATGCCACAGAGGGATGAGCCACAGATAGATGGCGGCAAGCCAGGCAAACGACGGCGCGCCGGAAAACGTGAGGATCGTCGAGCAGGCGATGGACCACGGGATGAGCGGGCTTATGACCACAGGGCCGTTCTCGAGGTCGATGGCCAAGCGGCCGCGGTCGGGCTCGCACTTCTCGCACAGCTGGGAGGTCAGCATGATGGCCAAGGTCTGGTTGCAGGCGATCATCGACGCGGGGATGCCCACGGCGAGAACCGCGGCAAAGGCGCCGTGACGCCTGGCAACCGCCTCGACGCGGGACCGCACGCCGTCAACCAGGCCCGTCTCGTTAAAAAGGCCGGCGTAGCTGCTTGATATGCACACGATGAGAGAGACGTTGACCATAGAGAGGATCCCGCCGCCGTTCATGAGGGCGGCAACGGACGGGTCGGAAGCGGCGTATCCGCCCCAAGCCCAGCTGAGAAGATCGGTCGCGGTGGCTCCCTTAGAGAGGCAGACCGCGACGGCCGCCGCGCACGACAGGCCCATGCAGCGCTTCATCCCCAGACCCGTGAGCGGCAGCACAAAGATGATCGCCGCAGGCACAAGCGCCCAGAGGTTGTAGCCAAAGGCGCTGGTGAGAAGGTCGGAGACCCCGGCCTCCCCCGCCGATGCGGCCTGGGCGGGCGCGAAGACAAGGCCCGTCGCCGCATAGAAGGCGACGCTCACCGCGAAAGGCACGGCTGCCGTGCGCAGCATGCCTTTGAGGTTGTCCTCGAGCCGCGTGTCCGTGAGCGTGCGGACGAGAAGCGCCGAGCTTGAGACCGGCGAGCAACGGTCCCCAAAGTAACAGCCGGCAAGAACCGCTCCGCCGGTGAGCAGGGCGTTTGCCCCCATGGCGCCCGAGAGCGCCCCGCAGGCCACGCCCATGGTGGCCGCCGTGCCGAAGCTCGTGCCAATGAGATAGCTCACCAAGCCGCAGAGGAAGAAACTCGCGAGCGGCGCTGCCCAGGGCTGCACCAGCGGCGTAGCCATGACGACGATCTGCGCGATGGTTCCGTCGGCTCGCCACAACGCCGTGAGGACGCCGATAAGGACAAAGGACTCCAGGACCCCCAGGGCTGTCTTGGCACCGTGGGCGGCCTGTCTTGCCAACGCGGTGGGCGCGTAACCCCGCGCCAGGCCATAGCCAAAGAAGAGCGCGAAGCCGATGACCAACGGCACCAGGACGTTCACGCCAAAGGCCACAAAGACGATGAGCTGCAGGCAGAAGACGAAAATGACGGCAAGTTCCATGGATCTCCCCAGGTTGGGCGGGCGTCGCGGAAGGCGGCGCGCAGAAGGTACGGGCAGCCGGGGCGATAAAGGAAAGCGAAGGCGCCCCGGCTCCCAAGAAGATGGTAGCCGCCACACCCATCCAATCCAAACTGTTATGCTTGGTAATTGTCACAAGCGGAATTTGTGAGCATGGGAGACCCAGATGAACTTCCAGACCTTCGAGTACGCACGCACCGTCGCCGAGGAGCGCAGCTTCACCCGCGCCGCCGCGCGCCTACACGTGACGCAGCAGACCCTCTCGGCCCACATCGCCGCTGTCGAGCGAGAGATGGGCTCTCCCCTCTTCGTGCGCACGACGCCCCTTACCCTGACGCACGAGGGCGAGGCCTTTCTCGCCCACGCCGAGAAGATCGAGGCGGATCTCCGCGCCCTTCGCCGCGACATGGCGGCCGACCCCGCCGACCAGCGCGGGACCCTGCGCGTGGGCATCGCCTACACGCGCGGCCGTGCCCTCTTGCCGCCCGTCCTCGAGCGCCTGTGCGCCGCCTACCCCAACGTGCGCGTGGCCCTCGACGAGGGCACCAACGACGAGATCATGGCCAACCTCGCCGCCGGGCGGGCCGATGTGGCGATCTTCGCCTCCACGGGCACACGCCTTGCCCAGATCGAGGTCGAGGACTTCTACGAAGAGCGTATCGTGCTGTTGGCGAGCAAGGACCTTCTCGCCAGTCACGGGATAAACGAAGCGCAGGTAGCGGAGCCGTTATCGCGCGGAGACCTGTCGGCCTTGCGCAACCTCCCCATGGTCTTGGGAAGCGCTGCCGACATCACGGGCGGCCTAGGCCTGTCGCTTTTTGGCGAGAAGGGCCTCGAGCCCGCGGTACGGGTGCAGTCGAACAACATGGAGACCTTACTGGCCCTGTGCCTTCGCGGCGTGGGCGCGTGCCTGTGCCCGCAAAACCTGGTGGGGATGGCGCTTCCGGCCTCGGCGCGGCCGGGCCTTGCCACCTTTGAGCTGGGGCCCAAGGCCTGCTACCGGATCCTCTTTGGCCTGCCTGCGGACGGCTACCGCTGGGGCGTGACCGAGGAGTTCATGCGGATCGCGCGCGAGGAGGTCGTGCGGGCGTAAGGGGCGAGAAACGCGCGGCGGCGGCCGTGAGACGCCGCGCCGCAGCCCCGTGCCCCCTAATACCTCAACCAGGCCAAAAGCTCTTCTCGCCGGTTGGCCACCGTGCCTTCCGTGACGGCGTTCAGGGCCTCGCGCAAGACCATGCCCACGCCGGGACCGGGCTCGATCTCGCGCTCGCGCATGACGTCGGAGCCGTCGATGGCAAGCTCGCCCACGCCCACGGCAAAGCCTTCCGAAAGGTCGCGGCGCAGGCGGCTCTCAATAACGTCCAGCTTAAAGGCATAGTCGCGGGGCGCCGGAGCCTTGGCGATGGCATCGGCCCGCTTAAGGTCAAACAAATCGAATGCCAAGCGACGGCCCTGCCCCGGGCACAGGCGCTCGAGCTCCAGGACCATGCCGCGGGCGCTCACGGGGTTCTTGCGCTGCACCGGGTAGTCGTGCAGGGCGATCAGGGCCGCGGTCTGGCGTATCACCTGGTTGGGCAGCGCAAGCCTGGACATGACCGACCGCGCCACACGAGCCCCTTCCGCCTGGTGGCCAAAGAAGTGCCCACGCCCGGCCTCGTCGAAAGACGCGCAGGCAGGCTTGGCCACGTCGTGGAGAAGGGCCGCCCAGCGCAGGTGAGAAGGCACCTGGCCGCCGCAGAACTCCTCGACGCCCGCGCAGACGCGCGCGGTGTGCTCAAGGACGTCGTAGGCGTGATAGGGGCTCTTCTGGTCGAAGCCGCGCATGGGAGCCATCTCGGGCAGGGCCGCCAGCATCACGTCGGTCTGGCGGCGCAGCGCCCAGGCCACGCGGCCCGAGGCCAAGATCCCGTCGAGCTCCTGCCCCACGCGCTCGGCGACGATGGCGCAAAGCTCGCCCGCGCAGGTCAGCAGCGCCTCCTGGGTCTTCTCCTCGATGGAAAAGCCCAGCCGGCACGCAAAGCGGACCGCCCGCAGGACGCGCAGGCCGTCCTCCTCAAAGCGGGCGCGAGGCTCCCCCACCGCGCGGATCACGCCGGCTGCCAGGTCATCTGCCCCGCCGTAAGGATCGAGAAGCCCACGGTCGGGGTGGTAGGCCATCGCGTTCACGGTGAAGTCGCGGCGGGCGAGGTCTTCTCGCACGTCGGTCACAAAGCGGACCTCGTCGGGATGGCGCTGGTCGGAGTAGGCGCCCTCGACGCGGTAGGTGGTGGTCTCCACGGGCTGGCCCGCCACGACGGCGGTCACGGTGCCGTGGGCCGTACCGGTCTCATGGACCTCGATGCCGGCCGCGCGCAGCACGCGGGCCGTCTCTTGCCAGGGGGCAGACGTCGTGACGTCAACGTCGTGGCCCTCGGCGCCGAGAAGGGCGTCCCTCACCCAGCCGCCCACGACCCAGGCCTCGTACCCGGCGTCCTCAAGGGCGCCGATGACGGCCAGGGCATAGCGGGGTACCGGGGTGTTTATCGTGGGCGCGGGCATGCAGGTCTCCTTTGAGGTCACAGGCCTCTCAGTATAGCAGCGCGCAAACGCGACCGGTGAACCCCTACCGCACCTCGTGGTGCGTCTGCTTCTGCCGGTACATCCTGGCGTCGGCCAGGCCCTCGATCTCCTCGGACGTCTCGCCCTCAACAGGGAAGCCGGCAAAACCGCAGCTCGTGCCCACGAACAGCTCGTTTCCGTCGACCTCGACGGCCTGCTGGACGCTGCGCTCGATGCGCGCGGACAGGATCGCCGAGAAACGCTCGTCGTAGTCGCCCGGCGTCACCAGGGCGAACTCGTCGCCGCCCAGGCGAAACACATAGTCGCTCGAGCGCACGCAGGAGCGCAGGCGATAGGCGACCTCCTGCAACAGCTTGTCGCCCGCGTCGTGGCCGTAGGTATCGTTCACCTGCTTGAAGCGGTCCAGGTCGAGGAAGTACAGCGTGTAGGGGCGGCTCTTGCGCTCAAGCTTGCCCAGAAGGTCGATGTAGCTGCGCTTGTTGAGAAGGCCGGTGAGGCCGTCGGTCTTGGCCAGGGCCTCGAGCTCCACCTGCGAGTCGATGTTCTGCGCGAAGAGCAGCACCTTCGTGACCGAGCCGTCCAGGTCCCAGCCCACGGGCACGCCGTTCATGCGAAGCGAGGTGCCCTGCTCCTTAGAGACGTACTCGAAGCTCACGTAGCTCGTCTCGCCGCCGAGAACGGAGCGCAGGTAGCCCGGGCTCAAAAACGTCGCGGGCGTCTGGTCGTCCTTGGCGTGGATGAGGTCGTACTCCCTGGAGATGTGCGAGATGAGGTCGCGATACGACCCCTCAAATGGATAGAGCGGCGTGGCGAGGGTGTTCTCATGGTAGACATAGGTGTCGTTCACAAGGTCGCACACGGCAAAGCGGTCGAAGACGCCGGCGACGCCGCGGAAGAGCTGCAGGGTCTGCTCGCTTTTTTGGTCGAGCTCGTGGCGCGCGGCCTCCTTGTCCTCGAGCTCGTGCGAGAACCGGTCGTAGAGAAGCCAGAACGTAGAGAACGCGACCAGCAGCAGCACCAGGGAAAGGACGAAGGTCGTGACGTTTCTGACCTCGATGATCTTGGCGTCGACCGCCCCGTCCTTCACGACCGAGACCAGCGCCAGCCCGTCCACGCCGGAGGGCACGGTGACCGTATAGGCCTTCTTGCCGTCGACGTCGAGAAGGGCATGGCCTGTCTCGCCCGCGGCGATGCTCGCCGCAAAAGAGTCGCCGTCGCCGCGCTCAAACGTGGCGTTGCTCGCAAAGTAGTCGTTGACGTTGACGACGAAGTCGTGCAGCACGCTTTTGGTCTCAAGCGCGAAGACCACGTCGCCGTTCTCGCGTACGACGTAGCAATCGCTGTTCTCGCCGTACGCGCCCGAGTCCATAAGGTCCTGCAGGTGGGTGTTGGTGTAGGAGACGGCGATGCCCGTATAGCTGACGCCGTCGATCACGATGGGCTTGGACATCAGGCGCGCGAAGACGACCTTGCGGGTGTTCGAGTCTGCCATGTAAGAGCTGACGAGCGGCTCGCCGTCAACATAGAGCTGGTCAAGGGCACTGGAGGTATCGTCGTTTCCCACGCGCGCCGTCGTGGTGAGGTAGTCGTGGGCCTCGTTGAACAGGAAGACGTCCGTGTAGCCCCAGTTGTTGTTTCTCGCCGCGTACTCGGCGAACTGATTCTCAAGGGCGTCGGCCTTGTCGTAGTAATAGAGGTAGGTGTCCAGGTCGTTCAGGTAGTTGAAGTTGCGCTGGGTATAGAGCGAGAAGGCCTTCGCGGTCTGACGGTAGGTCGTGGCGATGTCCTGGGAGCCCTCGGCGTAGAGCTTGTTGTCGAGGTAGTTGTTGTAGCCCACGATCGCGCCGACGATCATGACCAGGAGCAGGGCGGCCATGATGAAAAGCTTCCGGTGCTCGCGAAATATTGCCTTGGCCTTGTTGCTCACAATGACTACCCCCCCCCCCGAATCGACTAACCGAGTATAGCAGCGTGCACCGGGGGCACTTTTGGGAGAAAAACGTTAACCCGGGTTAGCGGCAGTTTGAGTTCCGATAAGTCCCCATCACGACAAAATATGACGCGGATTCTTCCGATAAGTCCGGATCACGACAAATGTGAAGACAAATCACGGGGTTCGCGCGCTTGGGATGCATAGCGCCGCAGGGCAATAAACCGTAGGTAGAAAGTATCGTTATTCTCACAAGCGATAGAAAGCTGTCAAACAGCTGATAGATCAGGCGAAAGCATTTTATATTGTGCCGAGAAATTCCGTGCGCATCCGGTAGCGTTAAGCCATGGATATCGTGATCTCACATACCGCCGCGCTGCACGTGATCCGGGCCACCCGGAGCTGGTCTGCATGCGCCTGCGAACTGCCGCGCCGCATGCCCTCTGCGACCGATATGCAAGCGGCGCGGGCGGCGTGCCCGACGCTGCAAGACCTTGAGGGCCCGCTCGGCGTCCTTATCGCCGAGAAGACGCAAAGCCGCAGCTCAGATACTGCGCGCATCCACGTGTGGTCGGCCGACCTGCCCGAAGGCGCCCTCTTCCAGATCGCGCCCGGCGTCCGGTGCGCTTCTCCCCTGCTGCTGCCGGTCCTTATGTCGTCTTGCCTCTCCGAGCTGGAGCTCGTGCTGCTGATGGCCGAGCTCATGGGCCTCTATGCCGTGCGCGAAGACAGCGAGATGGGCCTCACGCAAAGAGACGAGCCGCTGGTCACGCGCGAGGAGCTTCTAGCCTTTCTCGACAAGCTGGGGCCCGTCTGGGGCACAGCGATCGTTCGCCGGGCCCTTGCCAAGACGCCGGTCATGGCCGCCTCGCCGCAGGAGGCCAGGCTTTACCTCCGCGCCACGTTGCCTTACGCCAAGGGCGGCTACCGGCTTGGACGGGTCGTCTTGAACGACGCGTTCGAGCTCAAGCGCATCTCGGCCGGCGCGCGAACGCTTCGCACCCGCAAGCCTGACCTGCTGTTTGTTGGCAAAGGCAACGCGAAGGTCTGCCTCGACTACATGGGCGCCTGGCACGAGCGCGACAGCCAGGTAGCGCTCGACACCCAGCGCAGAAACGAGCTTATCGCCTACGGCTTCAAGCCGTACGAGATCTTCAAGCACCACTACGACGACCTGGATTACATGGACGGCCTTATGGACTCCATCCGCGCGGACCTGGGACTCGCGCCGGTCATACGAACCGTCGATGAGCAGCGAGAAGACCGCCGAGCGCGCCGCAAGCTGTGCCGCGACCTAGCGAGAGTACGCCCCCAGGACTGGCAGGACCGTCTCGACCTGCGCTGAGGGATCTTCTCACCAGAGTAAACCGGACTTGTCGGAAGTTCAGGGCCGCCGGATTGTCGCTTTGGGGACTTATCGGAAGCCGCATTGTCGTGATCTGGACTTGTCGGAAGCGAGAAGGGACATTTGAGTTCCGATAAGTCCCAATCACGACAATCTGCGGCGCTGCGACTTCCGATAAGTCCGGTTTACGACAAACCCCGCCGCAACGCAGCACCGCCGCACAAAAAGAGAAGGCCCGCGCTGGCGGACCTTCTCATTAGCTCATATGTTTTAGGACTTAGAGCTTGTGGACGCTGGAAGCCTGGAGCTTGCCGTTCTGACCAGTGGTGATCTCAAACTCAACAGCCTGGCCCTCGTCCAGGGTCTTGAAGCCGTCCATCTGAATCTCGGAGTAGTGGACGAACAGGTCGTCGCCGTCCTCACGAGAGATGAAGCCGTAGCCCTTGTCCGGGTTGAACCACTTAACAGTACCCTGAGCCATGTCGTGCCTTTCTTTCTTGCCCCGCGGGGCTAAAATGCTGCGCGGATTCCCGCGCGATACCGATGTGACCAAAAGCCACTTGAGACATAGTACCCCGAAAACCGCGCCGAGCGCTCGACAATCCGTTCGACCGCGATTTGATACCGATGGCACCCCGGCCCCTTATGCGCACCTGCGCTTTTCTTTCGCCCGCGAGAAGCCCAGCCCGGCGAGAAGACCCACGGCGCCCACGGCCGTGATCGCGCAGCCCGTGCGCAGGCCAGGGGCCTCGAAGCGCATCGAGATCTCGTTGGTCCCCGCGGTCACGGGAACCAAGGTCAGGGCGTTTCCGAAGGCAGACGAGGTCTGGACCTCCTGGCCGTTCACCGTGACGGTCCAGCCGGCCTCGCAAGGCACGCTGATCATGGCCCAGCCGTCAGACGCCGCCTCGACCGTGCCGTCGATCCCCTGGCCCGAGTATGCCGAGAAGCTCACCCGGTGAGAAGACAGCTCGGCCGTAAGCTCTTGCAGCGCGTCGAGGTCCAGGCAGTAGAAGTCACAGTCGATCTGAGCCATGTCGACCACCACGGTGCCCGTGGGGTCGTTGCCGGCCTGGACGCGCACGGTGTGCGTGCCATCGGCCTGGCCCTCGATGCCGCCGAGAGCCCTCACCGCGTGCTGGAAACGCCAACCCTCCTGCTCGGCGGCAAAGCCGTCGACGGAAAGGTACGTGCCGATGTCCGAGATCTTGGACGGGCACTCAAGATAGACGTAGCCCAGGGTCCCCGCAGGTACCGTGACCTGCCATGACTTGACCCCGTCGGCGTCTTCTGTCAGCGTGGAATCGACCTTCTTGAAGAGCTGGACATCGTGGCCCACCAAGGCGCTCGCCAGGCTGTTCTGCCGCTCGAAGGGGTTGTCGCCGGAAAGCTGGGCACCGTTGGCGGTATCGGCCACGATGTAGCCCAGCGAGAGCGCATACGGATTCTCGTAGACGCCGCGGCCCAGGACCGTGGGCGCCCCCTCGACCTCATCAAGACCCACCGGGATCTCGATGCTCGAGGAGTACTTGACGCCCAGAAGCGCGTCGGCTGCCAGGTTCTGGTGGGCGTATCTCACGTGGAGAAGCCCCTGCTTGCTGTAGCCAAGCGCGTCCAGGAAGTCGAGGGCCGACTGGTTGTGGGCCGAGGAGTAGGACGACAGGCCCGTGTAGCCGCGGCCCATAGCCTCGTTCAAAGAGGCGGAGCCGGCGCGGGTATAGGTGCGCTCAAAGCGCCAGGTGCCGGTGTCGGCCTCCTTAAGCGAGGCGACCTGCTCGGCGGATTCCACGCAATAGGTATCGTTGGCTTCTTGGGTAAAGCAGGTGTAGAGAGCCTTCCAGGCAAAATACCCGCCCACGGTAAGGTCGACCACGACAAGGGCCGCGACGCAGAGAAGACCGGCACGGCTGTTGCCCGCGCAGCGGGCCAGGGCGTCCAGACGGGCACCGAGGCCGACGGTCGGAGCGGTCGCTTCGGCGACGTCGCCCTCCCCCAAACAGGCCGCCCACCAGGCGCCCGCGAGCCACATCGCGGTGGGCGCCACAAACAGGCACACGCGCGAGTAGAACCCGGACGGCTCGCGGAAGCCGCACCAGATGGCCT
>CAVDTK010000076.1:0-10471 GCA_963611755.1 Oscillibacter sp. ER4
ACTCGGTGAGCTCCTGGCGCACGCGGTCGGGGTTGGCGCCGGGCTTGTCGATCTTATTGACGGCGACCACGATGGGCACGCCGGCAGCCTTGGCATGGTTGATGGACTCGATGGTCTGGGGCATGACGCCGTCGTCGGCGGCGACGATCAGGATGACGATGTCGGTCACCTTGGCGCCGCGGGCACGCATGGCGGTGAAGGTCTCGTGGCCCGGGGTGTCGATGAAGGTGATCACGCGGCCGTTGATCTTGACCTGGGAGGCGCCGATGGCCTGGGTGATGCCGCCGGCCTCGCCCTCGGCCACGCCGGTGTGGCGGATGGCGTCGAGAAGGGAGGTCTTGCCGTGGTCGACGTGGCCCATGACGGTCACGACGGGGGCACGGGGCTTGAGGTCATCCGGGTCGTCGTAGAACGAGAAGGAGTTCTCCTCCTCCTTGGTCATGACCTTGACGTCGCGGCCCAGGTCGTCGGCCACGAGCTCGATGAGGTCGTCGGACATGGACTCGGTCAAGGTCAGCGGGCTGCCGAGAAGGAACAGGCGCTTGATGATGTCGTTGGCGGCCACGCCCAAAAGCTCGGCGAGCTCGGCCACCGTGGAGCCCTGCGGGACCTTGACGGTATCGAGCTGCGAGAGGTCCTGGTCATTGGCGATGGCCTCTTCAATGCGCTGCTGCTCAGCGGCGGCCTCGGCCTGCTTCTGGCGACGCTCCTTGCGCTTCTTGCGGCGGCCGGAGGACTCGCGGGAGGCCTCCTCGACGGCCACGCGGGCCTCCTCGAGGACCTTGCTGCGGTTGTAGGCCTCGGCCTCGCGGGCCATGCGGCTGTAGCGATCCTCGCCCTCCTCGCCGCGACGGCCCTTCTTGCCCTTGCCGCCGCGACGGTTGTCGCTGTGCTCGGACTCGCCGGCCGCAGGGGCGGCGGAGGCGTTCTCGCGGCGCGCGGGAGCCGGGGCGCCGCCGCGCTTGGCCTGGCGGTCGTCGTTCTTGCCGGAGCGGCCGTGGCCGCCCTTGGACTCGGCCTTCTTCTGGGCAGCGGCCTCTGCCTGCTGCTTCAGGACCTGCTCCTGCTGGGCAATCTGGTCAAGCAGGCTCGAGAAGGACGGCACGGCCTTGGGCGCGGTGTCCTTCACGCGGTTGCGCTCGGCCTCCTCGGCGGCCTTCTTCTCGGCAGCGATACGCTCCTCCTCGGCCTTCTTGCGGGCGGCCTCCTCGGCGGCGCGACGGCGCTCCTCCTCGGCGCGCTCGGCCTCGCGGCGCTTCTCGGCGGCCAGGCGGTCGCGCTCGGCCTGCTCAGCGGCAAGGCGAGCCTCCTCGGCGGCCTTCTCGGCAGCAGCCTTCTTCTCGGCCTCGATCTCCGCGGCGCGGGCGTCCAGGATGGGCTGGAGCTTCTTGCGGACGATGGAGACGTACGCGTCTTCCAGGGTCGACGACGCGGACTTGGCCGGGATCTTCATATCGGCAAGGTGACCCAGCATCTCTTTGCTGGTCATTCCGTATTCCTTGGCAAGGTCATGTACACGGGTCTTGGCCAAAGCAACCTACCTCTCAACAGTCGGCGAAGACGTGCTTCGCGGGGCAAACATCACATCTAGGGCGCGGCGGCCCGAACGTTAGATCAGGGAGTCGGGGTCGTCGGAGACCTCGACGTCGGCGGCCTCGTCGTGCAGGCCGCAGAAGCGCGAGCCCGGACGGGCCATGTTGCGGCACTGGATGCCGCCGGGGCCCACGTACTCGCAGCGGTGGGCGTCCTCGTCCTCGTCGAAGTCCTCGACGGGGTTCACGGGCAGGTCGCGCAGGACGCCGGCCGCCATGGACTCGTTCTTGATGTCGATGTGCATGCCGGTCAGGCGCGCGGCCAGGCGGGCGTTCTGGCCCTCCTTGCCGATGGCCAGGGACAGCTGGTCGTCAGGCACGATAACGGTGGCGTAGTTGTCGTCGCCGTCGATGATGACGCGAGACACGCGCGCCGGGGAAAGGGCGTTGGCCACGCACTTGGCGGGGTCGTCGTTCCACAGGACCACGTCAACGCGCTCGCCGCGCAGCTCAGAGACCACGGTGCGCACACGGCTGCCCTTGGGGCCCACGCAGGCGCCCACGGGATCCAGGTGGTCGTCGTTGGAAGAGACGGCGATCTTGGAGCGCACGCCGGCCTCACGGGCGACGGAGCGGATCTCGACGATGCCGTCGTAGACCTCGGGGACCTCGACCTCAAAGAGGCGGCGGAGAAGATCGGGGTGGGTGCGGGAGACCACGATCGAGGGGCGCTGACGCTCGCCGCGGACGGTGGGCTGGGCGGCGTTGGGGTCGCGCACGCCGATGATCAGGGCCTTGATGCGCTGGTTGTGCATGTAGCGCTCGTTGGCCGGGCGCTCGTTGAGCTCATCGGGGTTGCGGCGCAGGTCGAAGTGCGGAAGCTCGGCCTCGACGCCCTCGCGGATCTTGATGATCGTGAAGTCGGGCGTGGTCTGCAGCACGGTGCCGGTGATGATGTCGCCCACGCGCTGAGCGAACTCCTGGTAGATCTGCACGCGACCGGCGTTGCGCACGATGGCGCGGATCTCGGCCTTGGCGTGCTGGGCGGCGATGCGGGAGGTTCCGGGAGGGGTGACGTCGACCTCCTCGAACTCGGCGTAGTCGCCGGTCTCGGGGTCTTCCTCGCCCACGGGCACGAGCTCGTAGACGTAGACGCGGCCGGTGGCGCGGTCGATGGTCACGCGGGCGCCGAAGGGCAGGTGCAGCACGTCGGCGTAGCTCTTGGCCAGGGACTGCTCAAGGCGGTCGATCAGGTAGAGCTGGTCGATGTGCTTCTCTTGGCACAGAAGCTCAAGGGCTTCCATCATCTCGGACGACATAGGTGTTCCTCCTTATTTCTCTTCCTTAGAGCCCAGGTTGGAAAAATCGGGCTTTAAGGTGCATTTCTTAATCTCGTCAAGGGCAATGGAGACGGCCTCGCCGTCACAGTCGAGCTGGACCGCGCCGGCGTCGACGCCCAGGAGCTTGCCGCTATACCGGCGGCGCCCCTCCATGGCCGTTGTGGTGAGGCTGACCTCGTTTCCGGCGAAGCGGACGAAGTCCTTCTCGCGGCGAAGCGGGCGGTCGAGGCCCGGCGAGCTCACCTCAAGGGTGAAGGAGCCCGGGAAGGGGTCGACCTCGTCGATGGCCTCCGAGATCCACTCGGTCTGGGCGGCGACCTCATCCAAAGAGATGGTCGCGGCCTCCTCGTCCGCATGGTCGATGCGTACGCGGACGCAGGGGTTTTTGGTGGCGCCCACCACCTCGACGGACACGATGTCGACGCCATGGGCATCCGCGGCCTGCTCAAGACGGTCCAGGATGACCTGCTCGGCGGACTCTTTAGCCATGTGACCTCCCATCACCTGTAGACATAAAAAGAAAGCGGGGCGAAAACTCCACCCCACTTCCTGCGGTTTACTACTTCGTTAACACAAACAATATAGGCGTTTTCCCAGCTACCGTCAAACTTTGTGTCGAAGGGCGGGTCGATCTTCTCCACCATATGCCCACAAGGAAGGCCGCGATCACTTAGACCCGCGCACCTTTCTGACGAGAAGCGCGATCACGAATATGATCAATGTAACCACAAGAACCGCGCCAAGAAACATGCCGATGATCTGCCAAGCGCTCAGCCCCTGAACCATCTTGCACCTCCGAAGAAACGTATCTTCTCAGTAAGCTCACCGTGCTTTATACGGTATTGAGGTTGGGCTAAATTGTCTGTAGTAAATCGCGGATTGCCGCATTTGCCACACCCGAGCGGCAAGGTTCTATCGGCGAGAGGATCAGACGGCTACCTCGAGAAGGACGAACGCCGACCAGTTCCCGTACCTGTTGTATCCAGAGGCCGAGCCGCCGTCCCACTTAACGGACGAGAATTCCTCCGAGGCATCGCGAACATCGCCCACTTCGACAACGCGCAGCACCGTTCCGGGAGCATCGCTCGAGGCACATGATTTGAATTCCGGGAGATAACCGGAGCTTGCCAGGGTCGATGCGGCCGCGTCGGCACGCATCCCAACCACATTCGGGACCTCGCCGTATTCGGAAGCGATTACGCCGTTGGGCGAATCAACGTATCGATAACTGGGACGCAAAAGCACCGTGGCGACAACGAGCAACGACACAATGAGAAAAGCGGCGACAAGAGATGCGAGGAACAGACGCGGTACACTAAGCGGTTGCTTCTCGCGTTCAACGCAAAAAGCTTCCTTGGGGTCGCATTCCTTAAGGTCACCCTCATCGGGCAACGCGATTTGCGAGCTGAGGGATTCTCTCCACAAGGCACACCCGGGAAGCGCCAGGAACTCGGATTTGGTCGTAACACCGAGCTTTTGATAAGCCCTTTGGCGATAGCTGCCGACGGTCGAAGCGCTCACGCCGATGAGGGGAGCGGCCTCATTCGCGGTCATGCCCAAAACAACCGTCCGAACAGCGTCGGCCTCGCGATCAGAAAGGCGCGCTTCATGGAGCATGTTCTCGAACCCCTCAGGCCCACGAGGAATAGGCAAAGCGTCAGGCATGGAGACCTCCCCTCAACAAGGCCGTTCGATGGTGGCAGAATCAGAGGTTGTCGGTGAGCTGGTGGCAAATCCAGAGGTTATCGGTGGCCAAAGTGGCAGATTCAGAGGTTATCGGTACCGACAAGCTCTGAATCTGCCACCGGGCGTGAGCGCAGGGGCCGGTGGCGAGAAGACCCTTACCGGATGAAGCTCGTGGCCGGGCCGTCCTCCGTGAGCGGCGGCTCGATGCCAGCGGCGCGGCCCGCCTCGATGCAGCGCAGCATCCAGGCCATGTTGCGGCCCAGGACGCGCATCGTGCGCAGACCCTCAAGATCCTGCTCGACCTCGGTCGCAGCGTTGCCGTGGACGTTGTTCCAGTACCTCGAGCTCACGACCGGCATCTGCGAGATCGTGAAGAACTTCTCGATGTCGGAGAAGGCCTCGGTCGTGCCGCTGCGGCGCGCGCTCACCACGGCGGCCGCCGGCTTGTGGGTGAAAAGCGAGGCGTTGCCAGCTCGCCCGTCCGAGCAGAAAAGCCGGTCCATGAAGCCGAGAAGAGAAGCCCCCGCGTGCGCGTAGTGGACCGGCGCACCAAAGACAAAGCCGTCGGCGCCCGCAGCCTTCTCGCGAAACTCGTTCACGCAGTCGTCGAAGACGCATTTGCCCAGCTTAGAGCAGCCGCCGCAGGCAGCGCATCCGCCAACGGGCTTGGCGCCTATCCAAAAGATCTCGGACTCGACGCCGGACTCCCCAAGCGCGGAGGCCACCTCCGTGAGCGCGCGGTTGACGCAGCCGTCCTTGTGCGGGCTGCCGTTCACCAGCATGACCTTCATGATGTTCCTCTCCCCTTTCGCGGCCGTCCCCACGACGGCCGCCGTTTGCAAAAAGGGGCCGCGCACCAGCGCAGCCCCCGTAAGCCTTACTGTTCCAACAGCCTAAACGGCAACGATGTTGACCAGGCGACCCTTGATGACGATGACCTTCTTGATGTCCTTGCCCTCAAGCTGCTCGGCCACGGCGGCCTTGGCGGCCTCGGCCACGGTGTCGTCGTCGGCGTCGACAGGCACGGTCACGCGGCCGCGGACCTTACCCTTGATCTGGACGGCGATCTCGACCTCGTCGGACTTGGCGAGCTCGGCGTCGAACTCGGGCCAGGGCTCGTTGTAGACCGACCCCTCGAGGTGCAGCGCCTCGTGGTAGAGCTCCTCGGCCCAGTGCGGGCAGATCGGGGCGAGCATGGCCACGATGGAGCGAGCCGCGAAGAAGTCGAGCTTGGCGTCGCGATCGCCCGCGGCCAGATACTTGGTCGCGCCGTTCACGATCTCCATAGCGGCGGAGATCGCGGTGTTGAACTGGCCGCGGTCGAAATCCGAGGTGCTCCTGGCTCCCAGGCCGTGGACAGTGCGGAAAAGCTCTGCCGCGGTGGGCGTCAGGGCCTTAGCGTCAATAACGCCCTGCTCAGCGCCCTGCGAAAGGCGCCAGACAACGTTCCAGGCGCGCTTGATAAAGCGGTTGGCGCCGGCAACGGCGTCCCTATCCCAGTCGAAGTCCTTCTCGGGCGGCGCGATGAACAGGATCGCCAGGCGCATGGTGTCGGCGCCGAAAGGCTCGATGACGCTCGAGGGCGGCACGACGTTGCCCTTGGACTTGGACATGACGTCGCCGTTCTCGTCCTTCACCATGCCCTGGCACAGCAGGTTGGTGAAGGGCTCGTCGACGTCGATCATGCCCAGGTCGCGCAGGACCTTGGTCCAGAAACGGCTGTAAAGCAGGTGCAGGATGGCATGCTCGATGCCGCCGATGTAGTTGTCGACCGGCATCCAGCGATCCACGGCCTCCTTGGAGAAAGGCAGCTCCTCGTTGTGGGGGTCGGTGTAGCGCAGGTAGTACCACGAGGAGCACGTGAACGTGTCCATCGTGTCGGTGATGCGACGGGCCGCCTTTCCGCACTTGGGGCAGGTCGTCTCGTAGAACGGGGCGTACTCGGCAAGGGTCTCGCCCGCCCCCAGGTCAAGGTTCTCGGGAAGCGTCACGGGCAGCTGGTCGTACGGCACGGGCACGTCGCCGCAGCAGTCGCAGTGGATCATCGGGATGGGGTTGCCCCAGTAGCGCTGGCGGGAGATGAGCCAGTCGCGCAGACGGAACTGGACCTTCTCGCGCCCAAGGCCACGCTCAGAGAGCCAGCCGATAATGGCGTCGACGGCCTCGGAGTGCTTGCCGCCCTTGAGGCCGGTGAACTCGCCGGACTGCACGAGGTAGCCCTCGGCCACCATGGCGCGGTCCCAGTCGACCGAGGTGACGCGCAGCTCCTTCTCGTCCTTGAGCTCATCGTAGAGAGGGTCGTCCTTCTCGCAGATGATCGGGGCGATCTCCAGGCCGTACTTCTTGGCGAAGTCGAAGTCGCGCTGGTCGCCGCAAGGGACGCCCATGACGGCGCCGGTGCCGTAGTCCATAAGGACGTAGTCGGCGACCCAGATGGGAGCAGGACGGCCGTTGATGGGGTTCACCACGTAACGGCCGGTGAAGACGCCGTGCTTCTCGCGCTCGGAGCCCTGGCGGTCGACGTTGGAGACCTGCTCGGTCGCGCGCTTGAGCTCCTCGAAGGCGGCCTCGTGCTCGGTGCCGGCCACGAGCTCCGCGGCAAGCGGACTCTCGGGCGGCAGCAGGAAGAACGACACGCCGAAGAGGGTGTCCGCGCGGGTGGTGAAGACGGTGATCTTGCGGTCGGTGGGGGTCACGCCGTCGACGTCTGCCAGGGCGAAGTCGATCTCGGCGCCCTCGGAGCGGCCGATCCAGTTGCGCTGCTGGGCCTTGACGTTCTCGGGCCAGCCGTCGAGCTGGTCGAGGTCGTCCAGGAGCTCCTGCGCGTAATCGGTGATCTTGAGGTACCACTGGGACAGCTCGCGCTTCTCGGGCCTGGAGCCGCAGCGCCAGCACTTACCCTCGACGACTTGCTCGTTTGCAAGGACAGTGTTGCAGGAGGGGCACCAGTTGACCGGAGAAGTGCTGCGGTAGGCCAGGCCCTTCTCCCACATCTTGAGGAACATCCACTGGCCCCACTTGTAGTACTCGGGGTCGCAGGTGTTGAACATGCGGTCGTAGTCGTACGAGAAGCCCATGCGCTTCATAGTACTCACCGCCTGGCCGATGTTCTTGTGGGTCCAGACGCCCGCCTGGGTGTTGTGCTTGATGGCGGCGTTCTCGGCCGGCAGGCCGAAGGCGTCGAAGCCCATGGGGTGCAGCACGTCGTAGCCGCGCATGCGGGCCTGGCGCGCCATGCAGTCGCCGATGGTGTAGTTGCGGGCGTGGCCCATGTGCAGGTCGCCGGAGGGGTACGGGAACATCTCCATGACGAACTTCTTGGGCTTGGAGGGGTCCTCGTCGGTCTTATAGAGGTCGGTCTCGGCCCACTGCTTTTGCCACTTGGTCTCGATGGCCTCGGCGTCGTAGACAGGGATCTCGAAATCGGGTCGGGTGTCTTCCATCAAAGTGCTCCTTTATCTGCAACACATGAAAACCGTTTGATTTTAGCAGGTGTGGCCGGGAGTATCCCTTTACAATTGTTGCCGAACGACAAGCGCCGCAAAAGGTATCAATGCATGAATGACTTTTCGCTCATTTTCGAATATCTCGCCCTGATTTTCTTGGGCATGACGATGTATTTCTTCCACGACGAGAGCAGCACGGGCTCTTTTCGCCGAAACCTCTATTGGGGCTGCCTCATAAGCTCGCTCGCCTCGGTGGTGCTGGACATCGTGACCGTGCTTATCGACGACAACGAGCTGGCCATACCCCTGTGGGCTAATGTGACCCTCAACACCTTGTACTACCTGGTCACCGTTGGCATGACCATCGTCATCGCCTACTACCTGGTGCGCCGCGTCTACGAGCACTCGTCAAACGTCCACGGCCTGCGGCTCGCGAGCGCGGTGCTGGGCGTTCTAGCCGTCGCCTACCTGAGCATCATGCTTGCCAACCTGGGCAACGGGATGATGTTCTACTTCGACGAGGCGGGCAAGTACCACCGCGGCCCCTTGGCGCTCACCACCTACGCGGCGCCCCTAGTAGAGGCCCTTCTCATCTACTGCTGCTACATCCAGAACAACAAACGTGTGAGCTCTGCCGTCTCGAGGGTGGTGAGAAGCGTTCCCGCCATCGTGTTTCCCATCCTCGTCGTACAGATGATGTTCCCGCAGCTTCTTCTCAACGGTATCTACGCCACCATCATCAACCTGGTTATCTTTATGAGCTTCCAGTCCACGCGCGTGGACGTGGACCCCTTGACCGAGCTGGGAAACCGTCTGAGCTTTGTGAACGAGCTTGAGCGCAGGCTCGACCTTCGCCAGGACTACCAGGTGATCTTCGTGGCCCTGCGGAGCTTCTCGCAAGTAAACCAGGTCTACGGCCACGAGGCGGGAGACCTCGTGCTCTACCAGGTAGCCAAGCGCCTGAAGGGCGTATCTACCTCGGGCTTTGCTTATAGGGTCGCGGGCGACGTCTTTGCTCTGCTCATCCCCGTCGACGCCCACCACGAGGCCTCCTACGTGGCGCAGCTGGTGAGCGACGCCATGCAGGAGGACTGGATCATCGAGTCCCATCACGTGAACCTGCCCACGACCACGGCCTGGCTGCGCTATACCGGGCGAGACTGGAATGGCGAGAACATCATCAGCCGCCTTGAGTTCGCGCTGGCAGAAGGCAAGGCAAAGAAACGCGCGCTCGTCACCTTCGACGCCGACATGGCAAACCGCTACGACCGGCACGTCTCCCTCGAGGGCACGATGCAGAAGGCGGTCGAGGAGAAGCGCTTCGAGACCTGGTTCCAGCCCATCTACAACCAACACACGGGCCACTTCGACACGGCGGAGGCCCTGATCCGCCTGCGAGACGAACATGGCAACCTCGTGCGGCCCGACGAGTTTATCCCCCTGGCCGAGACGAGTGAGCTCATCGACCGCCTGACCTGGATTGTGCTGGAAGACTCCTGCAAGCTCCTATCGAGCCGTCGCGTGTCCGAGCTCAAGCGCATCTCGGTCAACCTGACGGCGCGCCAGCTTTTACAGCGCAACTTCGCGGCCAAGATGATCGAGCTGCTCAAGTGCTACGGGATCGAGCCAAGGAGCATCAAACTCGAAATCACCGAGCGCACCATCAGCGAGAATAGCGAGCTTGCCGCGGAAACCATGGGCAAGCTCCACGACATGGGTTTCGATTTCATGATGGACGACTTTGGCACCGGGTACTCGAACTTCTCGACCGCGCTTTCGATGCCTTTCTCGTTCGTGAAGCTCGATCGCTCGCTCTTGGAAAACGTCACCGACGACCCCAAGTCGTACACCATGGCGAGCCTGCTCATCCCCTATTTCCACCAGCTGGGACAAGACGTCGTGGCCGAGGGCATCGAGACGCCCGATCAGGCGCGTTGCGTCCTGGACATGGGCGTGGACCTTATCCAGGGCTACTGCTACGCGCGCCCGATGGACACCGACGCGCTTGAGACCTGGTATCGCATCGGGGTACGGCCGGTTTAAGAGGCGCGACATTCAACGTGCAACGCAAACGGGGCACCGACGAGAAGTCGATGCCCCGTTTTGGGTTCTATGCGAGAAGCGCCTGGCGCACCGCGCCCCCTTAGCGGAAGCTCACGCCCTGGTGGTTCTGGTCCTTGACGACGACGTCGTGGGCGCCGCCCTCGACGATTGAGGTTGAGGAGACCAGGGTGAGACGGGCCTTCTGCTGCAGCTCGGGGATAGAGTTGGCGCCGCAGTTGCACATGGTGGACTTCACCTTGTACAGGGTGCCGGAGACGCCGTCGTGCAGGGTGCCGGCATAGGGCACGTAGGAGTCGACGCCCTCGACGAAGCTGAGCTTAGCGGCGCCGCCAAGGTCGTAGCGCTGCCAGTTGCGGGCACGCGCGGAGCCCTCGCCCCAGTACTCCTTCATGTACTGGCCGTT
>CAVDTK010000077.1:0-10389 GCA_963611755.1 Oscillibacter sp. ER4
GCACTCCGATAAGAAAGACAAGGCCCAACGCCGCCACCTCTTGGACCCCAAAAAACGAGCCCTCTGCGAACACCGCTACGGCCCAATAACCGGCACCTACGTCCTCTACCGAGGCCCCGCCGACTACGAAGAGGGAGTCCAATACGTAAACGTAGAAGACTACCTAGCGTAAGGCCCGACCGCATTGACAATAAGCTTCGGTAACCCTCACTTTGAGTTTTTGTGATGTAAGAGCATGTAAACCCTGCCGTGCGATCCGCTGTTGCGAGTGGCATCAGGTCGCACGGCATAGGCGAAAGGCGCGGGCCTGCCCCTCTCAACAAAGTGCTTCTGAGCGCGCTTTCTGCGCGAGGTCACTTTGTGAGAGGGACAGGCCCGCGCCTTTCGCCTATGCCTCGGTTTACCCCAGGTGGTGCTCCGGTACGACGCAGAAGACCTCGCACGGCTCGGTTTCGCTCGCGTTGTACATGGCGTGGCTGTGACCCTCGGGGCAGTAGTGGGAGTTGCCCGCCTCGACGATCTCGTCGACGCCGTCGCAGTTGAAGCGCACGGTGCCGCTGATCACGTAGATGACCTCGGCGTTCTTCTCGTGCAGGTGGTAGCCGCTCGTGCAGCCCGGCTCGACGCGGCCGCGGATGATCTTGCACTTGCCGTCGTCGTGCATCTTTGCGTCGAAGTGGCCCTCGCCGCCCTTGAAGTTGGGGATCGAGACGAACTCCTCGTGGTTGAAGTCGATGACCATTGCTACCTCCGGTTCATTGGTAAGGGAAACCTGCTTCTAGCATTCTACGCCGTGACGCGGTGAATAAAGCCCTCGTAGATGTCGACGAGCTCGTCGCAGAAGAACTCGCAGCCGCCGTGGTCGGCGCCCCGCACAAGGATAAGCTCGGAATCGTGCCCGCAGGCGCGCAGCTTCCCATGAAGCTCGGCCGACAGCTCGCAGTTTACCGTGCGGTCCTTGGTCCCGTGGACGATAAGCGCTGGCGGGAAGGGAGCGCTGGCGCTCACGTGCTCGGCTACGGTCGCGAGGCGGCGCAGGTCATCACGCTCGCGCAGGTCGACGCCGCCCATGAGCATGCCCTCGGGACTCTCGGCCGTGAGGGTGTTTATGGTCGTGGGGTAGCCGTTCTCGTGCATGAGGCTCACGGCGCCGTACCAGTCGATGATACCGCGCACGCATGCGGGCAGAAGCAGCTCGCCGCCGGCGCCTCTTGCCACGCAGGCGTACATCGCGGTGTGGCCGCCCGATGAGTTGCCACCAAGGACGATCTTCTCGCTCGCCACGTCGTAGCGCTCGGCTTTCGCCGCCATAAAGTTCACGGCCTCTACGGCATCCTCTACCTGGGCCGGGAAGGGCGCGACGTCTGAGGGGCGGTACTCGACCACCGCGACAACGATCCCGCGCGCGGCGAGCCGTGCCAGCTGCGGCAGGTCGTGGTAGCAGTCCTGCTTCTTCCAAGCGGAGCCCTGGACGTAGACGAGGCAGGGGAAGGACGCGGCGCGGGCGTCTATGCCCGTCGACTTGATGGCCGCCCGCGCCGCCTTGAGCTCGCGCGTGGTGGGGAGAAGCACCTGCAGGTGGAGGTCGCCCGTCTCGCGGCTGGCGAAGACGATGTCGCGCAGGTACTCGACGCCCATCTCCTTGCCGGTGGTGGGCACGCGGACGGCGCCCTCGACCTCGCGCGTGAACTCGGGGAACTCGTCGTAGGACCAGTCTTTTACTTCCATGAGAGACCTCCTTTAAGGCGTCGCGGCGGGCGGCGTGAGTGTGCGTGTAGATAAGAAACGGGCGAGGCGCCGTGGCCCCGCCCGTTAAGGCTCGATGAATAAACCGCAGCTAGAGCGCCATTACAGCTCCGTTACAGCGCCATCGCGCGGGCGCGCTCGATGCGGGCCATGCAGTCCGCCTTGCCAATCAAGGCCATGGTCTCGCCGAGCGGGGGAGAAACCATGTTGCCGCAGACGGCCACGCGCACGGCCTGGAAGACCACGCGCTTCTTGAGGTCCATCGCCTCGGGCAAGGGCTCCAGGGCGCCGTCGATCGCCTCGGGCGTCCAAGCGTCGTCGCCCAGCGCGCCCAATGCCTCGCGGGCAGCGTCCAGGATCGCGCCCATACCCTCCTTGGCCAGGCCCTTAGCCACGGACTTCTCGTCGTAGGCCAGGGTGTCCGCGGTGGCAAAGATCGGGGCGCAGACGCCGCAGACGTCGGCCGGGAACTTGGTGCGCGGCTTCACGATGGCGGCCAGCGCGTCGATCCAGGCCTCGTCGTACTCCACGCCGCCCTCGATAAGGCCGGCCTCGTGGAGCTCGGGCACCATGATCTGGTCGGCGAACTCGGCGTCGGTCATGCTGCGGATGTACTCGGCCTGGATCCAGTCGAGCTTCTTGGGGTCGAAGGTCGCGGGGTTCTTGGACACGTGGTCCAGCGAGAAGACGCGGGCCAGCTCGTCGCGGGGGACGATGGTGGTCTCGCCGTCGGGCGACCAGCCGAGAAGGGCCAGGTAGTTGACGAAGGCGTCGGACAGGTAACCGGCGTCGCGGTACTCCTCGACGTTGGTGGCGCCGTGGCGCTTGGAGAGCTTCTTGCCGTCCTCGCCCAGGATCATGGATATGTGCGCGAAGGTGGGAACGGGCGCGCCCAGGGCCTCGTAGACCATGACCTGGCGCGGGGTGTTGGACAGGTGGTCGTCGCCGCGGATGACGTGGGTGATGCCCATCATGGCGTCGTCGACCACGGTGGCGAAGTTGTAGGTGGGCGTGCCGTCCGAGCGGAAGATCACGAAGTCGTCGAGCTCACGCGCGTTGAAGGTCACGTCTCCGTGGACCGCGTCGTGGATCACCACGTCGCCGCGGTCGAGCGGCACCTTGATGCGCAGGACGTAGGGCTCGCCGGCCTCGATGCGGGCGCGAGCCTCGTCCGGGTCGATGTCGCGGCAGGTGCGCTGGTAGCCCTGGAAGGGATCCTTGCGCTCCTGAGCTGCGGCACGATCGGCCGCGAGCTTCTCGGCGCTGCAGAAGCAGGGGTAGGCGCGACCCTCGTCCCAGAGCTTCTGCGCGGCCTGCTTATACAGGTCCAGGCGGTCGGTCTGGGCATAGGGGCCAAAGTCGCCGCCGACCTCGGGGCCCTCGTCCCAGTCAAGGCCCAGCCAGCGCATGGCGCGCAGGATGATGTCGGTGTTCTCCTGCGTGGAGCGGGTGGGATCGGTGTCGTCGATGCGCAGGATGAAGGTGCCGTTGTTGGCACGGGCGAAGGCCCAATTGAAGATAGCCGTGCGCGCGCCGCCGACGTGGAGCTTGCCGGTGGGCGAGGGCGCGAAGCGGACGCGGACTTGTTTGTCGGACATGGGGTCTCCCTAAAAGGCTTGGTGTGTCGAACCACAAACATTTCTAGTATAGCGACCAGAAGAAGGGCCGAGAAGCTCCGTGCTTCTCGGCCCCGCGACCTTACATGATCTTCGTGGACTCGAGCTTGTGCTCCATCCACTCGGTGAGGTGGATCACCGGTTTTCTGAGGAGCAGGCCCAGGAGCAGCGCCGGCACCAGGTAGACGGCGAGAATCGCCATCTCGTTCCAGAAGTCGCCGTTGTACAGGCCGAACATCGCCGCGCGCATGGCGTTCTCGGAGTGGACGAAGGGCAGGAACGGATAGACCTTCTGGAAGGCGTCGGGCAGCATCTGCACCGGGAAGGTGCCGCCGGAGCCCGCCACCTGGATGACCATGAGCACGACGGCGATGGCCTTGCCCACGTCGCCGAAGCTCGCCGTCAGGGCATAGATGATGTTGATGAAGACGACGCTCGCAAGCCAGCCGGCGAGAAGGAACAGGACGGGGTTGGCGCACTGGATGCCCAGGAAGTAGAGGTCGCCCAGAAGGATGACCGTGGACTGGAAGAAGCCGACGACCAGGAAGAAGACGAGACGGCCGAGGTAGCCGTGGTGGGGCTTGAGTCCCAACTCCTCGTTGGCCTTCTCGCTGGGGTTGCAGCGCACGAGGGCCGCCAGCACGACGCCGCCGATCCAGATGGCGAGCGTGGTGTAGAAGGGCGCCATGGCGCTGCCGTTGTTCTCGATGGCGTAAAGCGGGTTCCTGTCCATCTCGACCGGCGAGCTGATGAAGGCGGCCAGCTCATCGGGGCCCTGCGTCAAGATGGTGCGGATCTTATCCATGTCGCCGGACTCGGTGGCGTCGCTCAGAGACCCCTTGAGGTCGTTGAGCTTGGCCGCGGTCTGGTCGATCTTGTCGGCCGTCTCGGCGAGGCGGCTGCTCGTGTAGCTCAGCGAGTTGCCGGCCTTGGCGGAGGAGGACTTTACGTCGCTCAGCGCGTCCGTGAGCTTGGCGGCGATGGAGTCGGCCTTGTCGGCGGCCTGGTTGATGTTGCCGGAAAGCGAGGAGAGCGAGCCCTTGACGTTGGTCTCGTACTCATTCTGCACGGCGGCGACGGAGCCCTTGGCCTGGGCGATCACGCCGGCGATCTGGGCCTTGGCGGACTCGGCGTCGGTCTTTCCCTGGCGGAGATCCGCCGCGGTCTTGGTGAGCTGCGTGGCCAGCGTGCGGGTGCGGGACTCGGACTGCTGGGCGCTCTGCAAGAACTCGTTCAGGCTGTCGCGGGCGTCCTGGACCGCGTTGTAGGCGGTCGTGCCCTCCTCGAGCTTGCCCATGACGGCGTCGAGACGATCGATCGCGGTCTGGAGCTTCTCCTCGACGTTGGCGATCTTGTCGGCCACTTCGGTGGCGTAGCCGCTTGCCTGGTCAAGGCCGTGGCTGAGCTTCTCGGACTGGCCCATGGCGGTGTCGAAGGCGCCGTCGACCTGGTCGGATACCTTGTCGAGGGCCGCGGCGCTCGAGCTCAGCGCGCTGTTCAAGGCGTCCGTGGTGCCCTCGACGGCGGTGCCCACGTTGGCCACGCCGGTCGCGGTGTCGCGCAGGAGGTTGCCGGCGTCCAGCGTTGAGGAAAGCGAGCCCGTGGAGGCGTCGCCCGTGGAGCCCATGAGGCTCGAGGTCGAGGCCGCCAGGTCGGCGAAGGAACGCAGGGTCGCCGAGGTGGTGGTCAAGGTCGACGCGGCGCTGTCCAGCGACTTGTCGAGCTTGCTCGCGAAGTCGGACAGCTTGTCGTCTTGCAGGTAGTCCGAGAACTCGGAGAGAAGGCCTGCGCCCACGGTCGTCACCGACTGGGCAAAGGACTCGTCGATGTCTTGCTGGACGGCGGTCGAGGCCTTGTTGGTCACGATGGCGGCGATCGCGTTTTCCTTCTCGTTCTGGTAGAAGTGCACCTGCGGGCGCACCGACGCGGTGGTCACGACGCTCAGCATGTTCTTGGTGAAGTCCTCGGGGAAGACGATGGCCGCGTAGTACTCGCCGCTGCGCACGCCCTCGATGGCCTCCTCCTCAGACGTCACGATGTAGCCGATGGACGTGGATCCCTGCAGGTCAGAGACCATGCGCTCGCCCATGTTGATGTTCACGGGGAGAAGATCGCTCGTGTAGCCCTCGTCGGAGTTGGCAAGGGCCACCTTGAGGTTGTGGGTGTTTCCGTAGGGGTCCCAGCTGCCCGCGATGTTGAACCACGCGTAGAAGCACGGGACGACGATCATGCCCACGCAGACCACGAGGCTGATGACGTTAGCGAAGACATGGCCCGCGTCGCGCTTGACCAAAGCCCAGATCTTGCTCATCGAGCATCACCGCCTTTCTCGGACTTCTCGTCCATGGTCGTGGGGTTGTTCAGGTCCTGGGTCTTGTCGGCGGGGGCGTCGGTGGTCGTTGCGTCGGCCTCGTCGGCGCCGGTGCCCGCCTGTCCGCGGCGCTGCTCGATCCGCTGCTCGACGTTCTCGCGCAGCTTGCCAAAGCGGGCGAGCGGCGAGTCCTTCTCGAACTTGATCTTCTCAAGCGGCGCGAAGGCCAAAAGCTCGGCCTTGAGCTCGTCGCCGAGCATGCCGTAGAGCTCTTCCTGGGTCATCTCGGCCAGGTGGGTCTTCTCGCCAACACGGTTGTGGAAGTACTCGACCACGATGAGGAAGGTGCAGATGATAAGCAGCGACAGCACCCACAGCATGAGCATCAAGAACTTGGCGGGCAGCACGAACATCAGGGCGAGAAGCACGAGCGGCACCACGATCAGGGCCGCGAAGCCGCGCTTGATGAGCACGGGGTACTTGAGCTCGAAGGCGGCCGACGCCTCGACGAAGGCCTCTTTGTAGCCCTTGGAGTCCATGAGCGCCTTCACGATGGTCGAGAGCCTGAAGTGCGGGTTCACCATGCCGGTGCGCTCGGCGATCATCATGTCCGTCTCGGCGAGCTTCTTGTCGAAGAGGTTGTTGATGTTCAGCAGGTGCTTTCTGGCCGTGACGCCGATGAGCAGCGCCGGCACCAGGTAGACGAGAAGAACGGCCAGGTTCTGGGCGTAGTAGTTGCCGTAGAAGCCGGCGATGGCCTCGCGCATGGCGTTGATGCCGTAGGTAAAGGGAAGCCAGGGGTTCAACGCCTGGAAGAAGTCGGGCTGCATCTCGATGGGGTAGAGGCCCGAGGCGCCCGGGATCTGCAGGACGACGATCAGGACGCCCAGCGCCTTGCCGATGTGCTTGAAGGCGATCGAGAGCGCATAGATGAAGAAGACGTAGACGAAGGACTCGACCATGCCGGCAAAGACGAAGGCCACAGGAGACAGGCACTGGATGCCCAGCATGATGTCGCCGATGCAGCAGATGAGGGCCTGGATCTGGCCGATGAGGTTCAGCAGCAGCCAACGGCCGAAGAAGCCCTGCCAGGGCTTGAAGGAGCCGATCTCCTCCTCGTCTACCTCGAGCTTATAGATGGCCACCAGGATAAAGCCGCCGACCCACAGGGCGAGGTTCGTGTAGAAGGGAGCCACGCCGCTGCCGTAGTTCTCAACCGGGAAGATCGACTCGGTGACGAGCTCTGCGGGCGAGCCCAGGAAGTCGCCGACGCTCTCGGCGTTGAGGTCCAAGATCTGCGAGATGCCCGAGAAGGTCTCGGCGGCGGCCACGGCGGCCACGTCGTCGGCGATGGAGGAGACCTTGTTGGCCGCGTTGGCAAGCGAGCTCGAGGTATCCGCGATGGTGGAGTCGCACTGCGCGAGAACGGAGTCCAGGCTCACGAGGGTTGAGTCTGCCTGCGAGAGCATGGAAGGCAGGGTGTCGGCGGTGCCCACGATCTTGCCGCCCAGGACCGCGAAGGAGTCGAGCGCGCTGCTCACGGCGGGCAGGGTCTGGCCGTTGACGGACTCGGTCACGCCGTTGAGCCCGGTGACGCCGGTCTGGATCACGTTGTTGACGTTCTCGGACAGGCTCCGCACGGTGTCGTTGCCGTCCTTCACGGTGTTGGAGAAGGTCTTGAGCTCGTCGACCTTGGCGCCCGTCGTGGTGTCGAGGGCCTGGATGGCCTCAAGCGCGTCGTCGAGGGCCTGGATGGCCTTGTCCTTGCCGATCACGGAGTCGTCGAGCTTCTCGAGCTTGTTGTACTTAAGGCGCTCGAGCGAGGTCTTGAGATCGGTCAAGGTGTTGCCGCGAAGCGAGTCGAGCTGCGTCACGGCAGAGTCGATCTGGCTCTGGGCCCAGCCCACGTCTCCGGAGATCTGGCTGACGTCGTAGGTGGCCTGGGAAGAGACGCCGGCAAGGGCGTTTGCCCCGGCGCTCGTGCTGGTGGTGAGCTGCGAGGCCAGGCTGCTCACGTGCGTGCGGGTCTGGCCCAGGTCGTCCAGGGCAGCGCTCAAGGTGGACGAGACGTTCGTCGCGCCCTGGGAAAGCTCGCTCAAGGACTGGCGCGTGGTGCTCAGGGTCTGGCGCGCCTCGGAGATGGTGGAGCGCGACTTGTCGACGTCGGAGGACAGGTCGGAGAGCGCCGTGGCGGCCTCGCGGAGGTCTGCCGCCACGGAGTCGCGGGTCTTGTTGACCGCGCTGGCGGCGTCGCCCGCGGTACCCTGGAGCTTCTCGGTCACGACCTTGCCCACGGTGTCCACGAACTCGTTGGAGATCTGGTTTTCCAGCGTGGTGGAGCCGGTGTCGGTCACCTTGGGCACCACGGCGTTGACCTTCTCGTTGACGT
This sequence comes from Oscillibacter sp. ER4, assembly GCA_963611755.1. Classification (GTDB taxonomy): domain Bacteria; phylum Actinomycetota; class Coriobacteriia; order Coriobacteriales; family Atopobiaceae; genus Paratractidigestivibacter. The sequence goes on from CAVDTK010000077.1 coordinate 8,063, forward strand.
AGTAGGCGATGTGGGCCTTGGACGTGTCGCCGTCAAGGACGTCTGCCAGCGACGACGTGAAGTCCTCGGGGATGATGAAGGCGGCGTAGTAGGTGCCCGCGCGCACGCCCTCGAGGGCGTCGTCTTGGGAGTCGACGAACTGCCAGCCGAGCTGGGTGTTCTCCTCCAGGCGCTCGCGGATCATGTCTCCGGCGTTGGTGTAGCCCATGTCAGAGACGTCGGCGCCCTTGTCTTGGATACAGACGGCGATGGGCACCGTCGAGGTGTTCTCGTACGGGTCCCAGTTAGCCAGGATGTTGAACCAGGCGTAAAGCGACGGCAGGATCGCGACGCCGATGGTCACGATGACCGCAACCGGGTTCTTGAGCAGGCGCTTGAGGTCGCGCACAAAGATCTTGAGTACCTTACCCACGAGGTCGTTGCCCTTCTCATATAGTTGTCGGTGATTGGCCGCAGGTCTTATTGCCTATAGGCACAATGCTCTTAAGTATAGTTTTGGACCTTAAGAATGTAACCAACACGCGGGCCGAGTAGTCGCGGGAGTCTAGTTTTTTTGAAATGTTCTCAAAAATTTCCAAACCTCGGTTCTGGGCGGATGCTATTATCCTGCCGGGAGTTTTTAGGGAAGGGGACGTTATGGGCCTGCTTGACGACAACGCGGCCACAGAGATCGCTCGTACCGTGAAAAACGCGCGCGACGCCGCGGCCGGCGCCGTGGAAGAGGTGGTCACGCGCCAGGCCACGCGCCTGCGCTCGGACATCAAGACGCGCAAGAGCGCGGCCACGCGCGAACGCATCATGGCCGCCGCGACCGAGCTTATGGTGGAGTCGGGCGGCACGGACTTTCAGATGAGCGAGGTTTCTTCTCGCTGCAACATGTCCAAGGGCTCGCTCTACTATTACTTTGCCGATAAGAACGCGCTGGTCCAGTCGATCTTCGACCGCCTGGTTGACGACCTGGTGGACCAGATCGAGAGCGCCGTGGCAAAGGCGCCCTCGGCCCTGGAGTCTATCACGCAGCTCTCGCACGTGCTTTCTGTGGGCATGCGCCCGGGAAGCCCTTTGGCCCTGGCCATGACGCGCGAGATCCTGGAGTCCAACGAGACCGTCCTTCCCAGCATGGAAAGCCGCCTGGCGCGCATCATCTCTATCCTTTCGGCGCAGTTCGACCGTGCCAAGGAGGAGGGCGTGGTGCGGCCCGACATCGACAGCCGCTTGGGCGCGATCGCCATCGCCGGCGCCTTCACCTTCGCCGTGCTGGAGCGGCCCACGGAAAGCATCATCGAGGACGCCGACGAGTTCTCCTCCAAGCTCGTGCACCTGGCCTTCGAGGGCATGGGTACCGAGAAGGGCAAGGAGCAGCTGGGGTTCGCGTAAGGCGCCCACACTTCGATTTTTGGTAACGACTGGGTGCCTGACCTGCCCAGTTATCATAGTGACAGCATGAGAAAGGAAGCCTTTAGCATGTCACACAAGAACTACTTCTTTACCTCCGAGAGCGTAACCGAGGGGCACCCCGACAAGATCTGCGACCAGGTGAGCGACGCCGTCCTGGACGCCATCCTTGCCAAGGAGACCGAGCTCCAAGAGAAGGGCTACGTTTCTCCCTCCGGCATTCCCGCAAACGTCGAGAACGTCCGCTGCGCCGTCGAGACCTTCACCACCACCGGTACCGTGATCGTGGCCGGCGAGGTGCGCACCGAGGCTTACGTCGACGTCCAGAAGATCGCCCGCGAGACCATCCGCCGCATCGGCTACGACCGCGCCAAGTACGGCTTCGACTGCGATACCTGCGGCGTTCTGAACCTCATCCACGAGCAGAGCGCCGACATCGCCGCCGGCGTCGATGAGTCCTTCGACGCCCAGGCCGGCCGCACGACCGACCCCATCGACGCCGTGGGCGCCGGTGACCAGGGCATGATGTTCGGCTACGCCTGCGACGAGACCCCGGTCCTCATGCCCATGCCGCACTACCTGGCCAGCCGCATGGCCGAGCGCCTGACCGCCGTGCGCAAGGACGGCACCCTTGACTACCTGCGCCCCGACGGCAAGACCCAGGTGACCGTGCGCTACGAGGACGACAAGCCCGTCGAGGTCACGGCCGTCGTGGTCTCCACGCAGCACTCCGACTCGATTGAGGATATGGGTGTGATCAAGGCCGACATGGTCAAGCATGTCATCGCCCCCGTCCTGGACGCCCAGGGCATCAAGTGGGACGCCGCCGACATCTACGTGAACCCCACCGGCCGCTTTGTCGTGGGCGGGCCCATGGGCGACACGGGCCTCACCGGCCGCAAGATCATCGTCGACACCTACGGCGGCATGGG
>CAVDTK010000078.1:0-10352 GCA_963611755.1 Oscillibacter sp. ER4
TGGCGAGGGCCTCGTGGGCCTCCTTGGAGATGGAGCCGTAGCTCATGGCGCCGGTGTTGAAGCGGCGCACGATCTCGCTCACGGGTTCGACCTCGTCCAGCGGCACCGGCGTGCGGCCGGCGGCGTCGAAGTCCATGAGGTCGCGCAGGGTGACGGCGCGGCCGGCCCTGTGGATGGTGGCGCTGTACTCGTCAAACAGCTCGCGGCTGCCCTCGGCGCAGGCGCGCTGGAGCAGGTAGACCACCTTGGGCTCGATGAGGTGCTCCTCGCCGCCCAGCGGGCGCCACTTGGTGAGGCCCAGGCTCGGCAGCTGGTTGGGCGCGGGGCTCTTCGCAAGGGCAAGGGCGCTGTCGTAGCGCTCGTTCTGCTCGCGCTGCACGCCCTCCACGTCCAGGCCGCCCACGCTGGTGGTGGTGCTGGTGAAGTAGCGCTCCACCAGCTCGTCGGACAGGCCGATGATCTCGAAGATCTGGGCGGAGTGGTAGCCCTGCATGGTGGAGATGCCCATCTTGGACATGATGGAGGTGATGCCGGCCGTCACGGCGCGGTCGTAGTTGGCCACGGCCTCGTCGCCGTCAAGCTCGATGTCGCCCTTGGCCACCAGGTCGCGGATGCACTCGTGGGCCATGTAGGGGTAGATGCCGCTGGCGGAGTAGCCCACCAGGCAGGCGAAGTCGTGGGCGCACACGGCGTCGCCGGTCTCAACCACGAGGTCGGCGAGCATGCGCACGCCGGCGCGGATGAGGTGGTTGTGGACGCTGCCCAGGGAGAGCAGGCTGGGGATGGGCACCTCGCCGGCCGCGGCGCGGTCGGAGATGACGACGATGTTCACGCCGCCGCGCACGGCCTCCTCGATCTCGTGGTCGAGCCTCACGAGCGCGGCCTCGAGGGCGCCCTCGCCGGCGTCGCGCCTGTAGGTGGCGTGGAAGACCTGCGTCTTGAAGCCCACGCGGTCGATGGCCACGATGCGGCGGAAGGCGTCGTGGGTGAGCAGCGGTCCCTGCAGGCGCACGAGGCGGCAGGTGTCGCGGCAGTCCTCGAGCAGGTTGCCGTGGTTGCCCAAGTAGAGCACCGAGCTGGTGACCAGGCTCTCGCGCAGGGCGTCGATGGGCGGGTTGGTGACCTGGGCGAAGAGCTGGTGGAAGTAGTCAAAGAAGCTGCGGGTCTTCTTGGACAGCACCGCCAGCGGCGCGTCGACGCCCATGGAGGCCAGCGGCACCTTGGCCGCGCTCGCCATGGGGCGCACGAGCTCGTCCACGTCGTCGTAGTGGTAGCCGTGCTTGGCCAGGCGCTCGGTGAGCGAGAGCTCGCTGTCCGGCTCGGGGCCAAACTCGCTCGCCTCGGGCTGGCGCAGGTCGTGGATGTCGAGCGTCTCGTCGCCCAGCCAGTCGCGGTAGGGCTTCTCGTTGGCGAACTTGTCGCGGATCTCGTCGTTCCAGATCACGCGGCCCTGGGTGGTGTCAACCTCGAGCATCTCGCCCGGGCCCAGGCAGCCCGTGCGCAGGATGTTCTCGGGCTCCACGTCGATGGTGCCCACCTCGGAGGACAGGATGATGCGGTCGTCACGGGTGACGTAGTAGCGCGCCGGGCGCAGGCCGTTGCGGTCGAGCACGGCGCCGAGCACCTGGCCGTCGGTGAAGGCGATGGCGGCAGGGCCGTCCCAGGGCTCCATCAGCATGGACTGGTAGGAGTCGTAGGCACGGCGCTTGTCGGAGAGGTTGGGGTTGTGGTCCCAGGGCTCGGGGACCATGAGCGTCAGCGCACGGTCGAGCGGGCGGCCGTTCATGGTGAGGAACTCGAGCACGTTGTCGAGGATGGCGGAGTCGGAGCCCTCGCGGTTGATGATGGGCAGGACCTTCTCCAGGTCGTGGCCCAGCACCGGGCTGTAGAGGTTGGACTCGCGGGCGCGGATCCAGCTCACGTTGCCGCGCAGGGTGTTGATCTCGCCGTTGTGGATGATGTAGCGGTTGGGGTGCGCGCGCTCCCAGCTGGGCGTCGTGTTGGTCGAGTAGCGCGAGTGGACCAGGGCCAGGGCGGTCTCGACGGCGGCGTCGTTGAGGTCGATGAAGAAGCGGCGCATCTGCGTGGCCACGAGCATGCCCTTGTACACGATGGTGCGAGAAGACATGGAGCACACGTAGAAGATCTTGCCGGCAAGGGCGGGGTTGGCGTCGGCGGCGCGCTCGATGGTGCGGCGCGTCACGTAGAGCTTGCGCTCGAAGTCGAGGCCCGCGGGGCAGTCCTCGGGGCGGCGCAGGAACGCCTGCAGGATCGTGGGCATGCAGGCGCGGGCGGAGTCGCCCAGGTCATGCGGGTCGACGGGTACTTCTCGCCAGAAGAGCAGGGGCACGCCGTTCTTGGCGCAGCCCTCCTCGAAGACGCGCTTGGCGTCCAGGACGCCCTGCGGGTCGTCGTGCGGGAAGAAGAGCATGGCCACGCCGTAGTCGCCCATGCCGGGAAGAAGCTGGCCTTCCTTCTGGGCCTCCTTGCGGAAGAAGCGGTGGGGCACCTGGAACAGCACGCCGGCGCCGTCGCCGGTGTTGCGCTCGAGGCCCTTGCCGCCGCGGTGCTCGAGGTTCACCAGGACGGACAGGGCGTCGTCCAGGGTCTGGTGGCTGCGCTGGCCCTTGAGGTGGGCGATGGCGCCGATACCGCAGGCATCGTGCTCAAACTCTTCGCGATACAGTCCGCGCGAGGCGGCCTTATCGGCTTTCTGGGTCATATGTGTTCCTCTCCCTTACCGGGGCAAACGTGCCCGGCAGAAAACTTTCCGGTCTTAGTCTACGGGGCGAATCCGCCCTTCGGCCAAACCGAGACCAAGATGCTACGGGTTTGACCCCCGATCGTTGCCCCTTAGTAATAACGTGGATAAAAACGAGAAATCTAAACGAAACGTGGCCACCCGAGTCGCTGGGTGGCCACTAAATAAAGCGCAGGTCAGATATGGTGCCGTGCGTTAGGCGGCGGTTGTTGTCGAAGCTGTGGAGCTGCTTTGTGTGCCTGTGCCCTGGCTCGTTTGGTCACCGGGGGCCTGGCCGGGGGTGCCGCTGGGCGCCTGGCCCTGGCCGCCGGGTCCGCCCGTCTGGCCACTGCCCTGTCCTGGGCCGCCCTGCCCCATCTGACCAGCGCCGCCTTGGCTGGAGACGCCGTTGTAGATAAGGCTCTCGGTGGTGAAGGTCACCTCGGAGGTGCCGTTGGAGACCGTGTAGGTCTTGCCCGCCTCGATTCCTGCGACCGAGAAGACCGCGCACTGGTAGGACGTCGTGGGCGAGAAGGACGCGATGGTCGTGCCGTTCTCGTCTGCCAAGGTCAAGGCGTCGCCGGCGTTGCCCGAGATCGTGACGGCCACGCAGCCCTGGGTCGAGGTGTCGCCGAAGATCTGCAGCATGTCGGTCGTGCCCGCGCAGAAGACCTGGCCGCCCGTGATGGTGCCCGTGCCCGGGAAGTCGAGCATGCCGTTGCCGCCGCCGGTGGGGCCGCTCACCGTGGTGAGGCCGCCCGTGACCGTGAAGTCGCCGTTGGAGTCGATGCCGTCGCCGCCCGCCTGGATGGTGATGGTGCCGCCGGTGATGGTGACCTGGGCCGTCTCGTCGTAGACGTCTCCCCCGCCGCCGCCCTGGCCGCCGCCGGGCTGGTCGCCGCCCTGGCCGCCGTTGCCGGGTGCCTGGGGCTGGGCGGCGTCGGTCGAGGTGGTGCCGTCGGTCGACTGGCCGCCGTTGCCGGGCTGGCCGGTCGGCTGCTGGCCGTCGCCTTGGGACGGGGGCTCCTGCATGCCGGTGGGCGCCGTCGTGCCGTCGGTCGTCTGGGTCGAGTCGCCGTCGGGCTTGGCCGGGGGCTCGGTGCCTTCACTGCCGTTGGCGCCGGGGCCGCCCTGGCCCTGCTCGCCGCCGGGCGCCGCGCCGTTCTCGCCGTCCTTCTCTGCACCGTTCTCGCTGCTAGAGGAGCTGTCGCTCGGGGCGCCGGCCGCGTTGATGCCGTCGTCGGAGGACACGACGTCGATGACGCCGCCCGTGATACTCACGGTCTGGCCCTCGATGCCCTCATAGCTCTTGGTGACGCTGACCTGGCCTCCGTTGATCGCCAGGTCGAGCTCGGCGTGCAGGCCGTCGTCGCCTGCGGCCACGGTGACCTGGCCGCCGTCGACCTGAAGGACGTTGGCCGCGTCGAAGCCGTCGGACTCGGCCGTGATGTCCAGGGTGCCGCCGCCCACGTAGATAAAGCCCTTCTCGGCATTGTCGTCGTTCTCGGCGTGGATGCCGTCCGTGCCGGCGGAAAGCGTCCACGTGCCGCCCACGACGGCCACCGAGTCCTTGGCCTGGATCGCGTGGCGCGCGGCCGTGATGCTGACCTCGCCGGAAACGAGCACCAGGTCATCCTTGCAGACGATGCCGTGGCCGCTGGCGCTCGTGACCGTAAGCGTGCCCGCGCCGTTGATGGTCAGGTCGTCCTTGGAGAAGATCGCGCCGTCGACCGTGTTGTCGTCGGTCTGGACATAGTCGCCCGTCGTGGCCAGCGTGTTGGTGGTGCCGTCGGCAAGCGTGAGGAAGACCTTCTTGGCCGCCTTGACGTAGAGCGCGGCGCTGCTCGAGCTGGTGACGCTCGCGCCGGCGAGAACCACCTGGACCTTCTCGCCGTCAGCGTCCACCACGATCTTGCCGTCGGCCACGGTGCCGGTCACGATGTAGGTGCCGGCCTTGGTGATGGTCACGGTGGCGCCGTTGGCCGTGGCGCCCTCCCCCGTCACGGTGGCGACGGAATCGGTGAGCGCGATCTTGGTGGCCGAGGACTCGTCGTAGCTGGGGTCCTGGTCGCGGTCGCTCACCAGGTCGGACGTGTCGATAAGCGATACGGCGTCGCCGGACGTGGCGCTCGCGGTCTGGGCCGTGGCGGTGGTGCCGGAATCCTGCGAGGACGCGGCGGACGTCGCGCAGCCGGCCAGGGGAAGGATCCCCAGCGTTATGGCCAGGCCTGCCGCCACGGCGGCGCGCCCAAGGTGCTTGCTAGAGCTCATTGTTGTTCACCTCCGCGAAGGACAGGGAGACCTCCATGTTGCCGTTGCGGCAGCGCAGGTCGTTCAAAAGGTCGCGCTCCGAGGCGTCGGCGCGCATGGTGACCAGGTAAGTCAGCTTGTAGAGGCTGCCCATGTTGGCGGTCTTGACCTGGCTCAACGTGCGCTTGATCACATAGCGGTCCAAGACGTCGTCGAAAAGGGTCGTGTAGTCGAGGTCCTCGGGCACGGTGATGCGCAGGCAGCGCTCCAGGTGGGAGACCTCGCGACGGGACCCCAGCAGGTTCAGGGCCATGTAGGCGCCGCCGATGATCACGGTGCAAAGACCGGCCACGGTGAGGTAGCCCATGCCGCAGGCCAGGCCCACGCACATGGCGAGAAAGACGAAGCCGATGTCCTTGGCGCTGCCGGGGACGCTGCGGAAGCGGATGAGCGAGAAGGCGCCGGCCACGGCAACGCCTGCGCCCACGTTACCGTTTACCAGGGCGATCACGACGCAGACGATGGCGGGCAGCACGGCCACGGTGCAGACGAAGCTGACCGTCCGGCGCGAGCGCACGCTGTAGAGGACGGCGAGAAGCGCGCCGCAGGCAAGGGCGCAGGCGATGCAGGCCAAAAGCGGCAGAAGCTCGATCGAGCCCGTGGTTTGGCTTGTCGTGTAGAGCGAGGAGAGCATGGCAGGTCCAATCTTTGGGGTTTGTCGGGGCTGGTGGGGTACGGGGGTTCTCGGCTAGCGGGTCGCCGCGGCTTGCAGGACGGGCGCGAGGTGAGCCGGGGTTGGGGCCGGGGCGGGCGCGGGTTTCTCGGCCGCCGTCGCCGCGTCCCGCAAGCCCTCTACCTGGGCGCGGTTGGCCGCGATCACCTGATCGATGCCGCGCAGCTGCCAGGCGCGCCCGTACTTGGAGACGCTGGTCTTGGAAAGGCCCATGCGCCCAAGCTCGCCCACGAGCCACAGGGGCATCCCGCCGCAGGTCTTGACCTCAAGGATCGAGAGGCCCGCGTCGAGGATCGGCTCGCCCGCGTCCGGCCCGTCCAGGCGCACGTCGTCCCAGCGCACGCGGACGTTTTGGTCGAGCGTCACGCGGAAGTCGCGGTCAGACGGCGAATAAAACGCCACGCGGTCGTAGGCCAGGTAGGCCGTCGCGCGCAGGCCTTCGTAGCGGCGGCAGGTCCAGTCGATCTCGCGCTCGATCTGGGTCTGCGGGCGGCCGCGGCCGCTCAAGAGCTCGACGGCGTCGGCGGGCGCCAGCTGGGCGCGGCGCTTGTAGACCACGCCGTCGGCCTTCTTCTTGATCTCGACGAAGACCGGGTCGAACGGGTGCGGCTGGCCGTAGCAGCGCATGCGGACCTTCTCCTTGTAGAAGGGGTGCTCCGCGCTTCTGCGGGCCAGAAGGGCCGTGGGCGTGTCGTAGTAGACGTTTCGAACCGTGGAGGCCCCGTGCTCGTCCGGGACCATCGCGTTTTGCAGCAGCGCCTCAAGACGCGCGCGCTGCTCGGCAGTGAGCAGGTACTTGGTCTCGTAGCGCTTGAACGTGAGCTGTGGCATAGGCTTTGCGCCCCCTTTGTCCGTGACGCCATCGGCGTCCTTGACACTGAGATTACAAAGCAGCGCTGAAAATCAGCTATAAGTAAAGCCGCAGGTAGACGCTTTGCATAAACCGTCCCTGACGCTTTTGGTTACCTGAAAGGGCGGATTTCAGGGTGTTTTGAGCACGCGGCGAGAAGCCCGCGAGGCGCCGAGAAACCCGCCGCGCCGGCCGCCCTTTCAATTCCCGGGGTTGTCTGATGATTCACATGCAAATCCCGGGGTTGTCTGATCCTCAAACATCAGACAACCCCGGGATTTGAAAGAAGAATGGGCTTGCGCCATCAGACAAGCCCGCAAATTGAAAGGACGCGCACACACGGGAATCAGACAACCCCGAAAATTGCGCGCACCTCGCCCTCGCCTACCGGGCGACGCCCTCTTTTCTCGCCAAACGCAGCGTCACCACGACCAGCGCCAGCGCGACCAGCGAGAAGCACGACCCCACAAGGCCCACCTGGGCGATCCCGGGGCCCGAGACCACCAGGCCGCCCACGAACGTGCCGAAGGCGATGCCGATGTTGAATGACGTGGGCTCAAGCGAGCTCGCCAAGGTCAGCGCCTTGGGGTGGCGCGTGTTGGCCGTCCTCATGAACATCGAGATGCACGGCACCGAGGCCACGTACATCAAAAGCGCCACGCACATGACCATGACCAGGCCCTCGGGCATAGTGGAACCCGCCGCCCAAAGGCCCAGGAGAGACGCCCCCTGCAGGATAAAGCTGCAGATCAAGGCCTTCATCCCAAAGCGCGAGTCCACAAGGCCCGACACCAGGTTGGACACAAAGCACACGCCGCCGTACGCCATAAGCGCGCCGGACGCGGCCAAGGGCTCCATGCTCAGCACCTGCTCAAGGTAAGGCGTGACGTAGCCGTAGAACACATAGGTCGAGCCCACGCCAAAGACAAAGATCGCGATGCAGGTCAGGACCTGCGGCTCAAGGAGCAGCCCCACCTGCTCGGAAAAGGTCGCCGGCTCGTCCGTGGCGCCCTGCTTAGGCAGCACGGCAACCAATGCGACGCAGGTCACGATGGCCAAAACTACGGTCGCCCACAGAGCCACGCGCCAGTCGAGAAGCTCGGCCGCGATCTTGCCCAGCGAGGTGGCCAAGACCATGGCCACCGAGAAGGCCGCGTAGACGACCGAGATCACCATCGAGGTCCTCTCGGCGCCCGCGAGCTCCGGGATGAAGGTCACGCCTACGGCGAGAAACGCGCCCGATACCGCGCCGATAAGGACGCGGCTCGCCAGCAGCAGCTCGAAGGTGGGAGCGACCGCCTGAACGACGTTGGCCACGCAGAAGATAACCGAGTAGGCCACCAGCAGCTGGAAGCGCTTGAAGCGCCCGGTCGTCAGGGCAAGCACCGGCGTCAGCACGGCGTAGGTGATGGCGAAAAAGCTGATGAGCTCGCCCGCCTGCGCCAGGGTCACACCGTAGTTATCGGCGATGTTGCTCTCGATGCCGATGACGATGAACTCGGACGAGCCCAGGGAGAAGCCCAGGACAACCAGCAGGACCAGGCACAGGACCCGGTACCCGCGCGTGAAGGTGTTTGTGCTTGTGCTTGTGCTTGCACTCTCGCCCATTACGCGCACAGCTCGTCTGCAAGCGCGCGCAGCTGCTCCTTGGCGGCGTCGTCCACCGCGCCGCGCACGGTGACCACGGCGGGCAGCACGGTGATGTCCGAGAAGCCCTCAAGCTGGGAGCGCATGACCTTGGCGGCCGTGGGCGCCCAGGAGCCGGCCTCGATCAGGCCCACGGTGCGCTTCTGGTAGTTGTGCTCCTCCAGCGTGTGCAGGAAGGTCGCCATGTGCGGGAAGACGCCGCCGTTGTAGGTCACGCTGGCAAGGACCAGGCGGTCGTAGCGGAAGGCGTCCTCCACGGCCTCGGCCATGTCGTCGCGGGCCAGGTCGAAGACGGAGGCCTTCTGGCCGCGGGCCTCGAGCTCGCCCGCCAGGAGCAGGGCCGCCTCGCGGGTGTTGCCGTAGACGCTCGAGTAGGCGATGGTCACGCCCTTGTCCTCGGGCTCATAGCTTGACCAGGTGTTATAGATGTCCAGGTAGTAGCCCAGGTTCTCGGAAAGCACGGGGCCGTGCAGCGGGCAAATGCACGCGATGTCCAGGCCCGCGGCCTTCTTGAGCACCGCCTGGACGTTCTTGCCGAACTTGCCCACGATGCCAAAGTAGTAGCGCCTGGCCTCGCAGGCCCACCCTTCCGGGTCCTCGACGTCGTTGGCGCCGAACTTGCCAAAGCCGTCGGCCGAGAAAAGCACCTTGTCGTGGGCCTCGTAAGAGAAAAGGACCTCCGGCCAGTGGACGTTGGCCGCGCCCACGAAGGTGAGCGAGTGCCCCGCGCCCAGGTCGAGCACGAAGCCGTCCTTGGCCACGACGCGGCGGTCGGCGAAGTCGCGGCCAAAGTAGGCGGCCATCATCTTGAAGGCCGGCGCGGACGAGACGATCTGCGCTTCCGGGTAGCGGTCGGCGAAGGCCGCTATGCCGGCGGAGTGGTCGGGCTCCATGTGGTGAACGACCAGGTAGTCGGGCTGCTTGCCGTCCAGGGCGGCCTCGAGGTTGCCCAGCCACTCGTCGACGAAGTGGGCGTCCACGGTGTCGGTCACCGCGATCTTCTCGCCAAAGACGACGTAGGAGTTGTAGGCCATGCCGTTCTCGCTGACGTCGTACTGGCCCTCGAAGAGGTCGACCTGGTGGTCGTTCACGCCGATGTAGGCGATGCTTTTGGTTACGTTCATGCGTTTCTCCTTATCTAGCTGGGGTTTATTGGCTGATTTGGGGCACCTGGCCCGTCTCCAGGATCTGGTCGAGCGCAGCCTCGTCGAGCACAGGCACGCCCAGGTCCTGGGCCTTGGTGAGCTTGGAGCCGGCCGCGGCGCCCGCCACGACGTAGCTCGTCTTCTTTGAGACCGAGCCGGAGACCTTGGCGCCCATAGCCTTCAGGCGCGCGCCCGCCTCGGAGCGGCCGTACTTCTCGAGCGTGCCGGTCAAGACAAAGGTGAGGCCGGCCAGGGTCTGCGGGATCTCCTCGGCGGGGGCCGCCTCTTCAAGCGACACCCCGGCGGCGCGCAGGCGCTCGACGACCTCGACGTTCTTGGGCACGGCGAAAAAGTCCTCGACGGAGGCCGCGATCTTGGGGCCCACGCCGTCTACCTGGGCGATCTCCTCGGCAGAGGCCAGCATGAGCGCCTGCATGCTCCCAAAGCGGCGGGAGAGAAGCCCCGCCACGTTGGCGCCCACCAGGCGGATGCCCAGGCCAAACAGGACGCGCGAGAGCCCGCGCGACTTGGACTCCTCGACCTGCGCCATGACCTTCTTGGCGATGACCTTGCCCACCACGATGTCGTCGCCGTCCACGGACTGGCGGCCCACCGAGACCTCTGCCAGGGCCTTCTCGGTCAAGGTGTCGTAGAAATCGGCCACGTCGCGGAGAAGCCCGTCGTCGACCATGTGGTTGATGATCTCGACGCCCAGGCCGTCGATGTCCATGGCGCCGCGCGAGCCCCAGTGGATCAGGCGCTCGGTGGCCTGCGCGGGGCAGTCGATCGAGACGCAACGGTAGGCGACCTCGCCCTCCTCGCGCACAACGGGCGAGCCGCACGACGGGCAGGTCGCGGGCATCTGGAACTCCTCGGCGCCGGCGGGGCGAAGCTCGAGGACCGGGCCCACGACCTCGGGGATCACGTCGCCTGCCTTGTGGACCACGATGGTGTCGCCCACGCGGACGTTCTTGCGGCGGATCTCGT
>CAVDTK010000079.1:0-10230 GCA_963611755.1 Oscillibacter sp. ER4
TGAACATCCTGCGCCGCGACGACGGCTTCGCCCCCAAGATGCCCGCACCGCAGGAATAAGTTAGCTCCGGACATATCCGCAAAAAGAAACGGACCCCATCTTACGGGGTCCGTTTTTTAGCGCTACGCGATTTGCTCAACGACCTTCCGTGTAACGGGCGCACTGAAAACGCGGCATGTCGGTGGATTTCACCGAGGGGCGCACCAGATCGTCCCCATGTCGGTGTCCGGAAGGCGGAAAACGCACTGGGAAGCGGGCATGTCTGTGGATTTAGGCCTCTTAACGCCCTGCTCGCAGAGAAAATCCACCGACATGACCCTAATCCGGTGCAGAACTGTTTGGGTTGACTATTCGAAAGACGCTACGTTCAACTTGCGAGAAATTGCAACGTCTAACATATCGTTAGCGACATCTAGATTCCGTGCGTTTAAGCAGATCCTCGTATAGGGAGTCAGTCTCTTCCCTCCAGCTGATGGACGGCTTAGGGAATGCTGCCAAATCTGGAGATAGCCCCCGTTGTTCTGTTGCTATTCGAACCGCAAGTCCGCATCCTGCTTCATGGGATCTTGCTTCTTCTTCGGTTGGCGCATTGCTTTGCATCATCGTTACCTTCCTACGACGGCCTTTCGGGCAGCTCGCCGGTTCGGTAGGCGGCGAGAAGCTCGCGCAGGTCGGCGATCTGGTCCTCGATCTGGACGCCGGCGTCGGTGTCGCCCACGGTAAGCGGCCGGCCCCAGCGCCTGAAGCGGTCGTCGTCGCTCATGATGTCGGCGTTGAGGTCGAGCACGTCCTCGATGCTCGCGAAGGGGCGGTGGGCCTTGATGCGCATGCCGTCCGGGTCCGCGATGAGGGTGTACCCCGCGATGCCCGTCGTGTTGTGATAGGCCTGGCAGAAGCCGCCGTCGATGACCACGAGCATGCCGCCAGCCTTAACGGGGTTCTCGCCGGCCGCCGCGTGCACGGGCGTGTGGCCGTTGATGATGACGCCGCTCGCCTCGCAGCCGAACTCCTCCAGGATCATCTTGCACGCCTGCGGGTCCTCGGTGTGCTCGTAGTAGGGGTCGCGCGGCTCGTCCCAGGTGGACTTGTCGGTGAGGTAGGTGCGCTCGAACGTCTTCATGACGCGGCCCGAGAGGGGAGACAAACGGCCGCACCACAGGTACCACATCCAGTCGAGCGAGACCTGGTCGTGCTCCAGCCAGGCGCGTCTCGCCAAGCGGTCGGCGTAGTCGTAGTAGGCCTTGCCCATGAGCATCTGCCCCTGGTGGTTCACCGGGCAGAAGGTGCCGTCCTCGTTCATGGGCACGCACGCGTGGAAGAGCACGTTGCCGTTGTGGACCAGGTAGGCGCTGCCGTGCTCGTAGAGGAACCCCACGTGCGCGCGGAGCTTCTCGGAGTGGCGCACGGCGCTCATCATGTTGTCCATCACGCGCGCCTCTTCGGCGCTCAGCTCGTAGGGGTTGGCCGGGTCGAGGGTGGGGAAGTCGCGCGTGCGCATCTCGTGCTCCACGCCGTCGATGGTGACGACACCGCGGGCGGCGTCCACCTGGTCAAGCAGCAGGCGGTCGTCCATCTTCCAGTTGGGGTGGCGCTTCACGACCTGCCCCTCGAGCTTGAAGAGAATGACCGAGATGGCCTTCTCCACCGGGTCCATGCCGTCGTCTTGGCGATAGGTCTGCTCGGCGAAGACGGTAAGCTCGCGCAGGGAGATGCCGTAGGCGTTCTCGAGGATCTTCAGGCTGTCGTAGCGCACGTTGTTGCGGATCACGGCGGCCAGGCACGCGGCCGAGCCCGATGCGGCGCCCATCCAGACGATGTCGTGGTTGCCCCACTGGACGTCGATCGAGTGGTAGGCCATCAGACGGTCGAGGATGCGGTCGGCGCGCGGCCCGCGGTCGAAGATGTCGCCCACCAGGTGCAGGTGGTCGACGGCCAGGCGCTTGATCAGCGAGGCCAGCGAGCAGATGAAGTCGTCAGCGCTGCCCGTGCCGATGATCGATGAAATGATGCCCTGGTGGTAGGCCATGCGCTGCTCGCGTTCGTCGGGCGAGATGTGCAAGAGCTCGTCGATGATATAGGCGTACTCAACGGGCATGGCCTTTCGCACCTTGGAGCGCGTGTAGGTGCCCGACAGGTGGCGCGCCAGGCTCACGAGGCGCATGAGGGCGATGGCGTACCACTCCTCGGTAAGGCGGCCCTCCTCGCGAAGGCGCGAGAGCTTGAGGTCGGGGTAGTAGATCAACGTGCAGAGATCTGCCTGCTCCTCGCGGGTGAGCTGGTACTCGAAGGTAGAGCGAACGCGCTCGCGGATGACGCCGGAGCAGTTGTTGAGGATATGCTCGAACGCGTGGTACTCGCCGTGGACGTCCGAGACAAAGTGCTCGGTGCCCTTGGGCAGGTTGAGGATGGCCTCAAGGTTGATGATCTCGGTGTAGACGGAGCGCGACGTGGGGAACTTCTCGGAGAGAAGCTCGAGGTACTTGTCGTTTGGGGTTTTGAACGTCTCGAGGGTGTCCAATGGGGTCCTTTCTTATGACAAAAATCTGTTCCAGATTGCCCGGATCGCGGCACGAAAGGTACCCTTCAATCGGCGTGCGGCTCAAATGCCCGTCAAGCGGGAACATGTCATGGAGCATTCGTGTGCGCCGCGCGGCGATGATGTGAAGACGCCCGTCTCTTTGTGGGGACCTCCGTCACGTGAAAGTGCTAGAATCTCGAACCAATGGCTATGACAAGGACAGTACGCACAGGGCAATCGGTCAAAAGAGAGCGGGAAAGCTGGAAAACCGCGGCCGATCTTGTGCGGAACATCACCTTCGAGCTGCGGCCCCAAAGCGTTTCTCGCAAGTAGGCGTCGCCGTCAATGACCCACGTCACGGGCCAACCGAGTAAGGCGAACATAGTTCGCTCGCTGGGTGGTTTCAAGCGAAGTGTGAACAAGAGCGCTTCGTCCCAGCATGAGGGACGGGCGCTTTTTTGGTGTCCGGAAAGGAAGATGAGAGTGGCAAACGAGTACAAGAAGACCACCAACCTGCCGCAGACGGGCTTCCCCATGCGCGCAAGCTTGGCGCAAAACGAGCCCAAGCGCCTGGCGGCCTGGGAGGCCGAGGGCGTCTACGAGGAGCTGCTGAAGAAGAACGAGGGCCACAAGAAGTTCGTCCTGCACGACGGCCCTCCCTACGCCAACGGCCCCATCCACCTGGGCCACGCGCAGAACAAGATCTCCAAGGACATCATCAACCGCTATAAGGCCATGCAGGGCTTCCAGACGCCCTACGTCCCCGGTTGGGACTGCCACGGCCAGCCCATCGAGCACAAGGTCGAGACCATCCTGGGCACCGAGAAGTTCAACCAGCTTCCCACCGAGAAGGTCCGCGAGCTCTGCCGCAAGATGGCAGTCGAGCAGGTCGACACCCAGCGCCAGGGATTCAAGCGCCTGGGCGTCCTGGGCGAGTGGGGCAACCCCTACCTCACCTACGTCAACGACTACGACGCCACCGACGTCGAGATCTTCAAGGCCATCTTCGACCGCGGCGCCATCTACCGCGGCCGCAAGCCTGTCCACTGGTGCTCGCACTGCCACACGGCGCTCGCCGAGGCCGAGATCGAGTACGGCGACGAGGTCAGCCCCGCTATCTTCGTGCGCTTTGAGATGACCACCGTGCCCGCGGGCCTCGAGGCCTGGGCCGGTAAGCTCTGGGTCGACATCTGGACCACCACGCCCTGGACCCTTCCCGCCGACGACGCCGTCATTCTCCACCCCGAGGCCTCCTACGTGGCCGTCATCCATAACGGCGCCGCCGAGATCATGGCCGAGGCCCTGGTCGAGAAGGACTGCGCGAAGTTCGGCTACGAGGACGTCGAGCTGGTGCGCGGAGCCGACGGCGAGCCTTGGCGCATGACCGGCGTCGAGCTTTGCCACAACAAGTACAAGCAGCCGATCTTCGGCGACCAGGGCGAGGAGGGCGAGTTCATCTACGCCGACTACGTCACCCTGGAAGACGGCACCGGCATCGTCCACACCGCCCCTGGCCACGGCGTCGACGACTACCTGGCCGGCATGAAGTTCAACATCCCCGTGGTCATGCCCGTCGACGACGACGGCCGCTTCTTCAAGGGCGACGGCATGGGCACCGGCGGCCCGTGGTCCGGCATGGAGGTCACCGAGGCCAACCCCAAGATCATCGAGTGGCTGCGCGAGCGCGGCACCTTGATCTTGCACGAGGACATCAACCACAGCTACCCGCACTGCTGGCGCTGCAAGCAGCCGGTCATCTTCCGCGCCACGAGCCAGTGGTTCGTCTCGATGGACAAGCCCCTCACGGATGGTAAGTCGCTTCGCGAGGAGGCCACGGCCGAGCTCAACAAGGTCGCCTTCTACCCGGCGCACGCCATCAAGCGCATCGGCTCCATGGTCGAGGGCCGTCCCGACTGGTGCATCTCCCGTCAGCGCAACTGGGGCGTGCCGATCCCGGCCTTCACCTGCCAGGACTGCGGCGAGACCGTGATGAACGACGACACCCTGGACGCCGTCATCAAGCTCTTCCGCGAGAAGGGCTCCGACTGCTGGTTCACCGATGACCCCGCCTCTTACCTGGGCGACGCCTTCACCTGCCAGAAGTGCGGCGGCCACAACCTCAAGGCCAACAAGGACATCCTCGACGTGTGGTGGGACTCCGGCGTCTCCCACACCGCCGTCTGCCGCCACCGCGACAACCTCGCCTTCCCGGCTGACATGTACCTCGAGGGCTCCGACCAGCACCGCGGCTGGTTCATGAGCTCGCTCATGACCTCCGTGGGCGCCTACGGCGTGGCCCCCTACAAGTCCGTGGTCTCCCAAGGCTTCACCCTGGACGGCCAGGGCCGCAAGATGTCCAAGTCCCTGGGCAACGTCATCGACCCGAACAAGGTCTGCGACGAGCGCGGCGCCGACGTCTTGCGCCTGTGGCTCGCCTCCGTCGACACGTCCAACGATGTCCCCTGCGACGGCGATATCCTGGGCCACGTGGGCGAGGCCTACCGTAAGATCCGCAACACCCTGCGCTTCTTGCTGGGCGAGATCGAGGGCCAGTTCGACCCGGCGACCGACGCCGTGGCGCTCGAGGACCTCACCGCCTACGACCAGCTGACCCTGGCCCGTATGTGCCAGGTCCACCAGGTCGTGACCGAGGCCTACGAGGGCTACCGCTTCAACGTGGTCTACCGCAACCTCTACGACTACGTGACCGAGCTTTCCAACGGCTACCTCAACGCCACCAAGGACCGCGTCTACTGCGGCGCCAAGGACGCGCCCGAGCGCAAGAGCGCCCTTACCGTCTGGGCCCAGATCCTGACCATGCTGGTCCATGACCTGCAGCCGATCCTGGCCTTCACCTGCGACGAGGTCATGGAGTTCCTGCCGGCCTCCATGCGCGACGGCCAGACCCGCGCCGCCCTTCTCGACTGGTACCAGGCCCCCTGGACCGCCGACGAGGCTGCCGAGAAGCTCGCCGCCTACGAGAAGCTCTGCGCCGCCCGCGACGTCTTTACCAAGGCGTTCGAGGAGGCCAAGAACTCCGGCGCCGTGACCGAGAACTCCAGCCAGGCCGCCGCGGCCAAGCTGACCCTTACCGCCGAGGACGCGGCCGCGCTCGAGGGCGTCGACCTGGCCGAGGTCTTTGTCTGCGCCTCCGTCGAGGTCGCGCAGGCCGAAGAGGCCTCCTGCGAGGTCGCCCCGGCTAACGGCGAGAAGTGCCCGCGCTGCTGGAACTACCGCACCTTGGGCACCGACGGCCTGTGCTGCCGCTGCCACGACGCCGTGGCCGCCCAGGAGTAACACCTTGGCGCAGGCTTCGAAACAGGCCTCCCTGGGCCGCCGCCTCGCGATCTTCGCGGGTGCGGCGGCCCTTGTGGTGGTTCTCGACCAAATCACAAAAGCCCTGGTGAGAAGCGCGTTGACTCCTGGCCAGCCGGTTTGTCTCATCCCGCACGTCATGGACCTTTCCCTGGTCTACAACACGGGCGCCGCCTTTTCCGTGGGGGAGGGCAAGGGGCTTCTCTTCGTCGTGGTGTGCGCCGTCATTCTTGCCGCGTGCCTGTACGAGGTCGTTCGCGAGAAGGACATGCCGGCCTACCTTGTCGCCTGCCTGGGCTGCGTCTGCGGCGGCGGCGTGGGCAACGCGATCGACCGCGTGGTGGAAGGTCGCGTCACGGACTTCTTTGCCACGACGTTCATGGACTTCGCCGTCTTCAACGTGGCCGACATCTTCATCACCTGCGGCGTTATCGCCGCGGTGGTGATGTGGTGGCACTGGGACGCGGTTCGCGCCGCGGCTGCCGAGGGCGCTTCCGGCGTTGATGCTTCCGCTGCTGACACAGGCACCGACGCCGACGTCCCCGACCAAAAGGCATAAAGAACCCATGAGAATCGTGAATCTCCTGGTAGATCCCGCAAACGACGGTCTTCGCCTCGATGCTTTTCTCGCTGCGCAAGACGGGATGCCGTCGCGCTCCGCGTGCGCACGCCTCGTGGAGGAGGGCCGCGTCACCATCAACACGTGCGAGGCCACCTCAAAGTCCGAGAAGGTCCTTCTCGGCGACCGCGTGACCGTGGAGCTGGACGACGCCGCCCAAGACGCGGGCGGACCCTTAGCCCCCAACCCCGAAATCGAGTTGGACATCCGCTACGAGGACGATTACCTCATCGTTTTGTCCAAGCAGGCGGGCCTTGTGTGTCATCCCAGCCCGGGGCACGTCGATGACACCCTGGCAAACGCCTTGGTCGCCCACTGCGGCTATGCTCACCTAGGCATGCTTCAGGGCGAGGAGCGCCCGGGCATCGTCCACCGCCTGGACATGGACACCTCGGGCCTCATGCTCGCCGCCAAAGACGACGAGACCCAGAAGGCCTTGCAGGACCTTATCCGCATGCGCGTCCTCGACCGCCGCTACATCACGCTGGTACACGGCTACGTGGCCCGCGACGAGGACACCGTGGTCACGGGCATCGCCCGCTCGACCCGCGACCGCTTGCGGATGGCCGTGAGCGACGCTGACGGCGCGCGCGAGGCCATCACGACCTACCGCGTGCTCGAACGCTTTGAGGCCGGGCGCGCAGACGACGGCTACAGCCTGCTCGAGTGCCACCTCTACACCGGCCGCACGCACCAGATCCGCGTCCACATGCGCCACACGGGCCACCCCGTGGTGGGCGACCAGCTCTACGGCCGCAAGGACGAGCGGGCCAGCCGAGGCCTCAAGCGGCAGTTCCTTCACTCCTGGCATGTCGCCTTCGACCACCCAAAGACATCTTGTGCCATTGAGGTAGCCGACCGCCTGCCCGACGATCTTCTCGCTATACTGGAAGGACTTAAAGCTACCTCGATGGGCCGCACGGCCGCCGGCGAGAAGATCTGCCCGGCCTTGGGGCTTTCTTGGTAAGACGACTTTAGTTTTGGGGGAGACCCGCATGATGCAGTTCAACCGGCTTGGCCTCACGCCGATCGTCATCTTCAACCTGATTATTTGGCTGTTCTTTACCTTGGCCTATTTCTACCAGCTGGTCTACATCATCCGCGTCATCGCGCGCGGCACGGTGCGTCTGCCCAAGGCCAAGAAAGACCACCGCTACGCATTCGTGATCGCTGCCCACAACGAGGAGCCGGTCATCGGCAACCTCGTGCGCTCGATCCTCACGCAGGAGTACCCCAAGGACCTCATCGACTGTTTCGTCATCTGCGACTCCTGCACCGACGACACCCACGGCGAGGCCGAGCGCGCGGGTGCCATCGTCTGGGACCGAAACGACCTGGCACGCAAGGGCAAGAGCTGGGTCCTTGACTACGCCTTTGACCGCATCCTCAACGACTACGGTGACAAGTACGAGGCGTTCTTCGTCATGGACGCCGACAACATCATCGCGCCGGACTACGTGGCGATCATGAACCAGGCCTTCGACGCCGGCTACCTCGTGTGCACGAGCTACCGCAACTCCAAGAACTTCGACTCCAGCTGGATCAGCTCGGCTTACGCCACGTGGTTCCTGCGCGAGGCCAAGTTCTTGAACAACGCCCGCATGATGGTGGGCACGAGCTGCGCCATCTCCGGCTCCGGCTGGATGGTCTCGGAGAGGATCATCAAGGGCATGCACGGTTGGGATTTCCACACCCTGACCGAGGACATCCAGTTCTCGACCTTCTGCTGCGCCAACAACGTGCAGATCGGCTATGCCCCGGCCGAGTTCTTCGACGAGCAGCCGCTGACCTTCAAAGCCTCCTGGACGCAGCGCATGCGCTGGACCAAGGGCTTCTACCAGGTGTTCTTCTCGTATGGGCGCGACCTTGTGAAGGGTATCTCCAAGGGCCAGTTCGCCTCGTATGACATGCTCATGACGGTTGCCCCCGGCATGATCTTGACCCTGCTCTCCTTCTTCGTGAACGCCACCTACCTTATCGTGGGCTCGCTTTCGCACGGCTTCATCGCCACCCAGGGAGAGCTACTCATGTGCACGGGATCGCTCGTCATGACCTTCGCCTCGATGTACGTGGTCTTCTTCATCCTGGCCGTCATCACCACAATCTCCGAGCGCAAGCATATCCACGCCAAGAAGAAATGGCGCATCATCACGAACCTCTTCACCTTCCCGCTCTTCATGATGACCTACGTCCCCATCACGGTTGCCGCGCTCTTCAAGAAGGTAGAGTGGGTCCCCACCAAGCACGACATCGCGGTAAACTTCGACGACGTGATGAGCGCGAACTAGCTTTTTCTCATTCCCGACTGAGCTGGCGAAAGCGAGACCCCCAGGGTCTTGTCAGCAAAGTTCTTCTGAGCGCCAAAGGCGCGAGGTAACTTTGCGACAAGGCCCTGGGGGTCTCGGTTTCGCCAGCTCGCCGCTTTCTGTGTTTTTGACCTCGCTCGCCGAAATAAACTTGCTGATGCTACAATCACCACATTCGTCAGTGTCGATCTTCTCGCCAAAGCGGGAGGAAAGGAGCCTTGGGCGCATGGCAACGTTTTTCGAGGGAGAATCCCATACTTTCTCTGAGTACCTACTTGTACCTGGCTATTCTTCTGCAGACAACATTCCCGCCAACGTCTCCTTGAAGACCCCGCTCGTCCGTTACAAGCGCGGAGAAGAGCCTGCGATCACCCTCAACGTGCCCATGGTCTCGGCCATCATGCAGTCTGTTTCCGGCCCCAAGCTGGCCATCGCGCTGGCGCAGGAGGGCGGCATGTCCTTCATCTACGGCTCCCAGTCCGCGCAGGACGAGGCCGCCATGGTGCGCGAGGTCAAGAGCTACAAGGCCGGCTTCGTCATCTCCGACTCGACGCTCACCCCTGACATGACCCTGGCCGAGGTCCTGGACCTTCTCGACCAGACCGGTCACTCCACCATGCCCGTCACCGAGGACGGCACGCCCACCGGCAAGTTCTGCGGCATCGTTACCTCCCGCGATTATCGCGTCTCCCGCGATTCTCGCGACAAGAAGGTCCGTGACTTCATGACCCCTGCCGAGAACGTCATCTGCGCCGAGGACGGCACCTCGCTCAAGGTCGCCAACGACCTCATCTGGGAGCACAAGCTGAACGCCCTTCCCATCGTCGGCAAGGACGGGCACCTGGTCTCCCTGGTCTTCCGCAAGGACTACGATTCCCACAAGTCCCGCCCCGACGAGCTTCTCGACAGCTCCAAGCGCTACCTCGTGGGCGCCGGCATCAACACCCGCGACTACGCCGAGCGCGTGCCGCTGCTGGTCGAGGCCGGTGCGGACGCCCTGTGCATCGACTCTTCCGAGGGCTACTCCGAGTGGCAGAAGCTCACCCTTCAGTGGATCCGCGAGAACTACGGCGACTCCGTCAAGGTGGGCGCCGGCAACGTCGTCGACGCCGAGGGCTTCCGCTTCTTGGCCGACTGCGGCGCCGACTTCATCAAGGTGGGCATCGGCGGCGGCTCCATCTGCATCACTCGCGAGACCAAGGGCATCGGCCGCGGCCAGGCCACGGCGCTTATCGACGTCTGCCGCGCCCGCGACGAGTACTTCGAGGAGACGGGTATCTACGTGC
Organism: Oscillibacter sp. ER4; assembly: GCA_963611755.1. Lineage (GTDB taxonomy): Bacteria > Actinomycetota > Coriobacteriia > Coriobacteriales > Atopobiaceae > Paratractidigestivibacter. The sequence continues at coordinate 10,045 of CAVDTK010000079.1, forward strand.
CTGTTTGCTCCGACGGCGGCATCGTCTACGACTACCACATGACGCTCGCGCTTGCCATGGGCGCCGACTTCATGATGCTCGGCCGTTATTTCGCCCGCTTCGACGAGAGCCCCACCGAGCGCGTGAACGTCAACGGCCAGTACATGAAGGAGTACTGGGGCGAGGGCTCCGCGCGTGCCCGCAACT
>CAVDTK010000080.1:0-10165 GCA_963611755.1 Oscillibacter sp. ER4
CGGTCTTGGCGGCCTTGAGCGAGGCCACGGTGGCCATCATGGCCGCGTGCTTGAACACGCCGGAGTTCTCGCGGTCGCCGGGGAAGTAGAGCGCCGTGCCGGTGGCCACGCCCAGGCGGTCGAAGTCCACGAGGGTGCAGAGCCTGAGTCCCGCCTGGGTCTTGAGGCGGCTCTCCACCACGCCGAGCATCGTGGCGATCTGCTCCTCGGTGGCGACGCCGGCCAGGATGGACCAGCTGTAGGAGTTGAGGAAGTAGGTGCCGGGGGCGTCCGGGTCGCCGGCGAGGCGGTCGCCGGTGGAGCCGAGGTAGGTGTAGCCGCCCTCGCGCTCGTTGTTGATGAGGCAGCGGGCAAAGTAGTCGGTCTTCCAGGCATTCTTTTGCATGGAGTCGGCCACGCGCGCCGACATCTCGCGCGCCCAGGCGCCGTCGGCGGCGGCCTCAGGCATGCCGATAAGGGCGCTCATCTCGGCGAACTCGTCGGCCGCGATCTTCAGCAGGCAGGCGTTCATGACGGACTCGGTGAGGTCGTTCTCCCAGGCCACGCCCCACTCCTGGCCCTTCTCGGCGAGCTGCTTGCGGTAGAGCTCCTCCTTCTGGGGCCCCTTGTAGACCACCTTGTCGAGGCGCAGGGTGTCGTTCCAGTCGGCCTTGTCGAGCAGCGGCAGGCCGTGCTTGCCCACGCTGATGCAGCCCGAGTAGGTGAGGGCGGCCTTGAGGGTCTCCCAGAGGGTGCGCTTCTTGCCGTCGGTGCCGGCAATCTCAAACTCGGTGGTGAGGAAGTCCGTGTCACCCGAGATGGTGACGTAGCGATAGACCGCCTGGAAGAGCCAGAGCTGGTCGTCGGAGCAGTCGCCCGGCTCCTTGCCCTTGAAGGTGAAGTCGTGGTAGGCGTAGCCCATCTCCCAGACCTGGCGCACCCAGTTGGAGAGAAGGTCGCGCACGAGGTCGTTCTCGCCCATCGCGGAGAGATAGTACATGGAGGCGTAGATGTCCTGGATCTCGCGGAAGCCCATCTCGCGGTAGGACTTCTGGGTCCAAGCGAAGGCGCGCGAGACGTAGGTCTGGTAGAGCACCTGGAAGGGCAGGTTGTGCGAGATATAGGCGTCGTACTTCTCGTCGCCAGACTGCATCTGCAGGTAGTTGGTGTAGCGAGCCCAGAAGGTCTTCACGCCGGCGAGGGCGCGGGACAGGGCGGCGGGCTCGCGATAGGCCTCCACGAGCGAGGGAAGGGCGCTCGCGAAGGGGACGTCGTCGCCGTCGGCGCCGCTCATGCCAACGAACTCATCGACGACGGCCGTGGCGCCGGGCTCAACCGAGAAGGACTTGGCGAGCGCGAAGAAGGGCGCCATCTTGCGGGAAAGGCCGTTAGGGAGGTGGCCCAGCAGCTCGGGGTGCTCGAGGGTGCCGTCACCCAAAAAGTCCGCGAGCGAGGTGCAGTACTCGTCCATGCCCTCGCCGTCCTTGAGCAGCATGGCAAAGCGCTTCTTGTTGCGCTCCTGGGCGGGCTTGGGCCACAGGGTGAGAGCCATGGGCGCATCGCCGTCGTAGACGACCTCGGACTCCTGGACGATGTTGGCGTAGATGATGTCGTTGGCGATGGTGTCGGCGCCGATGAAGCCAAAGGAGCCGGTGAAGACGATGCGCAGGTCGCGCGGCTTGTCGCCGAGGTTCTCCACGGTCACGCGCTGGGCCTCCACGGCGCTGGGCATGCCCGGCTGCTGCGGCAGGATGAAGATGGTGCGCTCGATGGCCAGGCCGTCCTCGGTGACGTAGTTGATGCGCGTCCAGCCCTGGGAGTGGGTGCAGGTGGCGGACTTCACGTTGGCGTGGACGTCGGCGGAGTAGAAGATCTGCTCGCCGCCCTCGGTGAGGTAGAACTGGCGGTTCTCGGGCTCGCCGTTCTGGGAGGGGTCGAGCACGCAACGGGTGGCCAGGACCTGCTCGCCGCCGGTGGCTCGGAAGGAGCCGCGGCCCAGGCCGTCAACGGCGCCCTTGGGCGTGGTGCAGAGCGGATAGGGGTAGCCCGCGCGGTTGCCGAGCAGCAGGTTCACGCTGTAGTGCGAGCTCACGGGATAGGCCTTGAGGTCGAGCGTGAAGTTGCCGTCGGCGCCGAGCGTGCCGGCGCCGGCCAGGGTGCGCGCCACCGCGGAGTGCACAGCGGCCACGAGGGCGGCGGGGACCTCAACGGGGCCGTCCGTGGTCTCGCAGGTCACGGCATCGCCGCAGAGGGTGAGCAGCGCCGAGGTGCCCAGGCCGTCCACGAAGGCGGCGAAGGCGGGCTCTGCCATGAGGTGCTGGCAGATGGGCGCCACGTAGGGCAGGCCCACGAAACCGAGGGCGCGGGTGCGGGCGGCATCGAGGTAGGTGGCGTCGAGCTCGGGCGCCGCAGCCTTGGCGCCAAAGAGCCCGCGAACGAACTCGTCTGCGGGGCGGACCTGCTCGCGGGCCCTCTCGGTTACGAACTGCATGGGTAAACCTCCGGTGGTTTGGTAGGTTAAACGTTTTCGTTCAGAGCGAAAAAATAGGGTGGAACAGGAAATAAAGGACGGGAATAGAAACGGGACGGAAGCGAAAAACGACAGGACGAACTAGACCGAAAGGTCTTTGACGGTGGTGCCGGGCAAGAGCGAGCCCGGAACGATGAGCTTGTGAGGGTCGTAGGAGGCCCCCCGCTCTATTGCGGCAAAGAGCTCGCGCACGACGGCGCGACCCATGGCCTCGGCGTCTTGGCGGTAGGTGACGAGCTTGGGGCGCAGGATCTGCGAGATGAGGGCGCCGTCGTAGCCAACGCAGCTCACGTCGTCCGGGACCACCTTGCCCTCGCGCTCGAGCTCGGTGAGGCCTCCCAGGTAGGAGATGTCATCGGGGAAGAGCACGCAGGTGGGCGGCTCGGGCAGGGCCATGAGCTTGCGGACGGCCAGGCCGGACTCCTTGGGGTTCTGGAAGAGGGCCTCGATGACGTACTCGCCGGGCACCTCGATGCCGCGCTTGGCGCAGGCGACGCGGAAGGCAGCGAGGCGTTCGGTGGCAACCTGGCCCAGCTGGCCGTGGACGTAGGCGATGCGCGTGTGGCCGCGCTTGACCACGTAGTCCACGATGTCTTCCATGCCGCTGACGTTGTCGGACCACACGGAGGTGCGGCCCTCAAACTCGCGCTCCACGGAGACAACGGGCAGCGGGCTCGAGGCCAGGCGCTCGAGGTCATCCTGGTCGATGTTGCCGTTGCAGACGAGCACGCCGTCGCAGTTGCGGCGCATGGCGTGGGCCGCGTAGCCGTACTCGGAGACTCCCCTGTTGGAGAGGAAGGTGAGGTCGTAGCCGGCGCTCTCGGCCGTGTCACGGACGGCGGTGAGCATGCGCGAGAAGTACTCGTGGTCCATCTCGTTTTGGTACACCACGCCGATGTTGTACGAGCGCTGGGTCTTGAGCGTCTGGGCGGCACCGTTGGGGTAGTAGTTGAGGCGCTTGGCACACTCGCGAACGCGGGCGGCGTTCTTCTCGCTGATGCCGGGCATGTGGTTGAGGGCCTTTGAGACCGCGGCCACCGAAAGGCCCGTCTCCTCGGCAATCATCTTGAGCGTGACCATGCGAACCTCCCTTCTACCGCAGTGTGCAAGTTAAACGTTTTCGGAACCTAGTATACGCAGGCCAACGAATACGTTTTCGTTGGTTTTACCCCGCCCCGCCAACGGTCGATTCTGGCCGCCCAGCGGTAGCCCATTTCCTAGTGCTCGAAAGGGTTTTCCGTCGGGTAGGGCAGGCTCGCGGGCTGGTTGTAGGCGATGTCCTCGATGCCCAGGTAGCGCAGGACGTCGAAGAGGGTCTTGCCCGCATGGCTGAAGGCCACGGCGCCGTGGTGCGGGTAGCGCTTCTCGATGAGCACGTGGCGGTAGAAGCGGCCCATCTCGGGGATGGCGAAGATGCCGATGCCGCCAAAGGAGCGGGTGGCCACCGGCAGAATCTCACCCTCGGCTACGTAGCTGCGCAGCTTGCCCTCGGAGTCGCACTGCAGGCGGTAGAAGGTCACGTCGGAGGCCGCGATGTCGCCCTCGAGCGTGCCGCGGGTGAAGTCGGGGTCGGAGCCCTCCGGCTCCAGCAGGCGGTGCTGGATGAGCTGGTACTTCACGGCGCGGTTGGCGCACATCTTGCAGCTGGGGGTGTTGCCGCAGTGGAAGCCCATGAAGGTGTCGGTGAGCTGGTAGTCGAACTTGCCCTTGATGTCCTCGTCGTAGATGTAGCCGGGCACGGAGTTGTTGATGTCGAGCAGGGTCACCGTGTCGCCCGTGGCGCACATGCCGATGTACTCGGAAAGCGCGCCGTAGATATCGACCTCGCAGGCCACCGGGATGCCACGGCTCACCAGGCGCGAGTTCACGTAGCAGGGCTCAAAGCCAAACTCGGACGGGAAGGCCGGCCAGCACTTGTCGGCGAAGGCCACGTACTTGCGGGCGCCCTTGTGCGCCTCGGCCCAGTCGAGCAGGGTGAGCTCAAACTGCGCCATGCGCTGGAGCAGGTCGGGGTAGTAGCGGCCCTCCCCCATCTCGGCGGCCATGTCGGCGCAGACCTCGGAAATGCGCGGGTCGCCCTCGTGCTCGCGATAGGAGACGAGCAGGTCGAGCTCGGAGTTCTCCTCCACCTCGACGCCCAGCTCGTAGAGGCCCTTGATGGGGGCGTTGCAGGCGAAGAAGTCCTGCGGGCGCGGGCCGAAGGTGATGATCTTGAGGTTGCGCACGCCGATGACGGCGCGGGCCACGGGCACGAACTCGGCCATCATCTTGGCGATGTCGGCGGCGGTGCCCACCGGGTAGCTGGGGATGTGGGCCTTCACGTGGCGCATGCCCAGGTTGTAGCTGCAGTTGAGCATGCCGCAGTAGGCGTCGCCGCGGCCGTTGACCATGTCGCCGTCGCCCTCGGCGGCGGCCACGTACATCACGGGGCCGTCGAATCGCTGGGCGATGAGGGTCTCGGGCGTCTCGGGGCCAAAGTTGCCCAGGAAGACGGTCAGGGCGTTCACGCCGGCGGCCTGGGCCTCGGCGAGGGCGGCCTCCATGTCCTTCTCGGACTCGACGGCCTGCTTGACCTCGACCACGGGCAGGCCCGCCTTGGCGCACTCGGCCACGATGGCCTCGCGGCGGCTGACCGCGAGCTTGATGGGGAAGCAGTCGCGCGAAACCGCGATGATTCCCAGCTTGACCTGGGGGATGTTGCTGGATTGCAATGCCATTCTCGTTTCCTCTCCTAAATAAACGTCAATGGTCCCAAGGCGCTAGGCCTGGTTTTGCAGGGTGATGTTCTGCCCGACAAGGCCCATGTGGGCGCCTGCCAGGGCCTCGTTGCTCTCGGGGTGCGCGAGCAGCCACTTGTTGGCAGCCCACAGAAGCCCGGAGTCGCCGCCCTTCTCGGCCAGCTTGGGCGCGTCGAGGTTGGTGCCCTTGGGCAGGGCCACCAGGACCTTGAAGCCCTCATCGCTCACCTGGCAGGGGGCGTAGTGCAGGGTCGTGGCGTAGACCTCAACGAGGACGCCGGCCGGCACGCGGAAGGCCTTGACGGAGGCGGTGTCCAGGCGGCCGTCCACGATGTCGGACTGCTTGGCCAAAAGCAGGATGAAGTCGCTGGTGCCCAGGTTGAACTCGCTCGTGCGGTGGTACTCCAGGCAGTTGAGGGCCAGGTTGTGGCCGCTGCACCAGCCAAACTGCACGTCGAGGCCGCCAAAGAGCGTGGGCGCAAGTTCCTGCGCGGCGGCGAGCCCCTGGATAACGGGCTCCTCGGCCACGTACTCGCAGCCCTCGGGCAGGGTCGTCTGGTACTCGAGCGTCTGGGCGATGCGCGACGTGACCTCGTGGTCGACGTCTGCCCAGACCGCGCCGTACTGGGCGAACAGCGGGTCTTCCACCGAAAGAATCTCTTGCATCTTTTATGCTCCAATCTTTGCGAAGGTGGACTTCAAGGCCGGATACATCTCATGCCACGCCTGGTAGCGGGCGTCATACGCCGCAACAGCCGCGGGGTCGGGGTGCACCGTGTCGCGCACGCTGACGATCTGCTCGCACGCGGCGTCAACGCTTGGGTAGACCCCCGCCGCAACCGACGCCAGGATCGCGCCGCCAAAGCCGGGGCCCTGCTCGGTCGCCGGCAGGTCGAGGTCCATGCCCAGGACGTCCGCCAGCATCCGCAGCCACAGGCGGCTCTTGGCGCCGCCGCCGCAGACCGTGGAGGACGACGGGTCGATGCCCAGGGAGCGCGCGATCTCCACGGAGTCGCGGATGGCGAAGGCCACGCCCTCCAGCACCGCGCGGGTCATGTCCTTGCGGGTGGTGGTCATGCTCATGCCCACAAAGGCGCCGCGGGCCAGCGTGTCGTTGTGCGGGGTGCGCTCGCCCATGAGGTACGGCAGGAAGAAGGGCAGGTCAAGGGCCGCGTCGTCGGCCTCGATGCCCGCCTGCTCGCCGGAGAAGTCCGTGGTGGAAAGGACGTCTTCCATCCACCAGGCGTTGCAGCTGGCGGCCGAGAGGATGCAGCCCATGAGGTGCCAGGTGCCGTCCGCGTGGCAGAAGGAGTGGATGCGGTCGCCCACGCCCGCGGCGAAGCCCGCCGTGGGGATAAAGACAGTGCCCGAGGTGCCCAGGCTCACGTTCATCGAGCCTGCGCCCACGCAACCCGTGCCCACGGCCGCGGCCTCGTTGTCGCCGGCGCCCGCGCAGACCACCACGCCTTCCGGCAGGCCCAGCTGGGCGGCGACCTCGGGCAGCAGGGTGCCGATGGCCTCGTAGCTCTCGTGGATTTCCGGGACCTCGGCTTCGCTCAAGCCGCAGAGGTCGAGCATGGGCTTTGACCAGGTGCGCGTTGACACGTCGAGAAGAAGCGTGCCCGCCGCGTCCGAGACGTCGGTCGCGTAGGCGCCGGTCAGCAGGTGGTTCACGTAGTCCTTGGGCAGCATCACGTGGGCGATGTCGGCGTAGTTCTCGGGCTCGGCGTCGCGCATCCACAGGATCTTGGGCGCGGTGAAGCCGGCGTAGGCGATGTTGCCCGTCCACTCCAGGAGCTTCTCGGTTCCCACCTCTTCGTTGAGGTAGCGGACCTGCTCGGCGGTGCGGCCGTCGTTCCACAGGATCGCGGGGCGGATGACCGCGTCGGCGGCGTCCAGGGCAACCAGGCCGTGCATCTGGCCGCCGCAGCCGATGCCCTTGACCTGCGAGGCGTCGAAGCCGGCGAGCAGCGCCGGCACGCCGCGGAGCACGGCCGCCCACCAGTCGGCGGGATCCTGCTGGCTCCAGCCGGGCTGCGGGTACTCCACGTCGTAGGTCTCGCTCACGACGTTGGCGATCTCGCCCTTCTCGTCCATAAGAAGGAACTTGCATGCGGAAGTGCCCAGGTCAATGCCGATGAAGTACATCTTTGGCTCCTCACGTTCGCGGTTGTCCGGCAACTTATCTAACCTGCTTTTATAAATGCATTTTATAAAAGTGTTTGTTAGAATACGAGAGGAATTTCTCGCCGCCGTGAACGGCATGATTTTCTCCGCGAACGGCGCATGGGCGCCGCCGGCGGCAATCTTTACGCGATGAGTTAGATGAGGAGCGCGCATGGGCACGCAGAGCGCACCCAAGGCAAAGGGCACCCCGGCGGCGTCGGCCGTCTTCATGTGCCTGTACGAGGCGGGCGAGCCCCTGACCAAGCAGGAGGCCGCCGCAGCCTGCGAGCTAAGTCTTCCCACCGTCTACCAGGCGTTTTCTTCTCTAGAGGAGCAGGGACTCATCGAGGGCGCGGACAACCGCGACTCCACGGGCGGCAGGCGCGCGCAGACGTTTTGCGTGTCCCTGCGATCTGTGGCTACCATCGGCATCTCGCTTACCGGCCGCAGCGCCCGCTGCGTGGCTTGCGACTTGTACGGCAACCGAATCGACGGGCTGTACCTCAAGCAGCCGCTGGGCAGCTCGCGCACGGCAAAGTCGCTGGCCGGAAGCGTCGCGCGCATCACGGCCGACATGCAGGAGCGCCTGGCCGAGCAGGGCATCCGCTGCGCGGGCGTGGGCATCGCCGTGCCCAGCTCCGTCGACCCCGCGAGCGGGCGGCTTCTTAACACGTCGGTTTTGCGGGTGGATTCGGGCGAGGTCTACGCCCGCGACCTGGTGGGGAGCCTGCGCGGCGACGCCCAGGTCTTCAACGACGCCAACTGCGGCGCCTACTGCCAGATCTTCCCCAAGACCCAGGGCGAGAGCCTGGCGTATCTCTCGCTGGAACGCGGCGTGGGCGGCGCCGTCATCGTGGACGGCCGTCCGTTCGCAGGGCCGCGCGGCACCTGCGGCGAGTTCGGCCACATCTGCATCGAGCCGGGCGGCAAGCAGTGCGCCTGCGGTCGGGTCGGCTGTCTCGAGGCGTATTGCTCGAGCAACGCGCTTTCAGAGGAGCTGGGCGTGAGCCTGGACCAGTTCTTCTCGCTGGTGGCAACAGGCGATGCCGAGGCTTGCGGGCGCCTGGCCGATTACCTAGCGCACCTGGCCCGCGGCCTGCAGGCGATCCACACGGCGCTGGGGGTCGACGTGCTGGTGGGCGGCGAGCTGTCGAGCTACCTCGAGCCGGTCTTTGACCAGGTAGTTGCCGCCGTCGAGAAGCTCAACCCGGCAGGCGCGGGCAGCGCCGACTGGGTCGCGCTTGCCAAGGACCCGCTCTACGGCGTGCCCGTGGGGGCGGCGCAGCTCATGGCCCGCCGCTTCATCGAAGGGGTCTAGCGGCCCGGTGGCAGATTTCGAGGTTGTCGGTACCGATAAGCTCTCAATCTGCCTCAAACGGCACCGACAACCTCTTAAAATGCCACGAAGCCACCGACAACCTCGGATTTTGCCACCCGACAGCCGCCGGGCCGCCGCGCCGCGGTCTTCTCCCCTACTGGCTACTTACCGTAGTTCTCGTCCGCGAGGACATCCTCGAACATCTTGACGTACTTGTCCGGGCGCCAGTCGGTGCCGTTGACCGCCGGGTTGTGCTTGTAGAGGAAGCGTGTGGCCAGGGCCAGGTCGATCGTGGCCGTGTACATGGCCTCCTCATCTGCGCCCTCTGCCGTGAAGGGCATGCCGGCGTAGTAGTGCGGCTCCCAGGTCTTGGCCGAGGGGCCCATGATCGAGCTGCCGCCCCAGAAGTAGTTGTCCTTGTCCAGGCCGCCCAGGTTGGAGGACACGATGAAGATGCCCTCGCGGATGACCTGCGCGCGCAGGGTGTCGTCGCCCAGGCACTTGCCGTGGCAGTGCGCGAGCGCGGTCGAGTTAATGTAGAGGCGGCAACCCTTGGCCACGTAGTAATCCATGAGCTCGGGGAAGCAGTAGGTGTCGTAGCAGATGGCGCAGCCGATGGGGCCCCACGGGGTATCCAGGATGAAGGGCTTGTCGCCGCGGGTGGCCCAGTTGGGCTCGGGCGCGGGCAGGTGCATCTTGTGGTAGTCGCCGGCCAGGCCCTCGGGCGTGAAGACGGCCAGGCCGTTGTAGACGGTGTCGGGCTTCTCGGGGTCTTGGATGGGCATGCCCATCACCACATAGAGGCCCAGCTCCTTGGCCAGGGCCTCGACTTTGGCGGTCGAGGGGCCGGGGACGGTCTCGGCGAGCTTGTGCTGCATCTTCTCGGCCACCGGCTTGTCGGGCTCGTCGTCGTAGGCGGTCAGCGCCATCTCGGGAAAGACAACCAGGTCAGAGCCCTTTTTCTTTGCCGCCTTCATGTACCCCAGGATGCGGTTGAGGTTCTGCTCCTTCTGACCCCACATAGGCCTCAAGGTTACGGTCGAGACGGTGATGATGTCTTCGTACATATCGTGCCCCTTTCGTAAAAGACGGCGCCGCGGTCGCGGGCCCGGAGCCCGCAGCGGCTTTGCTTACTGCCGTTTTACTGCGCCGGCGGGCCGCGGACGGAGATTTAACGCAGGGCCACGCGCGGTTTACCTGTCGTTCACGCAGGTAGGGAGGGGTCCCCGGACGCGGCGAGGGCGCCGCGGGGCGACGGCGGAGAGCCCTTGCAAACAAAAGTTCGCGTTTTTCTCTCCGCGGGCCCGGCACCGGCGCCCCACAGCCCGGCATCGGCCTTCCCGCGGGCGCGTTTTGCGCGCCATGGCATAGAATGCCAATGTCACGCCCACCGCGAAGGAGGCCTCATGGACCCTGCCAAGTTCTACGACTACC
>CAVDTK010000081.1:0-10087 GCA_963611755.1 Oscillibacter sp. ER4
CGTGGTCGATGTCGAGCATCGTGGCCTGGGCGCCCTCGAACAGGATGTTCTTGCCGGCCTCGAGCTGCTCGTTGAGGAAGAGCGACGACTCCACGATGTAGGGGCGGATGCGCTCGGCGTAGGGCAGGTAGGTCTCGCAGATCTGGTCGACGGTGTAGGTCGGCATCTCGTAGATCTTCTCGAGGATGGGGTTGGTGTAGGCCAGGGCCGCCTCGAGCTTCTCGCGGAAGATCTTCTCGTCGAGCATGTCCTGGATGCGCAGGCCGATGCGGTTCATCTTGTCCATGTAGCAGGGGCCGACGCCGCGCTTGGTGGTGCCGATGAGGTTCTTGCCGAGCTTCTTCTCGTGGGCGCCGTCGAGGTCCTTGTGGTAAGGCATGACGATGTGCGCGTTGCCCGAGATCTTGAGGTTCTCTGCAGAGATGCCCTGCTCAGCCAGCATGTCGATCTCGCCGAGAAGAACCTCGGGGTCCACGATGCAGCCGTTGCCGATGACCGGGTAGGTGCCCTGGTACATAACGCCGGAGGGAACCTGGTGCAGCGCCAGCTTCTTGCCGTTGGCGATGACGGTGTGGCCGGCGTTGGCGCCGCCGGCGTAGCGGCAAACGACGTCGAAGTCGCCGGAGATGAGGTCGGTGACCTTACCCTTGCCCTCATCGCCCCACTGGGTACCCACAAGCACAGTTGCAGACATTTTGTTCCTCTCATGAGAAATCAACCAAACAGAACAAGTATAGGCCCTGCGAAGGGCGGCCCGGGCAACTAAACGCAAGTAACACGAGGTGTTCCGGGCATGGCGCGAGACGAGAAGGGCTACGCGAGAAGGGCCGCGGGCCGTGTGCGCGGCGCGGGCCCGGCCGCCTACTCCTGGAAGTGCTTGTCGACCTCGACGAACTTGGTCGAGCCGGGCAGGAAGGTCAGCGTGACGTCGCGCAGGGCGCCGGAACGGTTCTTGGCGATGATGAACATCGTCTCGTCTTTGTTGGGGCGGTCCTCGCGCGCGGCCTCGTCGTCGGTCATCGAGCGGTCGAGAAGCGCGACGACGTCGGCGTCCTGCTCGATGGAGCCGGACTCTCGCAGGTCGGAGAGCTGCGGGCGCTTGCCGGTACGGTTCTCGACGGTACGGTTGAGCTGGGACAGGGCGATGACGGGCACGCCCAGGTCCTTGGCCATGATCTTGATGCCGCGGCTCATCTCGGAGACCTCGGTGGCGCGGCTGTCGGCGCGGTGGCCGCCGGACGGCGGCGAGACGAGCTGCAGGTAGTCGATGATCACCACGCCGCGCTCCTTGTTGCGAAGGATTCGGCGGGCCTTGGCGCGGATCTCGGTCACCGTGGTGCCGGGGGTGTCGTCGATCATCATGTCGAGCTTGGAAAGCTCGTTGGTGGCCTCGAGGATCTGCGGCCACTGGTCGTCCTTGATGCGGGCCGAGCGGATCTCCTGCAGGCCGATGCGGGCGTGCGCCGCCAGAAGGCGCTGCGCGATCTCGACCTTGGACATCTCGAGCGAGAAGAGCGCGACCGAGGCGCCCGCGAAGGCAGCGTTGGTGGCGAGGTTCAGGGCAAACGAGGTCTTACCGACGCCCGGTCGGGCGCCGATAACGATCATCTGGCCAGGTCGCAGGCCCAGCAAGGTCTCATCCACCGTGGGGAAGCCCGTCATGACGCCCATAGGTCTGTCGGTTTCGGCCGCTTGGGTGCCCAACTCCTCGTAGAGGTCGCTCATGATGTCCTCGAGCGACTGCTCGTTGGTGTGGACGTCGCGGTTGGTCACGTCCAGAAGAAGCTTCTCGGCGCGGTCGACGACCTCCTTGGTGTCCTCGGGCGCGTCGAAGGCCAAGGCCGTGATCTGGGCAGACGCCTGGATCATCTTGCGCAGGGTGGTGTCGCGGTGGAGCATCTCCACGTGACGGCGCCAGCCTACCAGGGCCAGCGGATTGTTCGAGAGCTCCAGGATGAAGGACGGGCCGCCCACGCGCTCCAGCTCGCCGTTAGTGCGCAGGTAGTCGGCCAGTGTGATGTTGTCCAGCGGCATGTTCTTGTCAAAGAGGTCCCTCAGGGCCAAGAACACCGTGCGATTGGACGGGAAGTAGAAGTCGTCGGGCTCCAGGGTGATCAGGCACTCCTGAAGAGCCTCGGTCGAGGTCATCATGGCAGACAGGACCGAGCGCTCGGCCTCGGGATCCTGCGGCATGGTCGCGCCCTCGGGCAGCGTCACGCGGGTGGGGTTGACGTCGGTAATGTCTGCCACAAACGCTCCTAGCTTCCTGATCTTGATCGGCGCAGCTATTTTACGCCGACTGTTTGCGAATGCCCACGTCATGCGCGCAGGCCCGTTTCAGCCGCCGGTTGAAGCCCTGCGGTCTTCAACATAAGCAGCGAGAAGAACAGGATTGTGAGCGGGCTTTTCTCGACTTTTCAACGTTTTCAACAATTTGTCGAGAACTCAAAAAGGGGTTTTCAACATTTTGAGAAGGGCCGACGTCTTCAAAACCCGCACACTTTTCGCTGCCCCCTGACCTCTGGTTTTGCCAAGAATTAGCGGCCTGCCAAATTTCAACGACCGACAAAAGCCCAGGTAAACCGCGGTGTTTCTCGGCAAGAGATAACAAAAGCCCTGCTAGGAACGCTGTCCTAGCAGGGCTTCATGGCATTTGGGAGCCAAAGCGGTTTTCGTTTTCTTACCTGCGTTTTACCTGCGGCTTTTGTAGAAACCCGCAGGTAGCGCGGCAGGAGCGTTGAAAACCTACTCGGCGACCTCGGCGGTCTCGACCTCAGCCTCGGCCTCGACGGCCTCGGGCTCAGCGGGCTCCTCCTCGGTCACGCCCACGAGGACGAAGACCTTAGCGGAGATCTCGCGGTAAAGGTTGACCTCGACCTCGTGCTTACCGGAGGTCTTGATCGCGTTGCCGCGGCCGACGCGCTTGCGGTCGACCTCAACGCCGAGCTGGGCGTTGATGGCATCGGTGATCTGAGCGGCGGTGACGGAACCAAAGAGCTGGCCCTCCTCGCCGATCTTGGCGTCGACGGTAACGGACTTGCCGTCGATAGCGGCCTTCACAGCCTCGGCAGCGGCGACGCGCTCGGCCTCGCGCTTCTCGATGTTGTGGCGGCGCTCCTCAAGCTGCTTGATGTTGCCCGGGGTGGCAGGAAGAGCCATACGGTTGGGGAACAGGTAGTTCTCCGCAAAGCCCTGGGCGACCTCGACGACGTCGCCCTCTCCGCCCTTGCCCCGAAGCTCACCCAAGAGGATGACTTTCATGGGATACTCCTTCGAGTCAGTCGGTAGAAAAACCGACCACCTTGCTTACTTCGCGTTGTCCTGGACCTCTTTGCTCCCCCTCGGCAGGTGCCGGAAGTTCGCCCAGACGTCCACGAGTCCCACGATACTCATAACAAAGAAATTCGCTTCAAGATAGATGGCCGCGATGTAGCTGAGCAGAGCGATGAACTTGCTCGGCTCCTTCTGCTGCACAAATGTGCCGAGAAGGGCGAACCCCTGGATCATCAGCGCGAACCTGATTCCCAAGATGACGTTGAGCGACACCGTGAGAAGGGCCTGCGCCCACGTAATCGACGCGGTCATACCGACGGCCAGGCCGGCGGCTGCTGCGACGAAGGCGGCGACCACCCATAAGGGGAGGTCGAAGTCCAGAAGCCTTGGCATCTGGAAGCTCTTCTCGCCAAGGCGAGTCGAGACCACCCAGCACCCAAGGTACGCACACGCGAACTCGACCACAGCTACCAGGGTATAGGCGAGCGGCCACAGCAAGGTCATGATGTACTTGACCGTCTGTTGCTGGTCGCTCGTAATCCCAAAGGCAGCCCCAAACTCCGAGAGATACGCGTCCGCGATCGAGCCAACGGTCCCGGATATCGTCTCTCCCTGCGCCAACGTCACAAGGGCATCGGCGCCAAGCTGGGTCAACGCGAGCAAAGCCACGATGATGCAGCCGATTCCCGGTGTCATCTTGCCGCGAGACAGCACGTAGGCCGCCGCGACGGATGCCACACAGGCAGGAAGCGCGTCCACCAGCGAGATCGGGTCAAGGATGATACCCATCGCCGCAGTGAGGACCAGAGCAAGCGCCGAAGGCAGGGCACCCTTTGCGGGGCCAGCCTGACAAAAGCCGACGGTCGACCCACAGGCGATCAACGCCGCGCCCAGGATAGGCACGGAAGTGATCGCCAAAGCCCCAAGGGCGCACAGCAGGAAACCGGCGAAGGCCGGCAGCTGCGACCTGGACTTTTGGGGTGCCGAGACGGGCACGATGCCCTTCTCCCCCGCGGGCGCCTGGCCGTTCTCGCTAACTTGGCGAGGCGGCACCGGACGGCCGTTGTCGAAGCTCTCACTCAAAAACTAACCGCTTCCTCTTGAAGCAAAAAACCGTACTAGCCGCGGCTGCGGCCACCGCGGCTGGAAACCACGGGTACGGTGTAGGGCACAAGCGCCATCTCGCGGGCACGCTTGATAGCGAGCGCGATGTCGTGCTGGTGCTGCGTGCAGGCGCCAGTGACGCGACGGGGCTTGATCTTGCCGCGGTCGGTCATGTACTTGCGGAGAAGCTGCACATCCTTGTAGTCGATGTACGCAGTCTCCTCCTTGCAGAACTGGCAGTACTTGCGACGCGGCTGGCGCTGAAAATCTTGCTTCTGCTGAGCCATGTCTTATTGCCTTTCGTTTGGCGGCCGCATCAATTGGGCCGCCGGGTGATTAGAACGGGATGTCCTCGGCGTAGACGTCCGCCGAAGGCGGAGCCTGGACCGGGCGGGCGGGCTGCTGCTGGTAGGAAGCAGGGGCCGGGGCGGAGTAGGAAGGCGCGTCCTGCTGATAGGCGGGCGCACCACCCTGCTGGTTACGAGAGGAGAGGAACTCCACCTCGTCCACTACGACCTCGAGCTTGCTCCTGCGCTGACCTGCCTTGTCTTCCCAAGAGCTGTAACGAAGCTTGCCCTCGATGGCAACCTTCGTGCCTTTGGAGAGGAAGCGGTTAAGGGCATCGGCGCGGGCGCCAAAGACGACGCAGTCGACGAAGTTGGGGTAATCCTCCCACTCGTTGGTCTGCGGGTTGCGGCGGCGATCATTCACGGCGACGCCAAAGCGCAGGATCTGCGTGCCGCTGCCCGTCGCGCGAAGCTCGGGGTCGCGGGTAAGGTTGCCAGAAATGTTTACGCGGTTGATGCTCATGACACACTACCTCTCATACGTGGGCGAATGCCCACACTTCCGTTGCTAGTCCTTGTCGGGACGGCGCACGACCATGTGGCGCTTGACAGCGTCGTTGATGCGCAGAACTCGGTCGAGCTCGGCGATCTGGGTGGGGTCTGCGTGGAAGTTGATAAGGGTGTAGTCACCCTCGGTGAGGTCGTCGATCTCGAAAGCGAGCTTGCGCTTGCCCCAGTTCTCGACGCTGTCGACAGCGCCACCCTCAATAGCAACCTCGATACGCTTCATAACGCCAGCGCGGGTCTCCTCGTTAGAGGTGGGGTCGACAAAAAACAGCAGTTCATAGGCCTTCATGTGGTCACCTCCTCTGGGCTAATGGCTCCGGGGAGTGAAGGTGCACCCGAAGCAGGAAAGTTCCGAGGACGAATAGTACCACAGGTTTGGCGAAAGGCACGTCAAACTCCCTGGTATCTGCACAAATTGCCGTTCTCAAGACACTTCCGCGAGCCCCAACTTGTTAATGGGCCCTACGCTAGCAGCCCAACCTGACAGAAATTTGACGGCTATCTGACAGCCGTCTATCACTTTTCTATCGCGTCGCAGGTCGAGAAGGGCTTCTCGCCGGGCGGGGTTTCTCGGCATAAGAAAAGGCTCCATCCGATCTTCACGGATGGAGCCTGTTTCCCCAGATAGCCGTTTAAGCGGCGAGAAGGACGGTTTCTTTATTCGTCCTCGTCGGGGGTGTCCGCGTCTTCGTCGTTCTCCTCAGAGGCCTCCTCGTCATCCTCAGAATCGAGGGGCAGCTCGTCTTCCTGGCCGCGGGCGGGCGCGATGGGCTCGCACACAACGACGTCGTCCTCGGAAGCATCATCGACAGAGTTCTCACCGGGGATAGGAACCTCGATGGGCTTCTCGTCCTTCTCGACCGGAGCCTCCGCCACAGGCGCGACCTCGGGCTGTTCGGCCTCGGCGGCAGGCTCGGCAGGCCGGGCAGGCTCAGCCGCCGTCGCCGGAGCCACGGGCACAACCGGGGCAACCGGGGCAACCGGCACCTCCGGGGCCTCGTCGGCGACCTGCTCGTCCGCAACCACAGACGCAGGCAACGGATCCTCGCTCTTGCCCCAGGCCGGGATATCGAACTGGCGCATCCACAGAGCCAGGCCAGCGTACACAATGGTGCAGGTCAGGGTACCCACAACCAGCAGAATAGCCAGGATCACCAGCAGCGCCGGCCAAAAACCGTTGAGGAAGGTGGCCAGAAGGTCGAAGGCGTAGTACGCGACGGTCTGGTTATCCATGTAGTAGCCGTAGTTGACCAGGTTAGAGAGGCCCCAGTACATGCTCGGCAGGATGCTGAGCGCAGACCCAACGGCAATGAAGATGCAGACAATGCCCTGGAAGAGCATCGAGACAAACCAGATAAGCCAGACGCGCGCCAGGCCGCCCAGGTCGCGCTTGGCCATCTCCCAGAGGTTCTTGAAGCTGTAGCCCGCGCTGAACTTCTGGTAGATAGTCGCGCGGATGGACGCGACCATGATCATCATGGAAATAAAGATGCCGCAGATCGACCAGGCAAGGTCGAGAAGATCGCCAAAGACCGGGATCTCCGAGAAGATCCGGCTGATCAGGGCGTTCACGATAGCCCAGCCGATCATCGCCACGAAGCCGCGCCAGCCGGAGGCGATAAGCTCACCGATGTGGATGTCACTGCGCTTCATGGGCTCGTTGACGTCCCAGGCGAGCAGGCGCGCCCACTCAAGCTGATAACCTAGGACGGCCAAGGGGCCCGCCACGGGCACGAGAAGCGCCACGGCCATGAGCAGGATCGGCTTCCACCAACCCTTTTCCTGCGTCACCAGGTGCCATGCGCGGGCAAAATAATGATCTTCGTGAAAACCGCTCACGTCTATCGAAGTGGCCATCGTAAAAGACTCCTTTCAGCCCCTTATCAGGGGAAAGATGGTCATATAGAGCCGTTTAAAGCCTAACAGGTTTTCTCGGCGACTTAATATAAAAGTGCGCCTGTGACATTTGTTACCATTGGTCGGCCGTTACTCACCCACATTCGGGAGCCTTCACGTGATTCCTATCTACGCAACCCTCAGCCCGCAGGTGGCCGTTGCCCTTCCCGCCTGGCTTGACCTGGCATCCGTCGCGGTCGGAGGAATCTCGGGCGCGCTGGTCGCCAGCGAGCGCAAGCTCGACCCCATCGGCTTCATCGGCCTGTCGATGCTGTGCGGCCTGGGCGGCGGGCTTATCCGCGACATGGCCATGCAGCAGGGCGGCACCTACATGCTGGACAACCCCTACGCCATCCCCGCGACCATCGCCATCGGGCTTCTCATCTTCTTCTTTCCGCGCCCGTTCGAGAAGATCCCGGGCCTGTTGGAGTGGGTCGACATCATCTCGGTCGCCCTCTTTGCGCTGGGCGGGACGGACAAGGCCATCGTCTACAGCCTGCTGCCCGTCTCGGCCATCCTGATGGGCACACTCACCGGCGTGGGCGGCGGTATGCTGCGCGACGTCTTCTTGGGAGACGTGCCGCGCATCTTCAAGCCGAGCAGCTACTACGCGGTCTGCGCCGTCGCGGGAAGCGCGGCCTATTACGGGCTGGTCGTTTGGCTCGACCTCAACAAGTATGTGGCCGCGGTCATCATGGTGCTGGTCACCGTGGGCCTGCGCCGCTGGTCGCTGGCCAAGGGAGCCGTGACGCCGGTCGCCAAGGACCTCACACCGCGCGTGGCGGCTAGGTTGCGCCGCTACAAGAAGCAGGGCCGCAGGAAATAGAGCCGGGTTTCTCGGCGCATTTCTCGACACCGGCTGCACCCGGCAACAAACCCCGGCCGCGACGCCATCGCGCCCACATAACAAGAAAGGGCCGCCCAAACGGGCGACCCTTGAACAATCTGGCGGAGGGAGAGGGATTTGAACCCTCGTAGCCCTTGCGGGCTAAACGGTTTTCGAGACCGCCGCATTCAGCCGCTCTGCCATCCCTCCGAAAACCTAGTTGGCGAGAAACCCGCTTTCGCGGTCCCGGCCAACCGGGAGTAACAAAACGGGCGCCTAATTGGGCGCCCGAGAATGTACTGGCGGAGAGTCAGGGATTTGAACCCTGGAGACGCTTTCGGCGCCTACACGATTTCCAATCGTGCTCCTTCGGCCACTCGGACAACTCTCCATGTAATGGTGCGTCAGTTAGTATAACAAATCAGCACCGGCGCGCAAGCCTTAATCTCCTGATTTTCTCGCGGCTTGTAAAACCGCAGGATACAAGGCCAGAATCACTGAGAAGAACCTTACTTCTTGACCATACCGTTGCGCACGGCCCACTTGCGGCGGTCGGTCTCGTTGAGAATACGCTTGCGCATGCGGATGGACTGCGGGGTGATCTCGACCAGCTCGTCATCCATGATGTACTCGAGCGCCTCCTCCAGCGAGAAGCGACGCGGCGGGGTGAGCTGCACGGCCACGTCGGCGGTGGAGCTGCGCTGGTTACCAAGGGACTTGGAACGCGCGATGTTGACCACCATGTCGCCGGGCTTGGAGCGCTCGCCCACGAGCATGCCCTCGTAGCACTCGGTGCCAGGCTCGACGAAGAGCTGGCCGCGCTCCTGGAGGGTGCCCAGGGCGTAGGCCACGGCCTTCTCGGTGCTCATGGAGATCATGGCGCCGTTCTGGCGGACGCCGATCTCGCCGGCGTAGGGGCCGTACTCGAGGAAGGTGTGGTAGAAGACGGCGTCGCCGTGGGTGACGTTCAAGATGCGGTTCTTGAGGCCCATGATGCCGCGGGTCGGGATCTTGAACTCGAGGTGGGTCGTGGTGGTGCCGGCCTCCATGCTCACCATGGTGCCGCCGGCGTTGCCAAAGACCTCGATGACCTTTCCGCCGTACTCGCCGTTGCACTCGACGACGGCCTGCTCGATGGGCTCGACGGTGTGGCCGGACTCGTCCTTCTTAAACAGGACGCGCGGGCGGCCGACCTGGAACTCGAAGCCCTCGCGGCGCATGGTCTCCATCAGGACGGAGAGGTGCAGGATGCCGCGGCCGGAGACCTCGATGCCGGTCTTGTCGGGAAGCTCCTCGATGCGCATGGTGACGTTGTTCTCGCGCTCCTGGAACAGGCGCTCCTTGAGCTGGCGGCCACCCACGATGTCGCCCTCGCGGCCGACGAGCGGGGAGGTGGAGGGCTCGAAGACGATGGACAGGGTCGGCGGGTCGATCTCGATGGGCTCGAGCTCGACGGGGTTGTCGGGGTTGGTGTAGACGTCGCCGATGTCGGTGGAGTCGACGCCCACGACGGCGGCGATATCGCCGGCCTCGGCGTGGTCGCACTCCTTGCGGCCCAGATAGTCGAAGGTGAAGAGCTGCTTGACCTGGCTCATGGCGCGGCTGCCGTCGTTCTTCACGACGAGGATCTTGTCCCCGTCGTGGATGGTGCCGGAGTAGATGCGGCCGATGCCGATGCGGCCCACGTAGTCGGAGTGGTCGATGGTCACGCACTGCATGGCGAGCGGGCCGTCGGGATCGACGTCGGGGGCGGGCAGGTCCTCGACGATCATGTCGAGCATGGGGAACATGTCGGCGTTGTCGTCGGAGGGGTCGAGACGAGCGAAGCCGTTGACGGCGGAGGCGTAGACGACGTGCTCCATCGCGAACTCGAGCTGCTCGTCGTCGGCACCCAGGTCGGCCATGAGGTCGAGGCAGTCGTTGTAGGCCTTCTCGGGGTCGGCGCCGGGCTTGTCGATCTTGTTGACCACGATCATGATGGCCAGGCCGGCGGCGATGGCGTGGGACAGGACGAAGCGGGTCTGGGGCATGGGGCCCTCCGCGGCGTCGCACAGAAGCAGGGCGCCGTCGGCCATGCGAAGGACGCGCTCGACCTCGCCGCCGAAGTCGGCGTGGCCCGGGGTATCGATGATGT
>CAVDTK010000082.1:0-9987 GCA_963611755.1 Oscillibacter sp. ER4
ACACCATGCTCACCGGCGACCGCCCCACCGGCCGCCTGCACCTGGGCCACTACTTTGGCACCCTGGTCGACCGCGTGCGCCTGCAGGAGATGGGCGTCAAGACCAACATCATCATCGCCGACTACCAGGTCATTACCGACCGCGACACCACCAACAACATCCAGGACAACGTCTACAACATGGTCGTTGACTACCTGGCCTGCGGCATCGACCCGGCCAAGACGATGATCTTCACCCACTCGGCCGTGCCCGAGGAAAACCAGCTCATGCTGCCGTTCCTCTCGCTTATTACCGAGGCCGAGATGGAGAGAAACCCCACCGTCAAGGCAGAGCAGGAGGCCTCGGGCCACGAACTCACCGGTCTTCTCCTCACCTACCCGGTGCACCAGGCTTGCGACATCTTGTTCTGCAAGGGCAACATCGTGCCCGTCGGCCGCGACCAGCTGCCCCACATCGAGGTCACCAACAAGATCGCCCGCCGCTTCAACAACCGCTACGGCAAGGTCTTCCCCGAGGTCACGGGCCTTCTCACCTCGACGCCGCTGCTGCCGGGCCTCGACGGCCGCAAGATGAGCAAGTCCTACGGCAACGCGATCTCGCTTTCCATGACCGCCGAGGAGACGGCCAAGCTCATCAAGAAGGCGCAGACCGACTCCGAGCGCAACATCACCTTCGATCCCGAGAACCGCCCGCAGGTCGCGGCTCTTCTCACCACGGCGAGCATCTGCTCGGGGCGCGACCCCAAGGAGCTTGCCGACGAGATCGGCATGGGCGGCGGCGGACAGCTCAAGAAGGTCGTCACCGAGGCCGTGAACGGGCGGTTCGCGGAGATTCGTGAGCGTCGTCAAGAGTTGCTGGGCGACATGGATTACATCAAGGATGTCCTGCATGAGGGCAACCGGAAGGCTAACGCAATCGCGCATGAGACTTTGTGCGAGGTGCGGGAGGCTATGGGGATGGTTTACTAGTTCCCCGGATGGTTTGAGCTGGGTTTTGTTTGCTGACGAGGCCCCGCCCGGCCGTTTAAGTTTTTTGCTCAGCGCTCGCCGCTTTCAGCGGCTCGCTCGCTTCGCGATTCGCAAAAACTTAAACGGTCGGGCGGGGCCTCTGTCAGTTACGGAAACCTGGCTCATCAAGCCCGGAACGCCGCCACTTGAAACACCTTGCTCAATTTTGGGTGGATATTGGTGTTTAGGGGGCTTTTTGGGCGCCTTTGGCGCGGAGCTCTATTCTATTTGCCCAGGTAGATCTATATATAAAAACATTTACTTGTTGCTCATTGGGCCAATTGACACCGTTATGCGGGTGTTTTTGAGCGCCCTCATGGGCTAACCTGCCAACATGCGGTGTTTTCTGAGCGCATGGGCTCCTTATAATTAAAGCGCCCCGGGGGTCCGGGGCGTTTGTTTGAACATTTGAGCAGTTGCGCTCGGTTTTATTCGGGGTCCTTGAGGGTGGCCAGCATGACCGCCTTGATCGAGTGCATGCGGTTCTCGGCTTCGTCGAAGACTCGGCTTCGCTCGGACTCAAAGACCTGGTCGGTCACCTCCAGCTCGGGGAGGCCGAACTTCTCGTAAACGTCCTCGCCGATGGTGGTCTTGCGGTCGTGGAAGCTCGGCAGGCAGTGCATGAAGATGCAGTCGTCGGCCGCCTTGGCCATGAGCTCGGCGTTGACCTGGTACTTTGCCAGAAGCCCGATGCGCTTCTCCCACAGCTCGTAGGGCTCGCCCATGGAGACCCAGATGTCGGTGTAGATGACGTCGGCGCCCGCGGCACCCTCGTCCACGTCCTCGGTGAGGGTAATGGTGGCGCCGGACTCCTGGGCAAGCTCGCGGCAGGTGGCCACCAGCTCGTCGCTCGGCATCTGCTCCTTAGGTCCGCAGGCGCAGAAGTCCATGCCGAGCTTGGCGCACACGACCATCAGCGAGTTGCCAACGTTGTTGCCCGCGTCGCCCATGAACGTGAGCTTCTTGCCGTGAAGGTCGCGGCCGAACTCCTCCTGGATGGTCAGCATATCGGCTATCATCTGCGTGGGGTGGAACTCGGTGGTAAGGCCGTTCCACACGGGCACGCCCGCGTACTCGGCCAGGGTCTCAACGATCTCCTGGGCATACCCGCGGTACTCGATGCCGTCGAACATGCGGCCCAGAACGCGCGCGGTATCCTCGATGGACTCCTTCTTGCCCATCTGAGAAGAGCCGGGGTCAAGATAGGTCACGCCCATACCCAGGTCCATGGCGCCCACCTCAAACGAGCAGCGGGTGCGCGTGGAGGTCTTCTCAAAGAGAAGGACGATGTTTCTGCCCTCGAGGTAACGGTGCGGCTCGCGCTTGGCCTTCTTGGCCTTGAGCTCGGCGGACAGGTCGATCAGGTACTGGATCTCCTCGGGAGTGAAATCCAGCAGCTTAAGGAAGTTCCTCCCGGAAAGGTCAACGCTCATGGGTGCTCCTATCAACAGATAATACCGAACTTACACATTGTAAACTAAAGGTCGTCTCGCACGAACGCCATGCTCATGCAGTGCGGGCCGCCGCGACCGCGCGACAGCTCGGCAGACGGGATCTCCAGCAGGTTAAGGCCGCACTTGTACAGGATCTCGTTGGTGACGGCGTTTCTCTGGTAGACAAAGACGGTGCCGGGCCGCACGGCCAGCGTGTTGGACCCGTCGTTCCACTGCTCGCGGGCGCTGGCGATGGGGTCCTCGCCGCCGCACTTGATGAGACGGACGAACGGCAGCCCCAGGGCATCTGCCAAGACCTGGTCCAGCGGCGCGTCCTCGAAGCTGCGGATAACGACCTCGCCCTCGCGCGGCCCGCGGGTGAGCTCGAAGACCTTGAGAGAACCCAAGATACCGGGGTGCACCGTGAACATATCGACGTCTACCTGCGTGAACACCGTGTCCAGGTGCATGAACGAGCGCTTGTGCGGGATCGAGAAGGCATACACGCTCTCGATGCCGGACGCGGGCTCGCCCCACAGCAGCCGCCGCCCCAAGACGTCGATGCCCGCCGGCTCGGTTCGCTCGGAAATGCCGATGCCCACCGTATGCGGCCCCAAGACCAGGATGTCGCCGCCCTCGATGGAAAACGGCGACTCGGGCGTGTGCCACACGGGGGTCCCGGCGTAGTCGGGGTGGTACTTGAAGACGATCTGCCCAAAGAGCGGCTCGCGGCGGCGCGTGGCCGACCACATGCTGTTGAACGACACGCCCCGCCCGATGACCGAGAACGTGTCGCGCGTGAAGTACGTGTTAGGGATAGGGTCGACGACCAGCGGATCGTCGAGGTTTCCCTTGGTCATCATGAGGTCGGCAAGCGACAGGCCGCGCCGGGGCTCCAGGTTAAGCTCGTCTGCGCGCACGCCCTCGATGAGCTTGTCGACCAGGGCAACCGGCTCCTCGATCCCGCCGAGAAGCTCGTCCAAGGCCTCGAGCACTCCCCTGCCGGAAACGCCGCACTCCATGAGCCAGCGGCCCACGAGCTCGTGGCGCGCCTCGGGCACGGCGGACAGGGCCTCGGCCACCAGCTGGTCCAGGTAGACGACCTCAACGCCCTCGTCGCGCAGCATCTGCGCGAAGGCGTCGTGCTCTGCCTGCGCCACCTGCAAAAACGGGATATCGTCGAACAGAAGCGGCGCCAGGTTGTCCGGCGAGAGGTTCAAAAGCTCGTCTCCCGGGCGGTGCAGCATCACCTTTCTCAAGGTGCCGATCTCAGAGCGAATATGAAGGCCAGAAGCCATAAGGGTTCCTTTCCGGATGGCGCCGCGCGCGGCGGCGTTCTTTGCACAACCTTAACCCAAAGGAAGCGCCCGCGCACAACGAGGCTGCTATCATTTATACGATTGTCACCATGACGCGCATCGCGGCAAATCACCCCCCAAAGGAGAAAAGATATGAGCAAGGAAAAGGCCCTCAAGACCAAAGAGAAGGACAAGGATAAGGCCAAGCCCACAGGCGAGAAGGACAAGGCCGATAAGGAGAAGGACAAGGAGCCGCGCGACTACTCCTACACCCAAAACCGCGAGCTCAGCTGGCTGCGCTTCGACGACCGCGTCCTCGACGAGGCCTTCGACGCCAAGGTCCCCCTCTTCGAGCGCCTGAAGTTCTGCGAGATCTTCGAGTCCAACCTCAACGAGTGGTTCATGATCCGCGTGGGTGGCCTGTCAGACCTCGCCTCCCTCAAGAACCAGCCCAAGGACAACAAGTCCAACGAGACCCCCGGCGAGCAGCTGACCTCGATCTTCGACACGCTGCCCGGCCTCATCATGCGCCACGAGGAGGCCCTGCACATCGTCGAGGGCGAGCTCGCCAGCCACGGCCTGGTGCGCGTGGCCGCCTCCGACCTCACCCAGCAGGACAAGGAGCTTCTCGCCAAGTACTTCGAGACCAACCTCGCGCCCATCGTCTCGCCCATGGTGGTGGACCCGCGCCACCCCTTCCCCAACCTCAAGAACGGCAAGCTCTACGTGGCTTGCTCGCTTTCGGGCAACGGCGAGACCAACATGCTGGGCATCATAGAGATCCCCGCGTCCGAGAACCGCGTGGTCAAGCTCTCGCAGAGCGCCAAGGCCTTCCGCTACGTCCTTCTCGAGGATGTCTTGCGCCTGAACCTGGGCCAGTGCTTCGGCGACTACACGCCCGCCGAGTCCGCCGTCCTGCGCGTGACGAGAAACGCCGACATCGACCCCGACGACGAGGGCGTCGAGGAGGAAGAGGACTACCGCCAGCACATGAAGAAGGTCCTCAAGATGCGCCAGCGCCTGCAGCCGGTGCGCCTTGAGATCCAGGACGCCTTGAACGACGAGCTCGAGGGGCTGATTAAAGACGAGCTCAACCTCGAGAGCCGCCGTGTCTTCCACGTCACGCGCCCGCTGGGCCTGGGCTACGTCTACGGCCTGGAGGACTTCATCCCCGACTTCGAGCACGCCGCCTGCACCTTCGCGCCCTTCGAGCCGCAGCTCTCCGACATGGTGACCCTGGACGCCCCCATGCGCGGCCAGGTCGAGGACCACGACATCCTTCTCACCTACCCCTACCAGTCCATGACGCCGCTGCTGCGCCTGCTTCGCGAGGCCTCGGCCGACGACTCCTGCATCTCGATCAAGATCACCCTCTACCGCGTGGCCAAGAGCAGCCACCTGTGCGAGAGCCTGATCGCCGCCGCCGAGAACGGCAAGGACGTGACCGTCCTGATGGAGCTGCGCGCCCGCTTCGACGAGGCAAACAACATCGCCTGGGCCGAGCGGCTTGAAGACGCCGGCTGCACCGTGATCTACGGCTCCGAGGGCTTCAAGTGCCACTCCAAGATCTGCCAGATCACCTACCACGACGCATCCGGCATCAGCCGCATCACCTGCCTGGGCACGGGCAACTTCAACGAGAAGACCGCCAGGCTCTACTCCGACTTCATGCTGCTCACGGCTGACGCCGGCATCGCCGACGACGGCAACACCTTCTTCCGCAACTTGAGCCTGGGCAACCTCCGCGGCACGTATCGCCAGCTGGGCGTTGCTCCCTTGAGCCTGAAGCCCCTGGTCATGCGCGGCATGAACCGCGAGATCGGCCGCGCCCGCGCGGGCGAGCCGGCGCGCATCTTCCTTAAGATGAACTCCCTTACCGACCGCGACGTCATCGACAAGATCTCCGAGGCCTGCGAGGCGGGCGTCGAGGTCCTGATGGTCGTGCGCGGCATCTGTTGCATCAAGGCCAACGTGCCCGGCAAGACCGACGGCCTTGTCGTGCGCCAGATCGTGGGCCGCTTCCTCGAGCACGCGCGCATCTACTCGTTTGGCGCGGAGTCCGACATCATCTACCTGTCCAGCGCCGACATGATGACGAGAAACACCGAGCGCCGCGTCGAGATCGCCTTCCCGGTGCTCGACCCCGCGTGCCGCCAGATCGTGCGCCACTTCGTGTCCCTGCAGCTCTCCGACAACGTGAAGGCCCGCCAGCTCACGGCCGATGGCACCTGGGAGCCGCTGACCGTCGAGGACGGCCAGCAGGCCGTGAACTGCCAGGAGGTCCTTCTCGCCGAGGCCTACCAGAAGGCCCACGCAAACGAGCCCGAGGTCAAGCCCTATGTGGCCGCAGCCGCCGAGAAGGCCGCGGGCCAGCCCATGCCCAAGACGCCTGAGCTTGCCGCCGTCGACGACGCGTCGCTTCTCGCAAAAAGAGAATCCATAAAGAAGCGCGCCCAAGCCGGCCGCGTCTCCAAGGCTTTTGGTTTAATAGGCCAAGGAATCAAGACCCTCTTTGGCAAAAATCAGGAGTAAGCATGAGCATCGGTGAGAACCTCACCTTAACGATCGAGCGTATGGGCTACGGCAGCGAGGCCGTGGCCCATACGGCTGACGGCATGGCCGTCTTTGTCACGGGCGCCGTGCCCGGCGACACCGTCCTGGCGCAGGTGGACGCCCAGGCCAAGACCTACGCGAAGGCCCACGTGTCAGAGGTCGTGGAGGCCTCGCCGGTGCGCGTGACGCCGGCCTGCCCCTACGCGGGCGTCTGCGGCGGCTGCCCTTGGGCCGCCATGGACTATGCCGCCCAGGCCAAGGCCAAGCGCGACGGCGTGGTCGACCAGCTCGTGCGGATCGGCAAGATGGACGCCGACGCCGCCCAAGCCCTGGTCGCCGACTGCGTGAGCCCGAGCGATCCCTGGGGTTACCGCAACAAGGTGGAGCTCGCGGTCACCGAGAAGGCCGGCTGCGTGCGCCTGGGCATGCACGCCCAGGCAAGCGACGACGTCGTGAGCGTGAAGTCCTGCCTTCTTCTCTCCAAGCGCTACCAGGGAGCCGTCAAGTCCGTGGCGGGCGCCCTGACCTACCTGGCCGGCTCCAACGACCTGGGGCTTGAGCGCGTGGGCATCCGCGCTTCCGCGCGCACCAAGGAGGTCGAGGTCGCGCTCTGGAATCGCCCCGGCGCCTTCCCCAGAAACCAGGTGGCCAAGGTCCTGGGCGACGCCCTCAAGCCCACCTCGGTCTCGCGCGTCATGCAGAAGGGCCCCGCCAAGGCCCGCAAGATCGCGGGCGTCGAGTGCCTGTCCGGCAAGGGTAGCTGGGGCGAGCTTGTGGGTTCAAACCGCATGCGTGTCTCGGCCCCGTCGTTTTTCCAGGTCAACACCAAGGGCGCCGAGAAGCTCGTCGAGCTGGTGCTCGAAGGCCTTGACCCCCAGCCGGGCGACGAGGCGATGGACCTCTACTGCGGCGCCGGCACCTTCACCGTGCCGCTGGCCCAACGCTGCGACTTTGTCTCGGCCGTCGAGTCCTACGGGCCGGCCGTGCGCGACCTGCGCCGCAATCTTGAGGACAACCGCCTGGACAACGTCGACGCCATCGGTGGCGACGCCGGGCGCGAGTTTCCCGACACCGACGCAGACATCATCGTGGTCGACCCGCCGCGCGCAGGGCTTGCCCCCGAGGTCGTGGAGCAGCTCTCCGACCAGCCGGCCCGCGCCATCGCCTACGTCTCCTGCGACCCGGCGACTTTGGCCCGCGACCTCGCGCGCTTTGTCGAGGCGGGGGTCTTCTCGCCCGTCTCGGTGACGCCGGTCGACCTGTTCCCGCAGACCTTCCATGTAGAGACGGTCACTATCCTTAAACGAGTGCGATAACCATGCATAAAAAACTTAGCTATACCCTCTGCGCGCTCTTGGCGGCTGTCCTGCTGGCGTGCGCGCCGGTCTTCTCGGCCGCGGCCCTTGCCGATGAGCAAGGCAGCGAGGCGGCCAAAGCCGCCGTTTCCCAGCTTGCCGGAAAGACCGCTGGCGTCATGACGGGAACTCCGCAGGACACCATCGTCAAGGACAATGTCGAGAACGCCCAGATCTACTACTTCAACTCGCTGACCGACATAATCTTGGCCCTGCAGTCGGGCACGATCGATTTTCTCTGCGTCTCTTCGGTGAACTACTACATGATCGCCGCCGACTATCCTGACCTGGGCTTCCTTGACTGCCCCTTAAAGACGTTCGACGTGGGCGCGGTGTTTCCCCAGACGTCCAACGGCGACGCGCTGCGCACGAAGTTCAACGAGTACATCGCGCAAATTAAGTCATCCGGCGAGTTGGAGAAGCTCCAGGACTACTGGCTGATGCCACGCGACTGGGAAAACATCGACATTCCCCAAAGCGGCGAGAACGGCGTCATCCACATGGCCACGTCGAACACGATGAAGCCCTTCTCCATGGACCTGAACGGCCAAAACGCGGGCTTCGACATCGCCGTCGTCGCGGGGTTCTGCAAGGCCAACGGCTACGGCCTGCAGATCGACAACGTCGACTTCAGCGGTGCCCTGACCGGCATCTCAACCGGGATGTACGACATCGCCGCCGGTCAGATCTCCTACACCGACGAGCGCGCGCAGAGCGTGAACTTCTCGGACTTCTACTACACGCAGCAGCTCGTGCCCATCGTCCGCGCCAAGGACTTCCCCGCGGGCACGGTCACGCAGGCGAGCAGCACGCAGGGCTCCTCTTCGGACTCTTCCGGCGCGTCCGCCTCCGGTCAGTCCACGGATTCGTCGTCCACCGGCGAGAAGTCCCTCTGGACGAGCATTCGCCGCACCCTGGTCGACCAGGACCGCTGGAAGAGCATCCTCTCTGGCCTGGGGACCACCGTCCTCATCACGCTCGCGGGATTCGCGCTGGCAAACGTGCTGGGCGCCCTGCTCTGCGCCATGAGCCTCTCCCCCAGTCGGGTCCTGCGAGTCATCTCGCGCGTTTACTCCGGCCTTATGCAGGGCCTGCCCATCGTCGTTGTGCTGATGATCCTCTACTACGTGGTGTTCGGCAGCGCCAAGCTGAGCAACGTCCTTGTGGCCTCGCTCGGGTTCGGCTTCATCTTCGCGGCCAATATGGGCCAGCTTTTCGAGGGCGCCATCAGCGGCGTCGACCAGGGCCAGTGGGAGGCCGCCCTGGCTTCCGGTCTCACCAACCGCCAGGCGTTTCTCGGCATCATCTTGCCGCAGGCGGCGCGGGCGTCGGTCACCGCCTACTTCACGAACCTCATCAGCCTGATGAAGGGCACCGCCATCGTGGGCTACATCGCGGTCGCGGACCTCACCAAGGCGGGCGACGTTATCCGCAGCGCCACCTACGAGGCCTTTGTTCCCATCATCACCGTGGCGATCATCTACCTGGCCT
The DNA here is from genome assembly GCA_963611755.1 of Oscillibacter sp. ER4. GTDB lineage: Bacteria > Actinomycetota > Coriobacteriia > Coriobacteriales > Atopobiaceae > Paratractidigestivibacter. The sequence goes on from CAVDTK010000082.1 coordinate 9,138, forward strand.
TGACCTGCATGATCATCGGCTGCATGACGCTCGTCAAGCGCGCGCTCACGCGAACCTCGAGCAGAAAGGCGGGTGAGCAGGCATGATCCGCATCGAGCACCTTTCCAAGAGCTACGAGAACGCCACCCCGCTCAAGGACATAAACGCCCTGATAAACAAAGGCGACGTCATCTCGATCATCGGGCCTTCGGGCACCGGCAAGTCGACATTCCTGCGCTGCCTCAACAGGCTCGAGAAGCCCACGTCCGGCACCGTCTATTTCAACGACCAGGACCTGGGCGCCGCCGACTGCGACCTCACGGCCGTCCGCCGCAAGATGGGCATGGTCTTCCAGACGTTTAACCTCTACAACCACATGAGCGTCATCGAGAACATCACCTACGCGCCCATGAAGGCCCTGGGCCTTTCTCGCCAAGAGGCTACCGATCGCGGCATGGGGCTCCTGCGCGCCGTGGGCCTTTCCGATAAGGCGAACGTGATGCCGGCGTCGCTTTCCGGTGGCCAGAAGCAGCGCGTGGCCATCGCGCGCACGCTTGCGATGGAGCCTGAGGTCATTCTCTTCGACGAGCCCACGAGCGCCCTTGACCCCACCATGGTGGGCGAGGTCCTGGCCGTCATCAAACGCCTGGCCCAAGACGGCATGACGATGCTCATCGTGACCCACGAGATGCGCTTTGCCCGCAGCGTCTCCAACCGTGTCTTCTACCTTGACCAGGGCGTTATTTACGAGGAGGGCACACCGGAGCAGATCTTCGACCACCCCCAAGGCGAGCTCACGCGCCGCTTTATCAACCAGCTCGACGGCATCAAGCGGGCGTTCGCGGTCGGGGGCTTCGACTACCTCGGCTTC
>CAVDTK010000083.1:0-9922 GCA_963611755.1 Oscillibacter sp. ER4
CCCTTACCTGGGCCTTCCCGGTCTTCCAGACCATCATGGCCGTGACCGGCATCTTTGCGGGTCGCATCTCGGATAAGATCGGTCCCCGCAACATCGTGATCGCCGCCGCCGTCCTCTACGGCGTGGGCTGGTTCATGTGCGGCACCGTGACCGCGCCTTGGCAGTTCTACCTGTGGTTCTCCGTTGTGGCCGCTATCGGCAACGGCTTGGGCTATAACCCGGCCCTGACCACCGGCCAGAAGTGGTACATCGACAAGAAGGGCCTGGCCTCGGGCATCACCTTGGCCGCCTCCACGGCCGGCCCCGCTGTCCTGTCGCCGGTCTTCGCGTCTTTCCTCATCCCGACCTTCGGCGTCTTCACCGCGCTCAAGGTCATGGGCGTGCTTTTCCTGGTGACCATCGCGGCCTCCGCGCTCTTCCTCAAGGCTCCCGAGAAGGGCTGGGTGCCTAAGGGCTACGTCGCCCCGGCTGCCGGCGCGCACGCCGGCACTTTCGGCGACCTGACCCCCGGTCAGATGGTTCGCACCCCGCGCTTCTGGGTCCTTATCGCCACGTTCGCCTTTGCCGCGACCGCTGGCACCCTGCTCGTGGGCAAGGTTGCTTCCATCGCCGCGGTCCAGCTCTTCGAGGATCCCAACTCTGCCGCGGCCGTGGCCCTGGGCGGCCTGGTCGTCACGGTGAACACCTGCGCTAACCTCGTCGGTCGTCTCTCCTTTGGCCAGATCACCGATAAGATCGGCGGCTACAAGTCCCTGCTCGTCATGCTCGTGATTACCATCTTCGCGCTGGTCCTCATGTCCATGAGCTTCACGACCGCCATGTTCTTCGTGGCCCTGGCGCTTCTGGGCTTCAGCTTTGGCGCGCTTCTCGTCATCTACCCGCCGCTCACGGGCGGCGCCTTTGGCACCACTAACCTGGGCGTGAACTACGGCATCATGTTCCTGGGCTACGCCGCCTCTACCTGGATCAGCCAGCCCATCACGGCCGTGCTCTACCACGCCGAGGCCGGCAACGCCGCCTACCAGCAGTCCTTCTACGGCGCCATCGCCATCGCGGCCGTCGCCGTTGTCCTCACCGTCTACATGATGGTGTCCGACAAGAAGAAGGCCGCAGCCTAAGCGAGAAACCCGCTTTCGCGCGGCGCGTTTTCCGCATCAAACCTCGTACCGTACCCACCCGCTACGCCCACCGTTTTGGAAAGGAGAGCGAACATGTCCGAGAACCAGAGCCCCGTCCGTATCGCCGTCGTCGGCGCGGGCGCCATGGGCCGCAACCACATCCGCTTTGTCACCGAGGAGCCCGAGGCCACCCTCGTCGCGATCGCCGATGCCTTTGAGGGCGCCCGCGCCACGGCCGAGGCCGCCGGCGTGCCCTTCTTCACCGATCCGGCTGCCATGATGGACGAGGTCAAGCCCGAGGCCGTCATCATTGCCACGCCCAACGACCTGCACCTCTCCGTGGCGCGCGAGGCCGTTAAGCGCGGCATCGTGCCCCTGGTCGAGAAGCCCATCTCCAACGACCTCGCCGACGCCGAGGCCTTCGCGGCCGAGGCTGAGGCTGCGGGCGTGCCTGTGCTCGTGGGCCAGCACCGCCGCCACAACCCCTTTGTGAATAAGGCCAAGGAGATCATCGAGTCCGGCGAGCTGGGCAAGCTCACCGTCTCGAGCTTCCACTACATGATCTATAAGAACGACGAGTACTTCGACGTCGAGTGGCGCCGCAAGAAGGGCGCGGGCCCCATCCTCGTCAACCTGGTGCACGACGTCGACCTGCTCCGTTACCTCCTGGGCGAGCCGGTGGCCGTCCAGGGCATGCAGTCGAGCGGCGCCCGCGGCTTCGAGACCGAGGACTCCGCTGTGGTGAACGTACGCTTCGCCGACGGCGCCCTGGCTTCGATGACCATCTCCGACGCCACCGCGAGTCCCTGGAACTGGGAAGCGACTGCGCGTGAGGATCCGCAGTACCGTCCCTTCGAGGCCGACGCGTACTTCATCGGCGGCACCAAGGGCGCCCTTTCCCTTCCGCGTCTGCACCAGTTCTCCTATGACGGGGCTTCCAGCTGGCACAAGCCGCTGCAGATGGAGGTGCCCGCCGTCGACCCGGCGCTGCCGCACAAGATGCAGCTCAAGCACTTCGTCAAGGTCGTCCGTCGTGAGGTCGAGCCCGTCGTGACCCCGGCCGACAACGTCAAGACCCTGAGGCTTCTGAACGCCGTCAAGGAGGCCGCCGAGACTGGCCAGCTGGTCGAGCTCTAGCCCTTCTCAGCACGTCCCCAACAACAAGCGCCGCCGCCGGAACCCCCGACGGCGGCGCGTTTCTGTGCGGCGTGGCTTGTCAGACGCCGCGCGCCGCCAAACGTAATGGTTATATATTCAAAACTATAACGCCTCACAAAATGGTAGGTTATCTCAGTTATTTGCCTGCGCTTGGGGAAGCGCGGGCGCAAAAAAGAGAGGGGATGCACTATGGGTATCGAGGACCAGCCGCTTCCGCGCACGTTCGAGGAGTTCAACGAGCAGCGCAAGGCGGCCTTTATCCGCGTCAAGGACTTCAAGCAGGCCGGCAATCGGCTTGTCGGTTTTCTCTGCAGCTACACCCCGCTCGAGATCATCGATGCCGCGGGCGCGTCGAGCGTGGCTCTCTGCGGCACGTCCGACGAGGTGATCCCCGAGGCCGAGAAGGTCCTGCCGGCCAACCTTTGCCCGCTCATCAAGTCGACCTACGGCTTCGCGTACTCGCAGAAGTGCCCCTTCACCTACTTCTCGGACATGATCGTGGGCGAGACCACCTGCGACGGCAAGAAGAAGATGTACGAGCTGCTGGGCGAGCTCAAAGAGACCCACATCCTCCACCTGCCGCAGGGACGCGACCGTGCCTACGAGCGCGAGGGCTGGTACGAGGAGTGCCGCCTTCTCAAGGGGCGCCTCGAGGAGCTTTACGGCATCACCATTACCGACGACGACCTGCGCTCCGCCGCGGCCCGTCGAAACCGCCTGCGTGCGGCCCAGCTCAGCATGTTCGAGCTCCAGGCCGCCGAGCCCCCGGCGATGAGCGGCGTCGAGCTTATGAGCACGATGTTCGCGGGCACCTTCAGCTTCGACATCGACGCCTACACCAAGAAGATCGAGGCCACCGTGGCCGAGCGCCGCGCGGCCTACGAGACAGGCGAGCGGCCTATCGCGGCCGATGCCAAGCGCATCCTCATCACCGGCTGCCCCGTCGGCGGCGTTATCAACAAGATCGGCCGCACCATCGAGGCCAACGGCGGCGTGGTCGTCTGCATGGACGACTGCTCCGGCGAGCGAACCTGTCGCATGATGGTTGACGAGAATGCGGACGATATCCTGCGCGCCATCGCCGACCGCTACCTGGACATTAACTGCTCCGTGATGACCCCCAACGACGGGCGCATGGAGAACACCCTGGCCATGTGCGAGAAATACCACGTCGACGGCGTCATTGACAACGTGCTCACCGCGTGCCACACCTTCAACGTGGAGAGCGCGCGCATGCAGGCGGCCGTCGAGGGCGCGGGCATCCCGTACATGAAGATCGAGACCGACTACTCTGCGGGTGACCAGGGGCAGATCGATACGCGCATCGCCGCGTTTATAGAGATGCTCTAGCTTCCCTTGGCGCCCCATCTTGCCGCTCATTCGTCGCTCGCGCGCCTAAGCACGCGTCGCTCCTCAATCGCGGCAATCTGGGGCACCGGGGAAACCTAGAGTTGGCGAGCGCGTGGCGGAAAGGCGTTCTATGGGGATTGGTATTGGGATCGACATCGGGTCCACGGCGACAAAGGCTGTGGTGCTTGACCAGGGCGGCGAGCTTCTTGCCAGCGAGGTCATGCCCACGGGCTACTCGAGCGTGGACGCGGCCGAGCGGGTGAGATTGGCCCTTCTGGCTCGCGGGTTCGATATTGCCGCGGGCCGCACTCGCGTGGTCGCCACGGGCTATGGGCGCGTGGCCGTGCCGTATGCGAACAAGGTCGTGACCGAGATAACCTGTCACGGGCTCGGCGCCGCGAGGCTCTTTGGAGGCAAGGGCTGCGTGATCGATGTCGGGGGACAGGACACGAAGGTTATCCACCTGCACGGCGGCCGTGTGCTCAAGTTCGCGATGAACGACAAATGCGCCGCAGGTACCGGGCGCTTTTTAGAGGTCATGGCAGACCGGCTGGGTGTCTCGCAGGAGGAGCTTTCGCGTTTGGCGCGCGAAGGCATGGGCTCTGACGTCAAGATCTCGAGCATGTGCACGGTCTTCGCGGAGTCCGAGGTCATCAGCCTCGTGGGTAAAGGAGAGGCGCGCGAGAGCATCGCGCATGCCGTTATCGAGTCGGTGGCCTCGCGCGTGGTCGCGCTTGCCGGACAGGGGTCGGGCGCGCCCTATTTCCTAACCGGGGGTCTCTGCGAGAACGCCTATTTCGTCGAGCGGCTGGGCGCGCTTCTGGGCGCTGAGGTCACGACCTGTCCCGAGGCGCGGTTCGCGGGCGCGCTTGGCGCCGCTGAACGTGCTCGCGAGCTCGCTTAGCTGCTCGCTGCCGAGTGCCGCGCGCTGCGAAGGCGGGAAACGCGCCGACCCACGGTCTGAGCCCGTGGGCCGGTGCTCAATTTTGGGCACATGTTGGTAGGTTTCGGGATAGGGGCGCTCAATTTGAGGCGCATGTTGGTGCCTAAAGCCTTGTTTGCACGTGTCTGCGAGACTTGCATTTCAAGAAACCGCAGGTAGAAGCATTGCTCGCAAAATCAGAAAAGCTCCTGAGCGCCAAAAAACACCAATATGCACTTCAAATTGAGCGCCCCTTCTACAAAAGCGGGCCCCGGCGCACCTAGGCGTCGGGGCCCGCTGACCCTGCTGTTTCGGTTGCCCTAAAACGGCTCGACGGTGAAGCCGCGGGTCACGGCCTGGCCGGGCGTGCCCTACAGCCTAAAGAGCTGCTCGGCGTTGAGGTGGCGAACCTGCTCTTCTATTGGCTTGACCTGCGCGCTATTGAATAGCGCCTCCATGTTCTGCTTGATCTGGGCCGTGGGCGTATAAGGGTGATCGCTGCCGAAGAGCAGCTTATCGGGCGTCGTGATGTGCATGAGCGCGTCGAGGCCCGCGGGCAGCGGGCTGCCCGACAGGTCGAAGTACAGCCGCGCGATGCTGCCCATCACGTCGACCTCCTCCATCATGCCCTTGCTCGCCAGGACCTTCGAGATGCCGATCAAGCGGTGCGCCACCAGCGGCAAGAATGACCCGCAGTGGGGCACCACGAACTTGATGTTGGGCCAGCGCTCCAGCGCGCCCGAGGTAATGAGGTCGATCACCGTGCGCGTGGTGTCGCCGATGAACTCGAACAGTGGCTTGGGCCCTGCCGTGAAGACGTCGCCCGGGATCTGCTGGGGCGGCGCCGGGTGGATGATGACCACCGATCCGCGACGGTCGAGCTCCCTATACAGCGGCGCGAGCTTCTCGTTTCCCAGGTAGAGGCCGCAGGAGTTGCTCGGCAGCTTCACGCCCTTGGCGCCCATCGTGTCCAGTGCGCGCACGGCCTCTGCCACCGACTCGTCGATGCAGGGCGTGGGCAGCACCGCGCAGAAGCCAAAGCGGTCGGGCTCGTCTGCGCAGATGCGCGCCGCGTAGTCGTTGATGGCCACGGCCGTGCGGCAAGCGTTTTCGTCGTTGCCGTGGTGGATGTGCGGAGAAGAAATGGTGAGCACGGAGTAGTCGATGCCGACCTCGTCCATGAAGCGCCGGTGCTCGTCCAAGTCCCAGGTGGGGGAGGGAAAGCCGTCCTCGGCCGTGGGGTCGATGCCGTCGGTGGCCAGGCAGTCCAGGTAGGGCTGAGGCAAGAAGTGGCTGTGCACGTCGATGGTTTTCATGTTGTGGGCCTCCTATGCTGCGACTTTCTCCGCCTGCTTCTTGAACGCGTGAGGCGCGCCCCACTTCTTCACCACGGCGCGCGTGAGGTAGGGGCTCACGATGCTCGTGACGATAAGGGCCAGGGCGATCTCGCTCACCGCGGCGCCGGTATATGCGGCGTACGCGTTGCCCAGCATGGCGGGCACGGCCACCGAGATCCCGGCCACGCTCGACATGGCCATGGCGGCGTACCCCGGGCGCTTGCCCACCAAGCGGTCGACCGGCAGCATGATCACGGCATGAATCACCAGGTAGATAAGGGACAAGATAATGCCCGGCACACCCGCCTGCACAGCCGACACCAGGTTGATGGACGACCCGAAGCACATGCCCAAAAACGGCAGCGCGAGCGGCGTGGCGGCGCGGAACATCTCGGGGATCTTGGGGTCGAGGTTGCCCAGCAGCATACCCAGGGCAAACGGCAGCAGGATGGTCACGATGTCCAGTGGGTTGAAGCTGCTGCCGCCCGCCGCCGCCAGGATCGCGATGGGGATGGCCGGCATGGTGAGGATGTTCAGGATGGCGAAGTTGGCCATGTCGTCCGGTTCGCCGTAGTCCTGGATGCAGCCCATGTAGACGCCGGGGTTGCAGGCGCAGATGACGGCGACAAACGCCACGCCGTTGATGCCCCAGATGCCGTCGAGGCCAAAGAGGTTGATGAAGCCAAGGCCAAAGACAAAGCTGATCGCCAGCTTGGCAACGGCGAGAGGCGCGGAGTGCGAGATGACGCGCCCCAGCCCCTTAACGCTCACCGACGTCCCGGAGGCAAACAGCAAAAAGCCGGCAAGGCATTGCGTGCCTCCCTTGAACAACGCCTGCGACATTCCCCCAAGGCTGCTCCACAGCGTGGGGAAAAGCGTGTTGATAACGGCAAACAAAAGCATGGGCACCAAGACCATGCCGCCTGGTACTTTGCGCATCAGGCCATAGAAGTCCACCATGGGCGGCTCCTTACTTCGAGTTTTGATGATGCGCGTCGACGCTTTCAAACCAAGCATTATAGGTAGGCGCCGCTTGGCGAGAAGCCCTGGCAAGCGACGATAAGCGCCAAAGTGTCGCATATGCGACAGACTGGCGCAGAGTGCCGCGCTGGGCCTATACTGCCACGGGGGTGGTTTTCATGGCGGATGACCTACGGACGCAGCGCACGCATCAGGCGCTGGTGGACGCGCTGGTCGAGCTGGCACAGGACAAGAGCATGCTCAAGCTCACCGTGCGCGAGCTGGCGGACGCGGCGCGCATCAACCGGGCTACGTTCTACCGCCACTACGCGAGCGTCCCCGCATTCGTCGACGCCCTGATGGACGAGCTGCTCGACGGCCTGGTGGACGCGCACGAGCTTCAATGCGGCTCTCGCATCAGCGAGGAGAACTACTACCGCTCCTGGCTGGAGTTCGCAAAAGAGAACCGCGCCCTTTTCGCCGCGCTCCTCTCCGCGAACGGCGCCCCGCAGTTCGAGCGCCGCTTGGTCCAAAACGGCGTCGAGTCCTGGAGCTATGTCCTGCGCCCCGGGCGTGTGGCGGCGCTCGACGAGGTGCAGGGCGGCTACGTGGCGACCTACGTGACCTCGGCGCACGTGGGCGTTTTGCGCCGCTGGCTCGACGGCGGCTGCGCCGAGAGCGTGGACGACATGTGCGCCATCCTTTACCGCCTGAGTGTACAGGGCGTGTTTGCCGCCTGCGGCCTGGGCCAGGCCGACGAGCTGCCGTATTGACGCGTGCCCCAGCCGCCTAGTTGTTCTCGCCGCTCGCGTAATCGACCCGTGTCGCGTATTTGGCCGCTGGTAGACTGTGCCAATTACGCACAATATCCGCGGGGGAACAACCATGACGCGCTCTCGCTTGCTTATACACAACTGCCTGGTGGCCGTGCTGGCCCTTCTCTGCGCCACGGCGCCCTTGCCCGTCTGCGCCGTCGCGGCCGAGGCCGGGGCCGGGGCCGGGACGGCCGCCACCGCCACAACGGCCGCAACGGCCACGCCCGACTCCGCCTCCGAACCCGCCCAAAAGACCGTCCGCGTGGGCCTGTTCGAGGACACCTACCACAAATACAACGAGAAGGGCGAGCTTTCCGGCTACGGCTACGAGTACCTGCAAAAGATCGCCGGCTACGAGGGCTGGACCATCGAGTACGTCGAGGCCGACTGGTATACCTGCTTCGACAAGCTCGAGAGCGGCGAGATCGACATCTTGAACGGCATCTCCTACACCGACGAGCGCGCCCAGGACATGCTCTTCTCCGCGCTGCCCATGGCCGAGGAGCGCTACTTCATCTACGTCGACGGCCGCGACGCGGACATCTCGGCGGAAGACGTCAGCACGGTTGACGGCAAGAACGTGGGCGTCATGGTGGGCGCCATCCCCGAGGACGTCCTTAACGCGTGGGAGGCCGATAACGGCCTTTCCACCAGCCACGTCAACATCACCACGGCAGAAGACGTCCTGCAAAACCTGGACGCCCAGGCCATGGACTGCTTTGTCTCGGTGGAGGAGGACTGGGAAGAGGACTACGTGGCCCCGGTTGTCTATATTGGCAGCTCAGACGTCTATTTTGCGATCAACAAGGACCGCGCGGACCTCAAGAAGGCCCTCGACGGCGCGATGACGCGCATCGTGACCGACGACCCCTTCTACAACGACGAGCTCTACGAGAAGTATTTCGCAACCTCAACGGCGGCGGTGCTCACCGACGACGACCGCGCCTGGCTTGCCGGCCACGGCCCCATCCGGGTGGGCTACATAAAAGGCGACGTCAACATCGCGCAGATCGACGCGTCGACGGGCCAGCTCAAGGGCATCATCAACGACTACATCGCCTTTGCCTCTACCTGTTTTGGCCAAGACGACAAGATCGACTTCGAGACCTGCGGCTACGACAACATGGAAGCCGAGCTGGCCGCCCTTGCCGCCGGCGAGATCGACATGATCTTCAAGGTCCCGTTCAACACCCATTACGCGGCCGAGTACGGCCTGTCCTTGACCGATGCGACCCTCGACATCCCCTACAGCGCGGTCAGCAGCCCGGGCACCTTTGATCAGACTGCCCAGAACACCGTGGCCATTCCCGCGGACAACTGGGTCAAGAAGTGGTACGTGGAGTCCTGCTACCCAAGCTGGACCATAGTCGACTGCGCCTCTTCAGAAGAGGCCGAGAAGCTCATGCGCACGGGCCAGGTCGACTGCTTCCTCGTGCGCACGGGCCGCTCCAGGACCTACGTCAAAGACAGCGCCTGCCAGGTCAACATGCTCGGCTCGGACATCTCGGCCTCCTTTGGCGTGCGGCGAGAAGACGCGACCCTGCTCTCGATCCTCAACAAGACCGTGAAGGCGATGCCCGCGGGCTACCTGATCAACGCCCTCTCGGTCTACGACAACGAGTCCGACACCATCACGGCGGCCGAGTTCATCCGGGACAACCTGGGCGAGGTCGTGGCCATCGGCGTCGTAATCGTGGCCTCGTTCGCCGCCGTCCTGCGCGCCCTGACCCAGGCTCGCGCGGCGCAGGGCCAGCTTGCCGAGCAGGTCTCGATCTTCGACACGCTGTCGCGCAACTTCAGGAACGTCTACCTGGTGAACCTCAAGGAGGGCACGGCCAAGGTCTTGAAGCTCGAGGACACCTATAACGACGGCCTGCTCGACGACGTCGCGCACAAGAGCTTCCCCTATGAGCCGTTCTTGTCGCAGTGGGTCGAGATGGACGTCCACCCCGACGACCGTGCCGCGCTTGAACAGTCCTTGAGCTGCGCGAACCTGCGCAAGGTCTTCTCCCAACAAGACGAGTACGCGGGCAACTACCGCATGCTCGTGGACGGGCGCGAGATCAACTACCAGTTCACCATCAACCGCGTGGGCGACCAGGGAACCGTCATCGCCGGCTTCCAGAACATCGAGGCCATCATCCGCGAGCAGCTGGCCGCCGAGAAGCGCCAGCGCGAGAAGGACGAGGCCGCCCGCCGTGAGCTCATTGCCGCAAAGCTCGACGCCGAGAAGGCCAACGCAACCAAGACCGACTTCCTGCG
>CAVDTK010000084.1:0-9658 GCA_963611755.1 Oscillibacter sp. ER4
CTGGCAAGCCGCATAAAAAGGCTGCTAAGAAGGTCAAGCCCTCAGGGCCCGCGCCGCGCGCGGTGCTCTGGGGGCTTGACCCCGCATCGGAGAAGGGCGCGTCCGTGCGGGTAGTCCTCAAAGAGATGGGCGTCGCGGCGCGCACGCTCGAGGCCGAGCGCCTGGGCGACGCGGCGGGCGCCTGCGCGGGGCTCGTGGGCTTTCGGCCGTCGATGGCGCCGTACGCCGGGCCGGCGCCCGACTACGAGTTCGTGCTTCTCTGCAACCTGACAAACGCGCAGGTCAACGAGTTTCTCGCTAAGAGCCGGGAGGCCGGGTGCGTGGTGGGGGCCAAGGCGCTTCTCACCGCGCAGAACAAGATGTGGCCGATGGCCCGGCTGATCGAGACCGTGGCCGCGGAGCACGCGAAGCTTTCGCAGGGGTAGGGGCGACCGCGGTACCGTTGCGGGCGGGCGGCGTGCGTGCAACCGGTCGCCGCGGGGCTGCTCGCCCAAGGCGTTATACTTAGGGGCGCTAAATCCCACCGTTAAGGAACGCCCATGATTGTTCTTGCCCTCGATACCTCCACCGATATGCTCGCCTGCGCCGTCGCGCGCGTGGACGGCGAGAAGATCGACGTGCTGGCCGCGGCCGACCACCTGTGCCGCCGCCGCGCCAACGTCGAGCTTGTGAACACCTGCCTACAGGCTCTAGCTGCGGCTCATTTGAAGATGACCGACGTTGAGGCCGTCTTGGTGGGTCGCGGGCCGGGCTCGTTCACGGGCGTGCGCATCGGCATCGCGACGGCCAAGGGCCTGGCCTGCGGCCTGGGCGTGGGCCTGTACGGCACCTCGGCCCTGGACGCGATGGCCTGGTCGGCACATGCCGCCGGCGCCCGCGGCACTCTGGCCGTGGCGGCCGACGCCATGCGCGGCGAGGTCTACCCCGGCATCTACCGCCTGGACGACGCGGGCGCCCGCCGCACCTTCACGGCCGAGACCGTCGCCAAGGCTGACGCCTGCGTGGCCGAGCTGGCCTCGCGCGCAGACGCGGCCGAGCTGATCCTCACGGGAAACGGCCTGCTCAAGTACCGCGAGAAGTTCGAGGCCGCGGGCTTTTCGCCCGAGCGCGTGACCGAGCAGGACGCCTGGTGGCCCACCGGCGAGGGCCTGATGCGCGCCGCCGTCGAGGCCGGCGTCTTTGCCGAGCAAAGCGGCGACCCCGCGCTGGTGCTTCCCATCTACACCCGCCTGTCCGACGCCGAGGAGAACGAACGCACCCGCCTGGGCCTCAAAGAGCCCGCGACCGTTGAGCTCACCGGCGTGGACGATGCCCTAGCAGGCATTCATTGCCAGCTGCGGCCTATGACCCTGAACGACGTCGAGCCCGTGGCGGCCCTGGAGGCCGAGGTCTTCTCCGCGTCAAATCACGAGCCGTGGTCCCAGAACGTCTTCTACGATGACGTGTCCGCCCACAACCATGTGTGGTGGGTCGCGCACGACCGCGGGACCATCATCGGCTATGCAGGCGGCACCGTGGTGGCTGACGAGTTGCAGATCTCCAACGTGGCCGTCGCGGCCGACCGCCGTCGCGAGAAGATCGCGGCCAGGCTCCTGGCGCGCGTGGCCTATGACGCACAGATGCTAGGCGCTACCTGGTCTTCATTGGAAGTCGAGGTTGGAAACGACGGTGCCGAGAAGCTCTATCGCCTGCTGGGCTACGAAGAAGCCGGCGTGCGCCCCAACTACTACGGCGCGGGCGTCGACGCCCGCATCATGCGCGCCGACCTGCCGCTGGCCGACCTCTCGCCCGACGCCGACCACGACCCGGCGCCCCGCGCGTCCATCCGCCCCTGGCCCATCGAGTCCGCGCCGCGCGACGACGCGGCCCGCGAGGCCCTTCTCGCCGCCGGCCCCCTGGTCTTGTCCATCGAGTCTTCCTGCGACGAGACGGCCATGGCGGTCACGGACTCGCACGGCGTGGTGTGCGCCAGCGTGGTGGCCACGCAGATCGACTTCCACGCCCGCTTTGGCGGCGTCGTGCCCGAGATCGCCAGCCGCAAGCACACCGAGGCCATCGTCGGCGTCTTTGAGGAGACCCTGGCGCAGGCCGGCGCCCACTTTGGCGTTGACACCCTGGTGCCCGCCGACCTGGCGGCCGTTGGCGTGACCGCGGGGCCGGGCCTTGTGGGCGCCCTTGTGGTGGGCGTGGCCTTTGCCAAGGGCCTGTGTGCGGCCTCTGACCTGCCGCTCATTGCCGTGCACCACCTGGAAGGCCACCTTATGGCCAACCTCTTCGAGACGCCGGACCTGGAGCCGCCCTTTGTGGCGAGCCTGGTCTCGGGCGGCAACACGATGCTCGTCCACGTGCGCGCCTGGGGCGACTACGAGGTCCTGGGCACGACCATCGACGACGCGGTGGGCGAGGCCTTCGACAAGGTGGCCAAGGCACTGGGCCTGGGATACCCCGGCGGCCCCGTGATCAGTAAGCTTGCCGCCAAGGGCAACCCGCGCGCGATCCGTTTCCCGCGCGCCATGATGCACAGCGGCGACTACAGCTTTAGCCTCTCGGGCCTCAAGACGGCCGTCATCACCTACATCGAGGGCGAGAACCGCGCCGGGCGCCCCATCAACCTGCCCGACCTGGCGGCGAGCTTCGAGGCCGCGGTCGTCGACGTGCAGGTGGCCAAGGCCAAGACGGCCGTCGAGGAGACGGGCGTCGGCGACATCTGCATCGGCGGCGGTGTGGCGGCGAACCCCGAGCTACGTGGGGCCTATCAGAAGACCTTCGGCAAGCGCGGCGTGCGCGTGACCGTGCCGCCTATGCGGGCCTGCGGCGACAACGCGGCCATGATCGGCATCCCGGCGCTGCGCAGCTTCCTGGCGGGCAACTTCGCCGGGCTCGACCTTGACGCCGCGCCCAATGCGCCCCTGGGTACATGGTCCGTGCCCGACGCGCCGGTGCCGCCCACCTGGGAGCGCTAGGGGTGAGCGGGCTTCTCGCCACCTTGTGGGCGAGCGTTACCTCGCCGTACAACCTTGCGTACTCGGTGGCCATCGCGCTGATGTTCACGGCGTGGCCGCGGACGGGGGCGCCCTTCTCGACGCGCTAGCAGCAAAAATCGGGGTTGTCTGATACCCCGCGGGCTTCTCGCTTTCAAATCCCGGGGTTGTCTGATACCCAAAGGGCTTCTCGCTTTCAATTTGGGGACTTGTCTGATTCCAAACCATCAGACAAGTCCTCGATTTGAAAGGAGATGGCCTCCCAGGTATCAGACAACCCTCCAAATTGAAAGGAGCGGACGGCGAGAGGGTCAGACAACCCTGCAAATTGAAAGGACCGGGCGCCGAGAACATCAGACAACCCCCGAATTTGCAAGGCGGGCAGGTCAGCCCCCGCGCAATGTTTCTGGCCCTTTGCCCTCGTTACATGGTTGTTTCCCTGTGCACCCCGCGTCCGGATCGTCGGCCGCGGGGTGTACCCTGTCATGCAGCACGCGTAACTTTCTCGCATTAGGTTGCAAGGGGGAGAGGAATGGGTCCTCTCCGGTTGCGGCGTGTGAAAGGGGAAACAGACCATTTTTTCGGGAGGAACCACCATGAAGAAGACCCCCAACAACATCAACGCCGTCTCGCGCCGAGACTTCCTTAAGATGAGCGGCATCACGGCACTCAGCATCGGGGGCATGACGGTCCTCACCGCCTGCGGTCCGTCCACCGAGACCAAGAGCTCCGACTCCTCGTCCTCTTCCGACTCCAAGAGCTCCGACAGCGCTGCCTCGACCTTTGGCGAGGGCGGTAAGCTGCGCGTGGGCATGGAGGTCGCGTACCCGCCGTACAACTGGCAGACCTCCGAGGAGACGGCCGACACCATCCCCGTCGACGGCCTGTCCGGCGCCTACGCCGACGGCATCGACATCTACGTGGCCAAGAAGGTCGCCGCGGCCTTTGACCTGGAGCCCGTTGCCGTGAAGCTCGCCTGGTCCGGCCTGATCGAGGCCCTTAACTCCGGCACCATCGACGTCATCATCGCGGGCATGACCCCCACCGACGAGCGCCGCGAGTCCATCGACTTCTCCGACCCCTACTTCGTGGGCCACTACGGTCTTCTCTGCAAGAAGGATTCCCAGTACGCCAGCGCCAACTCCGTGGCCGACCTGGCCGGCGCCTCGATCCTGGGCCAGAAGGACACCCTGCTCGACACCGTCATCGACGAGCTGGACGGCGTGACCCACATGACCCCGGTCGACTCCGTCCCCGCGCAGCTCTCCCACGTCAACCAGGGCGCCTGCGACTGCATCACCTACAACGTCGAGAACCGCAAGGGCCTGCTCGACGCCAACCCCGACCTGGTGGCCATTGCCTTCGACGGCAGCTACCAGATCTTCCCCGACGAGGTCTCCTGCAACGTGGGCCTCAAGAAGGGCCAGGACGACGTGCTGGCCAAGATCAACAAGGCCATCGAGGACATGGGCGTCACCGACGACACCTGGGAGGCCATCATCGACCGCCAGCCGGCATAAGGCGCGGTCCGGCCGTCTGGGCGCTCGTGTGGCCAGACGGGGAGAAGGTCTTCTCGACACTATGATCTACCTGGGCGTTTGTGCGCGATCGCGTCACAAGCGCCCTTTCGCTAACTCAATTTGGAGGAACACATGATTGGCCGCTTGGCGTCGTTTTTCACGGACGACCACCGCTACGTCTTTCTGGGCACCAGCGCGTTTGCCGCGGTGGGCCTGGTGCTCGCCAACTCGGCGCACCCGGCGTCGAGCTTTCTCGCGCCCGTCTACGGCCTTGAGCTGGTGCTGTACTACGCCCTGATGGCGTGGCTGGTCGTGAGCGCGGTTGCCCTGGTGAACAAGCTCGTCAAGTGGAAGGATTACGCGCAAGTCTCGCCCTTTGCCAAGCCGGCCGCCCGCCGCGCCGAGCGCATCGTGAGCTACGTCATCTGGGCGATCGTCGTGGTCTTCATGGTCGACCGCTGGGCCATGGGCTTCTACGACCTGGTGACCAACGCCGTCAACGCCACGTCCAACCCCACGGACTTCTGGTCGAGCTCCATCTACATGCTGTGGGACACGCGCCAGGTCTTTGTGAGCGGCATCCAGAACACCGTTCTTCTCGCCGTCTTTGGCACCGTGATCGCGTTTTTCCTGGCGTTGCTGCTGGTCTTCTTGCGCATCCAGGTGATCGACCGCTCCGACAACGACTTCGTGCGCTTCTTGAAGGTCGTGGGCGCGGGCTTTGCCAACGTGTACTCCACCGTGGTGCGCGGCACCCCGATGATGATCCAGGGCCTGCTCATCTACTTTGGCGGCGGCTCGCTGCTGCGCGGCCTGTTTGGCCTCACCACCACGCAGACGGCCGCGATCTGGACCACCTTCATGGCCGGCCTGGTCACGATCTCGCTCAACTCCACGGCCTACATGATGGAGGTCCTGCGCGCGGGCATCGGCGCCGTCGACCCCGGCCAGACCGAGGCGGCGCGCTCGCTGGGCCTTTCTCAGTGGCAGGCCATGCGCAAGGTCGTCTTCCCGCAGGGCGTCAAGAACTCCATCCCGGCCCTGTCGAACGAGCTGGTCATCAACCTCAAGGACTCCTCGGTGCTTTCCGTCATCGGCGTGGTGGACCTGATGTTCGCCACCACCACGATCGCGGGCAAGTACTACAAGCAGATGGAGATCTACGTCGTGGCCATGGCGGTCTACCTGGTCTTGACCCTGGTGGCCTCCAAGTTGCTCGACATGCTGTCCAAAAAGCTCGACGCCGGCGAGGTGGGCCCGGTCCTGGGCACCGCCGACGCACTGAGCGGCAACGGCTCGTCCGAGCACTAAAGAGGGGAGAAGACCATGGCAAACGCTACCGATATCAAACCTTTAATCAGCGTCGAGGGCATCGAGAAGAGCTTCGGCACGCGCAGGGTGCTGTGCGGCATCGACTTCCAGGTCATGCCGGGCGAGGTCGTGACCATCATCGGGCCTTCCGGCTCGGGCAAGTCGACCCTGCTGCGCTGCATCAACCTGCTGGAGACCCCCGACGCGGGCCACGTGTGGTTCCACGGAGAAGACCTTGCGGCCGAGCATGTCAACGTCAACCGCCTGCGCGAGTCCATCGGCATGGTGTTCCAAGGCTTTAACCTGTTCAACAACATGAACGTGATCGACAACTGCACGCTGGCGCCCGTGACCTTGAAGAAGTGCTCCAAGGAAGAGGCGCAGGAGCGCGCCAAGAAACACCTGGCAGAGGTAGGTCTTCTCGACTTCGCCCAGGCTCCCGTGACCAAGCTTTCCGGCGGGCAGAAGCAGCGCGTGGCCATTGCCCGCGCGCTTTGCATGGAACCCGAGATCATGCTGTTCGACGAGCCCACGAGCGCCCTCGACCCCGAGATCGTGGGCGAGGTCCTAAACGTCATGCGCGACCTGGCGGCCGAGGGCATGACCATGGTCGTGGTCACCCACGAGATGGCCTTTGCCAAGAACGTCTCTGACAAGGTCGTCTTTATGGACGGCGGCGTCATTGCCGAGGCCTCCAGCCCGGCCGAGATGTTCGGCAACCCCAAGCTGGCGCGCACGCGGGAGTTTTTGGCCCGCTATTTGGACGATCCCAAGGCGGAGGCGGGCGCGGCGGCTGGCGAGACGGGCGCGGCTGCGGCGGCCCCGGCCCCGGCTGCGGCAGCCCCGGCTCCGGCCCCGGCGGAGGCCTAGCCGCCCATGGCCGAGGTTTGGCGCTTCTTCGCGCACGAGGACGACTGCCCCGACCTGGACGAGGAGGCCCTCTGCGCCCGCCTGGGCGCCGAGCTGGCCATCCCCACGGTGGACGGCCCTACGCCGCAGGAAACCGACTGGTCTGCGTTCGACCGGCTTGAGGCGTACTTTCGCGAGTGCTTCCCGCGGCTCTTCTCGGCGGCGACGGTCGAGCATGTCGACCACTCCCTGATGATCAGCGTGCCGGGCAAGGATTCAAGCCTGCGACCTGCGCTTTATTTGGGTCACATGGACGTTGTGCCGGTGGTTCCCGGCACCGAGGCCGACTGGACCCACGACGCCTTTAGCGGCCACGTGGACGAGACGTTCGTCTGGGGCCGCGGTGCCCTGGACATGAGCGACCAGGTCATGGGCATGCTCGAGGCCGTCGAGTACGTGCTTGCCCACGACGGGGCGCCCGCGCGGCCCCTCATCATCTGCCTGGGCCAGGACGAGGAGACCGTCCAGTCGGGCGCCCGGCGCATGGGTCAGCTGCTGCTTGAGCGCGGCATTCGCGCCGAGTACGCCATCGACGAGGGAAACTACCTGGTAAGCGACCTGTCCGCCTTTGGCGGCTCGGCCGGTCGAGGCCTTATGGTGTTTCTCGCCGAGAAGGGCTACGCGGATTTTCGCCTGACGGTGAGAAGCGCGGGCGGCCACTCGTCGAACCCCTTTGGCGGTACGTCGCTGGCCATCCTGTCGCAGGCCATCACCCGCTTGACGCAGGCCGATTGGGGCTGCGAGGTTACGCCGCTGCTTGAGCAGACCCTGGCGGCCGCGGGCGCCCCGATGCCCGCCGACGCGACGGATCTTCTCGCCAACCGCGAGCTCTTTCCGTACGTGACCACCACCTGCGCGCCCACGATGATCTGCGGCGGGAGCGCCCAGGCAAACGTCATGCCGCAGGACATGAGCGCCACGGTGAACTTTCGCCTGCTCACGGGCACGACGGTGGCCGCTTGCGAGGCCCGCGTGCGCGAGCTTCTGGCCGACCTGCCGGTCGAGATTGAGCTTCTCGCCGACGTGAGCAACGACCCGTCGCAGCTCTCGGTGGCTGCGGGCGCGGGCTGGGAGGCCCTTCTCGCCGCCGCCGGCCGCTACTTCCAAGACCCGGCCACAGGCGACGCCTTGCCGGTGGTGCCGGCGCTTCTCTTGGGGGCCTCGGACTCGCGCATGTACGAGTGCGTCTGCGGCTCCTGCCTGCGGTTTTCTCCCTTCGTGGCGGACGCGGGCGAGGTGGCCCGCGGCGTCCACGGCACCGACGAGCGCATCACGCGCCGCGCCTACCTGCAGGGTATTCGTTTTTTCATCCACCTGATAAGAGAAGCCGCCCCGATGCGCTAATCTTTGATGCAGTTTATCGACGGGCCGCGCCGCGTGCGCGGCCTTTGCGCGCGAGGAGGGCTCCATGCAGGACGGCTTTGTCAAGGTTGCGGCCATAACGCCCGAGGTCAGGGTGGCCGACGTTCCCTTCAACGTCGACGCGTGCGTGACCAGCGCGGCCAACGCCTGCACCGTCCACGGCGCGATGGTGGTCGTCTTGCCCGAGCTTTGCCTTACGGCCTACACCTGCGAGGACCTCTTTTGGCAGGATGTCCTGCTCACAGCTGCCGAGAAGGGCCTGGCGGACTTTGCAGCCAAGACGGCCGACCTCAATGCGCTGCTGCTCGTGGGCCTGCCGGTGCGCGTGAACGCCAAGCTCTACAACTGCTGCGCCGTCGTGAGCTCCGGCAGCATCCTGGGCGTCGTGCCCAAGCGGTACCTCCCCACCTACAACGAGTTCTATGAGGGCCGCCACTTTGTGCCCGGCACGCGCGACGTGGTGCCCATCGACATCGCGGGCCAGCTCGACGTGCCGTTTGGCACGAGCCAGCTCTTTACCTGCGACGAATTGCCCGAGCTGAGCGTGGCCGTTGAGCTGTGCGAGGACCTGTGGGTGCCCGAGCCGCCCTCGATCGCCCACGCCAAGGCGGGCGCCACCCTGATCTGCAATCTCTCGGCGAGCAACGCCGTGGTGGGCAAGGCCGACTACCGCAAGAGCCTGGTGGCCGGCCAGTCGGCCCGCCTGATCTGCGGTTATGTCTACGCCAGTGCGGGCGTGGGGGAGTCCACTCAGGACCTGGTCTTCTCGGGCCACGACCTGGTGGCCGAGAACGGCTGCGTGCTGGCAGAGGGCAAGCCCTTCGGCGACGGGATGGCCATCTCGGAGATCGACGTCTACCAGCTGGCCGCCGAGCGCCGCCGCATGTCCACCTTCGACGTGGTTGCCAACCCCTGCCAGGTGGCCTACCACGTGAGCCGCTTCTCGCTGAACGAGGCCGAGACGCGCCTTTCTCGCTGGGTCGACCCGCACCCCTTTGTGCCGGCAGACCCCGCCCGCCGCGCCGAGCGCTGCGAGGACGTCTTCAACATCCAGGCGTACGGCCTGGCCAAGCGTCTGAAGCACACCCGCTCGACCCACGCGGTCATCGGGATCTCGGGCGGGCTTGACTCCACGCTGGCCCTTCTCGTCACCGCGCGCGCCTTCGACCTGCTTGACCTGGACCGCTCCAACATCGTGAGCGTGACCATGCCAGGCTTTGGTACCACCGACCGCACGCACGACAACGCGACCAAGCTCACCGAGGCCCTGGGCGCCGACCTGCGCGAGGTCAACATCGGCGACGCCGTGCGCCTGCACTTCTCGGACATTGGGCACGACGAGTCCGTGCACGACGTGACCTACGAGAACTCGCAGGCCCGCGAGCGCACGCAGATCCTGATGGACATCGCTAACCAGGAAGGCGGCCTGGTCATTGGCACCGGCGACCTGTCTGAGCTGGCGCTGGGCTGGGCCACCTACAACGGCGACCACATGAGCATGTACGCCGTGAACGCCAGCGTGCCCAAGACCCTTGTGCGCCACCTGGTGCGCTACGTGGCCGATACCTGCGGAAA
>CAVDTK010000085.1:0-9448 GCA_963611755.1 Oscillibacter sp. ER4
CGCCCGCCGCCCAGCCCCTCGACACCGACGAGTCCCACTACGCCCACGAGGCCCTTCTCAGCATCGGCGGAATGACCTGCGAGCACTGCGCGGCCGCCGTCGCCTCGGCACTCAATTCTGTGCCCAATACCTGGGCAACAGTGCGCCTGCAGGGCGGAAGCGCGAAGGTTTTATGCAAGGACCCCATCGATCGCGAGACCTACGCCGCCGCCGTCGAGAAGGCCGGCTACCGACTGGTCGCCTGCGACGTCAAACGCTAGCCCAAAACCGCCCGCGCCGTCCCGCCGCCGATACCCCACAGCAGTTGTGAATTGCGTGTTGAAGCTGCGTAAAAACAAAAATTAGATCCTCATTTGCCTTGAATTTGCGCCGTCAAAACCGTTAATCTATTCAACCGTGTGGGCAAAGGCTCGCACAACCGTATCTGTTGGCCCCCGAGAGCATGCAAGTTTCCAGGTAGAAGCCCACTGGGCACTGCAGGCAGCGACCATGAACCGGGGCCCCGAAGTTCGAAAGGGGTCCACCTTTGAGTGAGATTCAGAACTCGTCCATCTTTTCTCTGGATGACATTTCAGACGAGGAGATGAACAGCCTCATCGACGGTACCGTCACCGACTTTGATGAGGGCGATCTTGTAAGCGGCACCGTCGTCAAGATCGAGCACGATGAGGTCCTGCTTGACATCGGCTACAAGTCCGAGGGCGTCATTCCTTCTCGCGAGCTCTCTATCCGCAAGGACGTCAACCCTGCTGATGTTGTTGCCATGGGCGACGACATCGAGGCTCTTGTTCTCCAGAAGGAGGACAAGGAGGGCCGTCTGGTTCTCTCCAAGAAGCGTGCCGAGTACGAGCGCGCCTGGAACGCCGTCGAGGAGAAGTTCAACAACTCCGAGACCGTCGAGGGCGAGGTCATCGAGGTCGTCAAGGGCGGCCTGATCCTCGACATCGGCCTGCGCGGCTTCCTGCCCGCCTCCCTCGTCGACCTTCGTCGCGTCAAGGACCTCACCGCCTACATGGGCACCCGCATCGAGGCCCGCGTCATCGAGATGGACCGCAACCGCAACAACGTCGTCCTCTCCCGCCGCGTCGTGCTCGAGGAGGCCCGCAAGGCCGAGCGCCAGGAGATCCTCTCCAAGCTGCAGGTCGGCATGCGCCTCAAGGGCACCGTCTCCAGCATCGTCGACTTCGGCGCCTTCGTCGACCTCGGCGGCATCGACGGCCTGGTCCACATCTCCGAGCTCTCCTGGAACCACGTCAACCACCCCGCAGAGGTTGTCAAGGTCGGCCAGGAGGTCGAGGTTCAGGTTCTCGACGTCGACCTCAACCGCGAGCGCATCTCCCTCGGCCTCAAGCAGACCACCGAGGATCCTTGGCGCTCCCTCGTCAAGAAGTACCCCGTCGACGCCATCATCGAGGGCGTCGTTACCAAGCTCGTCACCTTTGGTGCCTTCGTTGACCTCGGCGACGGCGTCGAGGGCCTGGTCCACATCTCCGAGATGGCCAAGGCTCACGTCGACCAGCCGTCCCAGGTCTGCTCCGTGGGCGACACCGTCCAGGTGAAGGTCATGGAGATCGACCTCGACCGTCGTCGCATCTCCCTGTCCATGAAGGCCGCCGCCGAGACCCTCGGCACCGAGGTTGAGGTCAAGCCTCTCCCCGAGTCCGAGAAGCCCGCTGAGGCTGTCGAGGCCGAGCCTGCCGCCGAGGAGACCGTCGAGGAGTAAATCCTTCGGCACGTACTTCTCAGCGCCATAGGAACTGCAAAGGAGCCGTCTCATTCCGAGGCGGCTCCTTTTCTGTGCGGCGAGAAGGCGGCGATGTCGTGATCCGGGCATGTCGGAATCGCGCCGCAACGTTTCGCTCATGTGACGAGAAGCGAACACTCGCGTGACGCAGCCGCAAACTCTGGGTTTCCCCATGTCAAGGGCGTAACGTTTCCTGATCAATCCCTCCCCACAGCCCGTTTTTCTCTTCAGAATGCGCATTGGTGCGGCAACGACGCACATCCAGTCGCAAGGAAGAAAAGGGGAGAAGCATGTCCGATAAGATCATTTCTCGTAGGAATTTTGTCCAGGGAGCTGGTGTTTGCGCATCCGCTCTTGCTATGGCGGCAGGCCTTGCCGGCTGCGGCGGCTCGTCCTCCACGACGACCGACGAGAACGGCAACAAGAAGAAGATCCTGCGCTTTGGCCAGGCCAACGCGAAGATCGGCCTGGACATGCAGAAGTCCTCAGACTCGCTTTCCTCCACGATCTCCGAGTCCGTCTTCGAGGCGCCGCTTCGCTGGACCGAGGACAACGAGCTTGTCCCCAACCTGCTGACCGAGGTCCCCACCTTCGAGGCCGACGGCGTCACCTTGAAGTGCACCCTGAAGAGCGGCATCAAGTGCCACGACGGCTCTACCCTTACCGCCGAGGACGTCAAGTACACCTTTGAGCGCATGTTCACGCCCGCTACCGGCGCGTACAACACCTATATGTACGACAAGATCGCCGGCGCCAAGGAGATGCTCGCCGGCACCGCGACCGAGCTTTCCGGCCTGGTCGTCGAGGACGACACCCACTTCACCATCACGCTGACCGAGCCCATGGCCTCCTTCGTGAGCAACCTGGGCATCAGCTACGCCCAGATCTTCCCCAAGGCCGCCTGCGAGGCCGCCGGCGACAAGTGGGGCTGGGGCACCGACTGCGTGGGCACCGGCAAGTACAAGGTCGTCTCCAACGACGACACCACCGAGGTCGTGCTTGAGGCCTTCGCCGACTACCACGAGGGCGCGCCCGACCTGGACGAGATCGACGTCTACTACTACGACGACAACAACACCAAGCTCCTGGCCTACAAGAACGGCGACATCGACTGGTGCGACCTGTCCACGGACATCCTTTCTCAGTACAAGGCCGATCCCGACACCAAAGACGAGATCACCCTGTACGACACCCTGGGCGTCTACTTCGTGAACCTCAACCTCAACTCCGATAAGCTCAAGGACGTCCGCGTGCGCGAGGCCCTGTCCATCGCCATCGACCGCCAGTCCATCGTCGACAACACCCTGTCCGGCGCAGGCGAGCCCGCCGGCTGCTGGCTTGCCTCCGCGACCCCCGGCCACGACAGCTCCGCCACGCTCGACTACGACCCCGAGCGCGCCAAGCAGCTTCTCTCCGAGGCCGGCGCCTCGGGCCTGACGCTTGACTGCAAGGTCCGCCCGGGCCTCTACGAGAACGTCATGACCGTCATCCAGAGCTACTGGGCCGCGGTGGGCGTGACCGTCAACGTCACCGTCGAGGACTCCTCCACCTGGAACTCCGACTGGAAGGGCGGCAACCTCGAGACGACCTTCTCGCGCTGGTTCCCGCTCTTTGCCGACGCCGACAACCACATGTACACCTACTTCTACAGCGAGAACGCCAAGGGCAAGTCCTCCTTCTACAACAGCGAGAAGTTCGACCAGCTCGTGACCGCCGCGCGCGTCTCGCAGGACGCCGACGAGCGCGCCAGCCTTTACAAAGAGGCCGACCACCTGCTGACCCACGAGGACTTTGCCACCATCCCGGTCTTCTGGCCCAAGGGCTCCTTCGTGTCCAAGCCCTACGTCAAGAACGCCAAGGTCGGCAACCTAATCTACCACTTCTACGACCTCTCCGTCGACCCCGACGCTGACGGCTACCCCGCCTAAGGTCCTCAAAGCCTCACCTGTGCGCCTGAGGCTTCCTCCTGAGTGCCGTCGCCTCGCCCTTCGAGTTCGGAGGCCGAGGCGACGGCCTTTAAGGCGCATCGCATCAACGGTTTAAGGCGGCCAGCTAACGTTTTCGGGCCGCTTAAGTGACAAGGAGGGGAGAGCGTGAGGGATTTTCTCATCAAGAGGGTTCTTCTTGCCATCGGCGTGATCTTCGCCATCTCGGCTATCACGTTCTTTGTGCTCAACATCGTGCCGGGCGACCCCGTGCGCGTCATGGTGGGCGAGATGGCCGACGACGCCACGGTCGAGCGCGTGCGCGAGCAGATGGGCCTCAACAAACCCATCTTCGAGCAGTTCGTGAACTGGCTCGTCAACATGCTGCACGGCGACTTTGGCACGTCCTACACCCAGCACAAGGCCGTCTCGACGCTCATGGCCAACGCGTTTGGCACGACGGCCCGCCTGGCTGGCGCGGCTTACGTCTTTGCCCTGGTCGTGGGCCTGGTCGTGGGTGTCGTGGCGGCGGTCAACCACGGGCACGCCGCCGACCGCATCCTGATGACGCTCTCGATCTTCGGCATCTCGGCGCCGGCCTTTTGGGTGGGCGTGATCCTGCAGATCGTCTTCGCGCTCACGCTCAAGATGTTCCCGCTGTCGGGCATCAAGACCTGGCAGGCGTTCGTCTTGCCCACCATCGCCTTGGGCCTGCGCTACGCGGCCTCGATCGCCCGCGTGACCAGGACCTCGATGCTCGAGGTCCTAAGCCAGGACTTCATGCGCACCGCCGAGGCCAAGGGCATCCGCAAGTGGACCGTCATCTTGAAGCACGGCCTGAGAAACGCGCTTATCCCCATCATCACCATCGCCGGCACGCAGCTGGGCGAGATCTTCACCGGTTCCATCCTCACCGAGTCGATCTTTGCCATGCCGGGCATGGGCAAGCTCCTTCTCGACGCCATCAACGCCCGTGACCTGCCCTTGGTTCAGGGCGGCGTCATGTACATCGCCGCGATCTGCGTCATCGTCTATCTGTTGGTCGACATCCTCTACGCCGTTGTCGACCCCCGAATTCGTCTTGGTGGGGAGGCGGCTGAGTAATGGCTCTTCTCTCGAGTGATAAACATAACCAAAAGGTCCAGGAGGCCGAGCGTGTGGCCACGGGCGTCTCGCAGGCGATAGGCGCCGAGAAACCCGGTGCGGCCCGCCGCGCCCAGAGCTACTGGGCGGTGAGCTGGAAGATCTTCAAGAAGAACAAGCTCGGCATGTTCTGCCTGTTCTTCGTGGTGCTTCTCACCCTGGTGGCGATCTTCGCGCCGCTGCTGGCGCCCTACGACCCGGACGCCCAGGAGCTCTCCAACATGCTCAAGGCCCCCGGCGGGGCGCACCTGCTGGGCACCGACGAGTTCGGCCGCGACATCTTGTCCCGCATCCTCTACGGCTGCCGCGTCTCTTTGTCGGTGGGCATCGTCTCGCAGGCGATCTCTCTTCTCATCGGCTTCTTCGCCGGCGTGTGCGCGGGCTACTTCGGCGGCAAGATCGACGCAGTTATCTCGTTCGTGATCCAGGTCTTCTCGAGCTTCCCGTTCCTTCTCTTCGCCATCGTCGTGATGTTCGCGCTGGGGCCGGGCCTCATCAACCTGTACGTCACGCTGGGCCTTCTGGGCTGGGCGAGCATCGCGCGCCTGGTGCGCGGCGACGTCATGCGCCTCAAGGGCTCCGAGTACATCCAGAGCTGCATCCTTTCCGGCGGCAAGAGCTGGCGCATCATCGTGAAGCACCTGCTTCCCAACTGCATCTCGACCCTGATCGTGGTCACCACCCTGGGCATCCCCAACGCGATCCTGCTTGAGGCCTCGCTTTCCTTCCTGGGCCTTGGCGTCCAGCCCCCGATGGCCAGCTGGGGAGAGATGATCTCGGCCAGCCAGTCCTACATCGCGTCGAGCTCGTTCTACAGCATCGCCCCCGGCGTCGCCATCATCCTGACCGTCATGGCGTTCAACCTGGTAGGCGACGCGCTGCGCGACGCCCTCGACCCCAAGATGCGCTCTTAAGGAGGCCCTGCGTATGTCTGAATCAAACGTTTCGATAAACGCCGAGCTTCGCGACGAGGCCCAGGCCGTGGTCAAGGAGCAGCTCGAGGAGGCTGCGCGCGCCGAGACCCTGCTTGAGCTCGATGACCTGTGCGTGAGCCTGTTCACCGAGGACGGGGAGCTGCCGGCCATCAGGAACCTCTCGCTTTCCATGCGAAAGGGCGAGACCCTGGCCGTGGTGGGCGAGTCCGGCTGCGGCAAGTCGATGACCGCGCTTTCCATCATGGGCCTTTTGCCCCAGCCGCCCGCCAAGGTCGTGGGCGGCCGCATCCTGCTGGGCGACACCGACCTGGCGGCCCTCTCGCGCGACGAGATGCGCCAGTATCGCGGCAGTAAGATCGGCATGATCTTCCAGGAGCCCATGACGTCGCTCAACCCCGTGATGAAGGCCGGGGCGCAGATCCGCGAGGGCATCTTGGTCCACAACCCCAAGCTCTCCAAGAAAGACGCCGGCGCCCGCGCGCTGGAGATGATCAAGCTCGTGGGCATCCCCGCGCCCGAGAAGGTCTTCAACAGCTACCCGCACGAGCTCTCCGGCGGCATGCGCCAGCGCGTGATGATCGCGATGGCCTTGGCCTGCCAGCCCGAGCTTCTCATCTGCGACGAGCCCACGACGGCCCTGGACGTCACGATCCAGGCGCAGATCCTGCAGCTCATCGACCGTATGCGAGAAGAGCTGGGTACCGCCGTCATGCTCATCACGCACGACATGGGCGTCGTGTCCGAGATGGCCGACTGGGTGGCCGTGATGTATGCCGGCTACCTGGTGGAGTACACCACGGCTGGCGAGCTTTTCACCAACCCCAAGCACCCGTATTCGGTGGGCCTCATCAACTCGATCCCGTCTTTGGACGACGCCGTCGAGAAGCTCTACGCCATCCCCGGCAACGTCCCCATGCTCAACGAGCTGCCGAGCGGCTGCCCGTTCCACCCGCGCTGCCCGTTTGCCAAGGACATCTGCCGCACGTCCTGCCCCAAGCTGGCGGCGGTCGATGGCGACGAGAACCACGTGGCGGCCTGCTGGAAGTTCGACAAAGAGAAGTGGGGTGAGTAGCCGTGGGAGCTCAGTTCGACCAGAATGACGTGGTGCTCAAGGCCGAGCATCTGACCAAGCGCTATCCCATCAAAGGCGGCCTCTTCAAGAAGTCGACCGCCTGCGTGCACGCCCTCGAGGACGTCTCCTTCGAGGTTCACCGCGGCGAGACCTTCGCCATCGTGGGCGAGTCCGGCTGCGGCAAGTCGACCACCGGCAAGTGCGTCCTGCGCCTGACCGAGCCCACCGAGGGCAAGGTCATTCTCGACGGGGAGGAGTTCACCGGCCTTGAGGGGGAGGCGCTCACCCTCGCGCGCCAGAAGATGAAGCTCATCTTCCAGGACCCGTACTCGTCGCTGAACCCCCGCATGACCGTGGCCGACATCATCGCCGAGCCCATCGACATCGCGGGCACCTACAAGACGCGCGCCGAGAGGGACGCCCGCGTCGAGGAGATCATGCAGGCGGTGGGGCTGGACCTGTCGTTCAAGTACCGCTACCCGCACGAGTTCTCCGGCGGCCAGCGACAGCGCATCGGCATCGCCCGCGCGATCGTGCTCGAGCCCGAGCTCGTGGTCTGCGACGAGCCCGTCTCGGCGCTGGACGTCTCGGTCCAGGCCAAGGTCATCAACCTGCTTGAGGAGCTGCAGGAGCGCCTGGGGCTGTCCTACATCTTCATCAGCCACGACCTGTCCGTCGTGAAGCATATCGCCGACACCGTCATGGTCATGTACCTGGGCCACACGATGGAGCTGGCGAGCAAAGACGAGCTGTACGCCAACCCGCTGCACCCATACACCAAGGCCCTTCTCGACGTCATCCCGCGCATCAGGCACGAGAGGATCGCCGACAAGAAGGTCCTGCAGGGAGACGTTCCCAGCCCCACCAACCCGCCCGAGGGCTGCGTCTTCCACACGCGCTGCCCGCAGTGCATGCAGGTCTGCTGCGAGCGCGCCCCGCAGATGCGCGAGGTCGCGCCGGGGCACCGCTGCGCCTGCCACCTGTTCGACGAGAGCTTGAACGCCGCGGAGCGGGCGCTCGTCTCGCTTTCCGCTAAGGAATAAATCGCTGGTAAAATTCGACGGCCCGCACCGCCCGCCTGCGGCTGCGGGCCGATTTGTTGGAAAGAGGTCTTGAACCCATGTCCGATGTATTGGATCGTTTTGTCCGCTATTGCGCCGTCGCTTCTCAGTCGAACCCGCTGACGGCCGATAAGGTCCCCTCGACCGAGTGCCAGTTCGACATCGCCAACGTCATCGCCGATGACCTTCGCGAGTTGGGCGCCTTAGACGTCGAGGTGGACGAGCACGCCTACGTGACCGCCCACTGGCCCGCAAGCGCCGGCGCCGAGGACCTGCCCGCCCTGGGCTTCTGCTGCCACATCGACACGGCCTGGCAAAGCTATGGCGACAAGGTCGTTCCGCAGGTCAAGCACTACGAGGGCGGAAAGCTCGTCATCGGGCAGGGCCGCGACGGGCGCGAGGTCTGGGTGAGCCCCGAGACCAACCCGCGCCTGGCACAGATGGAGGGCTACGACATCGTGACCTCCGACGGCACCTCGCTTCTGGGCGGCGACGACAAGGCTGGCGACGCGATGGTCGTCTCGCTGTTGAAGCGCCTGAAGGACGACCCCTCGATCCCGCACCCGCGCCTGGCGCTGTCCTTTGTGCCGGACGAGGAGATCGGCCACGGCGCGGCCCTTCTCGACCTGGAGAAGTTCGGCGCGCAGTTTGGCTACACGATCGACGGCGGCCCCTTGGGCGAGTTCTGCTACGAGACCTTCAACGCCGCCGAGGCCCACGTCAAGGCGCGCGGCCTTTCTGTCCACACGGGAACCGCCAAGGGCCAGATGATCAACGCCTGCGAGGCCCTGATCGCCTTCCACAAGATGCTGCCCGCGGCCGAGCGCCCCGAGTTCACCCAGGGCTACGACGGCTTCTACTACCTTGAGCGCATGAGCGGCGACTGCGAGGACGCCCAGGCGGACTACATCATCCGCGACCACGACCAGGCCATCGTCGAGAAGCGCAAGGAGCTGATGCGTCGCGCGGTGGAGCTCGTGAACTTCCAGTACGGCACGGATGTCTTGTCGATCGAGATCGCCGACCAGTACCACAACCTTGCCGATAAGGTCCTGCTGCCCGAGTATGCCCATCTCATCGAGAACGCCCGCGAGGCGTACGCCTCCATCGGCCAGGAGATGAAGTGCATCCCGATGCGCGGCGGCACCGACGGAAGCCAGCTCTCGTTCCGCGGCTTCGTGTGCGCGAACCTCTCGGCCTGCTACTACAACGCCCACGGCGTCCGCGAGTTCGTGCCCGTGCCCGAGCTCGAGGCCATGGTCGACATGCTGCAGGACCTGGTGGGCCGCTACGCCAAGCCGCAGGAGTAGGCTGGGCGCGGGTTGCGGGGCGCGGCGCCGTTGTCGCGATCGGGACTTGTCGGAAGCGCGGGGGCCTCGGATTGTCGTGATCCGGACTTATCGGAAGCGAGAAGGGCCCGCGATTGTCGTAATAGGGACTTATCGGAAGTTTCGGCTTCCGATAAGTCCCAAACACGACAAGGCACCCGGCGCGGCAAGCTCGGTTTCAGGCCGTGTTGTTAATTTGGGCTGCCCGACGCCTGTCATTCGCGCGCCTTGTTGGGTAGA
>CAVDTK010000086.1:0-9414 GCA_963611755.1 Oscillibacter sp. ER4
TTCGAGAACATCGACAAGGCTCCCGAGGAGCGTCAGCGCGGCATTACCATCAACGTTGCCCACATCGAGTACGAGACCTGGGAGCGCCACTACGCTCACGTCGACTGCCCGGGCCACGCTGACTACATCAAGAACATGATCTCCGGTGCGGCTCAGATGGACGGCGCCATCCTCGTCATCGCCGCCACCGACGGCCCCATGGCCCAGACCCGCGAGCACATCCTCCTCGCCCGTCAGGTCGGCGTTCCTTACATCATCGTCTTCCTCAACAAGTGCGACATGGTTGACGACGAGGAGCTCATCGACCTCGTCGAGATGGAGACCCGCGACCTTCTCTCCGAGTACGACTTCCCCGGCGACGACCTGCCGATCGTCCGTGGCTCCGCTCTCGGCGCCCTCAACGGCGAGCAGAAGTGGGTTGACGCCATCGTCGAGCTCATGCACCAGGTCGACTCCTACATCCCGACCCCTGCCCGCGACAACGAGAAGCCCTTCCTGATGGCTATCGAGGACGTCATGACCATCTCCGGCCGTGGCACCGTTGCTACCGGTCGTGTCGAGCGCGGCGAGCTCAAGCTCAACGACCAGGTCGAGATCGTCGGCATCAAGGACACCCAGTCTTCCGTCGCCACCGGCATCGAGATGTTCCGCAAGACCATGGACTTCTGCGAGGCTGGCGATAACGTCGGCATCCTTCTCCGCGGCATCAAGCGCGAGGACATCGAGCGCGGCCAGGTTCTCTGCAAGCCCGGCTCGGTTACCCCCCACAAGAAGTTCACCGGCGAGATCTACGTCCTCACCAAGGAGGAGGGTGGCCGTCACACCCCGTTCTTCGCTGGCTATCGTCCTCAGTTCTACTTCCGCACCACCGACATCACCGGCGACGTGCAGGAGCTCACCGATGCCAACGGCACCAAGGTTGAGATGGCTATGCCTGGCGACCACATCACCGTCACCTGCGAGCTCATCCACGCCATCGCTATGGAGCAGGGCCTCAAGTTCGCTATCCGCGAGGGTGGCCACACCGTCGGCGACGGCCGCGTGACCTCCATCATCGAGTAGATTTAACCTCTAAGGTTTAGATTTGCTTATTTGCCCGGCACCTGTATGGGTGCCGGGCTTTGTATTGTCCATCGACTCCAGTCGCTTTAGGCCTTCACGTATTTGTCTATTTTGTGACTATGAACACCGATTCCTGGTTCTATTGACAGGAGGCCTAAAAGGGTGGTAATGTTCAACACCGCGTCACTCTGATGCAACCGGCTGGGGTGACAACTGTTCAGGAGGATTCATGCGTACTCTCGTTACCCTCGCATGCACCGAGTGCAAGCGTCGCAATTACACCACGGACAAGAACAAGTCCAACAACCCCGATCGTATGGAGTTGAAGAAGTACTGCCCCTGGTGCCGCAAGCACACCCTGCACAGGGAGACCCGCTAAACATTAGCCGGTCTTCAATTACAGGCCAGTAGCTCCAATGGTAGAGCGGCGGTCTCCAAAACCGTTTGTTGAGGGTTCGAGTCCTTCCTGGCCTGCCAGATCTTTTCACCGGCTTTCCCGAAAGGGTTAGCCGGTTTCTATGTAGATACGTAAAGGAGTAGGCCAGATGCCTAATAAAGACCGGAACAAGAGGAGCGTGCGCAAGGCCCGTGCCGAGGAGCGCGCTCGTCTCGAGGCCGCCTCTGCTAACTCCCCCCAGGAGTCCGAGGCCAAGGATAAGGCTAAGTCCAAGGCGGTTGCCAAGGACAAGGCCGATAAGAAGCCTGGCTTCTTCAAGCGTATCGCTAACTGGTTCGGCGATGTCCGTCTCGAGATGCACCGCGTCTCCTGGCCTTCCAAGGCTGAGCTTACCAACTACTCCGTGGCCGTCATCATCACCCTCGTGGTATTTGGCGTCATCCTCTGGCTCGTCGACTCCGGCATCGTTGCCGCTCTCGTGGGCTACACCGGATTGAGGGGGTAAGCAGCAATGGCTAAGCGTTGGTACGTTATCCACACCTACTCCGGCTACGAGAACAAGGTCAAGGCCGATCTTGAGCACCGCATCGAGGTCTACGGCCTCGAGGACAAGGTCGTGGACATCAAGATCCCGACCGAGGAGGTCACCGAGCTCAAGGAGGGCGGCAAGCGCGAGACCAAGGACTCCAAGGTCTTCCCGAGCTACGTCCTTGTGCGCATGGAGGTCGACAACGACACCTGGAACGTCGTTCGCAACACCCCCGGCGTCACCGGTTTCGTCGGTCTCGACGGCAAGCCCACCCCGCTTCGCCGCGACGAGTTCGACAAGATCATGAGGCGCTCCGGCGAGCGCGGCACCACCGCCGCCCCCAAGCGCACTTCCGTCAACATCGAGGTCGGCCAGACCATCAAGGTTCTCTCCGGTCCTCTCGCCGACTTCGACGGCCAGGTCTCCGAGGTCATGGCAGAGGCCGGCAAGGTTAAGGTCATGCTCATGATCTTCGGCCGAGAGACCCCGGTCGAGCTCACGCTGGACCAGATCACGGTCATCGGCTAGGCAAGGTAATCCCGCCGCTACCGTTCCTGCTTGCAGGATTGCTTCTCGGGGTGGCGCAAAGATAGAAACGTTTCCGTTCTCACTTCAAGGAGATTGAAAATGGCTAAGAAGAAGGTTGTTCGCTTCATCAAGCTCCAGATCCCCGCTGGCGCTGCTAACCCCGCTCCTCCCGTCGGCCCCGCCCTCGGTGCCGCCCAGGTCAACATCATGCAGTTCTGCCAGGCGTTCAACGCCGCCACGGCAGACAAGAAGGGCGACATCATCCCTGTCGAGATCTCCGTCTACGAGGATCGCTCCTTCGACTTCGTGTGCAAGACCCCTCCCGCGGCTCAGCTCATCAAGAAGGAGCTCGGCCTCAAGAGCGGCTCCGGCGTGCCCCAGCGCGACAAGGTTGGCCAGCTCTCCCAGGAGCAGCTCACCAAGATCGCCGAGATCAAGATGCCCGACCTCAACGCCAACGACATCGAGGCCGCTAAGCGCATCGTCGCCGGCACCGCCCGCTCCATGGGCGTCACCATCGCCGAGTAACTTTGGTTCCACCGCCCGTTCGGGCGTCTTTCTAGAAGCGGCGGGGACCACCCGCCACAGATGTGGGAGGACGAAAGTCCGTTGACCACAGGAGGTCATTTAAATGGCTAAGCACGGTAAGAAGTACAACGAGGCTGCCAACAAGGTCGACAGCGCCAAGCTCTACGCCCCGAAGGAGGCCATGGAGCTCGCTAAGGAGCTTTCCTCCGCCAACTTCGACGAGACCGTCGAGGTCTCCGTCCGCCTGGGCGTCGACACCCGTAAGGCCGATCAGAACGTCCGTGGCTCCATCTCCCTGCCCCACGGCACCGGCAAGACCGTCCGCGTGGCCGTCTTCGCCGAGGGCGCCAAGGCTACCGAGGCTACCGAGGCCGGCGCTGACGTCGTAGGTTCCGACGACCTCGTCGCCGAGATCGCCGCTGGCAACATCAACTTCGACGCTGCCATCGCTACCCCCAACATGATGGCCAAGGTTGGTCGTCTGGGTAAGGTCCTGGGTCCCCGTGGCCTCATGCCTAACCCCAAGCTGGGCACCGTCACCATGGACGTCGCTAAGATGGTCGCAGAGCTCAAGGCTGGCCGCGTCGAGTACCGCGCCGACCGTTACGGCATCTGCCACGTTCCCATGGGCAAGGCTTCCTTCGAGACCGAGAAGCTCGTCGAGAACTACGCTGCTCTCTACACCGAGCTGCTCCGCGTGAAGCCTTCTTCCGCCAAGGGCAAGTACGTCAAGTCCGTTGCCGTGTCCACCACCATGGGCCCTGGCATCAAGATCGACTCTTCCGTCACCCGCGATTTTCTCGCCTAGTCGGTAAGAGCCACAAGTAAGGCCATCCGGGGAAGAGCCGCCTCATATTGGGGCGGCTCTTCTCTTTTGCGCAGGTCGCGCGGGTGTGATGGTCTTGTGATAGGGGAGGGCGCTTTTGCGCCGGTGGTTGACAGCGCCTGCCGCCCTTGAGAGAATAGTCAATGCCCAAAAGG
Source organism: Oscillibacter sp. ER4 (assembly GCA_963611755.1). Taxonomy (GTDB): domain Bacteria; phylum Actinomycetota; class Coriobacteriia; order Coriobacteriales; family Atopobiaceae; genus Paratractidigestivibacter. The sequence goes on from CAVDTK010000086.1 coordinate 4,026, forward strand.
GCGCACACATAGCACGTCCGCTGCCAAAGACAGCTGGTGCCGCAAGGCTCAATGGGGAAACCCGCCCGCCGAGGTGGTCTCGAAGATTCGCATCCAAGAGGTCCCCGCTTTGGTCATGCCAGGCGGGGACCTTTATTGCGTAAAGGCCCGCCAAGATGGCGGCTCGTGCCTGATCGCAATAAAAGGAGGTGTACTTCATGCCCTGTTCTGCAAACGTCAACATGCTCGAGAAGGTCTCCCAGTCCATCGAGGCTTCTCAAGGCGTTTTTGTCATCGACTACCTTGGCCTCTCCGTTAAGGAGACCCAGCAGGTCCGTCGCGCCCTGCGCGAGGCCGGCGCCGAGATGAAGGTGTACAAGAACAACATCGTTAAGCTTGCTCTCAAGAACGCTGGTATGCCCGAGATCGACGAGCTTCTCGCCGGCCCCTGCGCTTACGTGTTCTACGAGAAGGACCCCGTTGAGGCCGCCAAGGTCATCAAGGAGCAGTCCGAGAAGCTTAAGAAGATGTCTTTCATCGGCGGTATCGCCGATGGCCAGGCTCTGAGCGCTGACGAGGCCAAGGCCTACGCTGATCTTCCTTCTCGCGAGGAGCTCATGGCCAAGCTCGTCTACGTCATCGGCAGCCCGCTTTCCGGCATCGCTTCCGTCTGCGCCGGTCCCGCCCGTGGTCTTGCTACCGCGCTCCAGGCCGTCGTCGACCAGAAGAACGCTGCTTAATGCACGACCCGCACCACCTGCACCACTTACTCATTCAAAGGGCGCAAACGTCGCGCCCGTTCTAAAAGGAGAATTGACATGGCTGTCACCAAAGATGAGATCATTGAGGCCCTCAAGGAGATGCCCGCCCTCGAGCTTTCCGAGCTCGTTCACGAGCTGGAGGACGTCTTCGGCGTGTCCGCTGCTGCCCCCGTCGCCGTCGCTGCTGCCGCTCCCGCTGCTGCTGCCGCTGAGGAGGAGGAGAAGACCAACTTCGACGTCGTCCTCGAGGGCTTCGGCGACAACAAGATCGCCGTCATCAAGGTCGTCCGTGCTCTGACCAGCCTTGGCCTGAAGGAGGCCAAGGAGGTCGTCGAGGGCGCTCCCAAGGCCGTTCTCGAGGGTGCCAAGAAGGAGGACGCTGAGGCCGCCAAGAAGCAGCTCGAGGAGGCCGGCGCCACCGTCACCCTTAAGTAAGGAATCCCTTCTTACTTATCGGCACAGGTTTTAGCCTAAGCCAAGGACCCGGGACGAGTTCCCGGGTCCTTTTTTGTGGCGGGGGAGAGGGATTGCGGCCCAGCGTCGGCGTCTTCTTTGGACGCGCGATGGCGACCTGACTTCCCATATAAGCGCAGGTACAAGCGCGGCTCATGGAACCTACACAACTTGAACATCTTGTCAAGAACAAAAAAACACCAGGTCAAGGCATAAAGCAGAGTAATTTAAGGCATGCGGCTCTAGAAGTCAAGACTTTTTCGTTGACTCAAAACGTGTATTTGGTTATTTTTTTAAGTTGCGACAATTGCCGCCTTCCACCCTTTTGAAGGAGGAAAAGCCTGGTGTCTAACGCAAAGACTTCTCTCACCAAACCACAAGGCACTACCGGACGCATGACGTTCAGCAAGATCGCACCCGCGATGGAGCTCCCCAACCTGATTTCTGTTCAGAAGGAATCGTTCGAGCACTTCATGGGTGACGGCCTGGCCCAGTCCTTCGCCGAGTTCTCTCCCATCAAGAACTCCGCGGGCACTCTGCAGGTCGTCTTCGGCGATCACCAGTTTGGCGATCCTGCGCACACCATCGCCGAGTGCAGGGCCAAGGATATCTCCTATCAGGCCCCGCTGTTCGTCGATGTCCGCTTCATCAACAACGAGACCGGCGAGATGAAAGAGCAGCTCGTCTTCATGGGCGATTTCCCCCTGATGACCGAGCGCGGCACCTTCATCATCAACGGCACCGAGCGTGTCGTCGTCTCGCAGCTCGTGCGTTCCCCGGGCGTCTACTTCTCCTCCGAGATGGACAACGGCGTCCTGGTTCACCGCGCGCAGTTCATTCCCACCCGCGGCGCTTGGCTCGAGTTCGAGGTCGATAAGCGCGGCCACCTGGTGGTCTCCATCGACCGCAAGCGTCGCCAGAGCGCGACCATGTTCCTGCGCGCCCTCGGCATCGCCGAGACCGACGACGAGATCCTGTCCCTTCTCGGCGACAGCGACATCGTGCGCTCCACCCTTGAGCGCGACACCGCCACCACGCGCGAGGACGCCCTCATCGAGATCTACCGCCGTCAGCGCCCGGGCGAGCCGCCCACCGTCGACGCCGCCCGTTCCCTGCTCGAGGGCCTGTTCTTCAACCCCCAGCGCTATGACCTGGCTCGCGTTGGCCGCTACAAGGTCAACAAGAAGCTCGGCCTGGACATCGATGACTCCGAGAAGACCCTCACCCAGGAAGACCTTCTCGCCGCCCTTCGCTACCTGCTGGCCGTTCACGCCGGCGACCCCAACTGCCGCCTCGACGACATCGACCACTTTGGCAACCGCCGCGTGCGCACCGTGGGCGAGCTTGTCCAGAACCAGTTCCGCGTGGGCATGAGCCGCATGGAGCGCGTCGTGCGCGAGCGCATGGCCTCCCAGGACGCCGACGACATCACGCCGCAGAGCCTGATCAACATCCGTCCGATCGTGGCGGCCATCAAGGAGTTCTTCGGCTCTTCTCAGCTGTCCCAGTTCATGGATCAGTCCAACCCGCTCGCCGGCCTCACCCACAAGCGTCGTCTGTCCGCCCTGGGCCCCGGCGGCCTGGCCGGCCACAAGTCCGGTTCTTCTCGCCGCACCAACGTCCCCACCGCGGTCCGCGACGTCCACAACTCGCACTACGCACGTATGTGCCCCATCGAGACCCCCGAAGGCCCCAACATCGGCCTTATCGGCTCGCTGGCGCTCTACGCCCACGTCAACGACTACGGCTTCATCGAGGCCCCGTATCGTCGCGTCGAGAACGGCAAGGTCACCGATAAGATCGACTGGATGACCGCAGACGAGGAGGAGACCCACAACATCGCCCCGGCGAACACCCCGTTCGACGAGAAGACCGGCGAGTTCGTGGCCACCGACTCCCACGGCAACCTCTACAACCCCGAGCGCGTCATTGCCCGTACCCGCGACTTCGACGGCTCCTTCGGCGCCCCGGCGCAGGTCCCGGTCGAGGACGTCGACTACATGGACGTCAGCCCCCGTCAGCTGCTGTCCGTCGCCGCAAACCTCATCCCGTTCCTCGAGCACGACGACGCTAAGCGTACCCTCATGGGCGCTAACATGCAGCGTCAGGCCGTGCCCCTGATCCGTCCGCACGCCCCCTTCGTGGGCACCGGCATGGAGAGCCGTGCGGCCCTGGACTCCGGCGAGCTTATCTGCGCCGAGTTCGACGGCGTCGTGACCAAGGTCGACGCCGCCCACGTCACCGTCTACTCCGACGAGCGCGGCTCGCAGACCTATGACCTGCCCAAGTACCAGCGCTCCAACCAGTCCACCTGCATCAACCACCGTCCTATCGTGGTCGCAGGCGAGAAGGTCGTGAAGGGCCAGCCCCTGGCTGACGGCACCTCCATCGACCACTCTGAGCTGGCCCTGGGCGCCAACCTCACCGTGGCCTACATGCCGTGGGAGGGCTTCAACTACGAGGACGGCATCATCGTCTCGGAGCGCGTGGTCCAGAACGACCTTCTGACCTCCGTCAACATCTCTCGTCACGAGATCGACGCCCGCGACACCAAGCTTGGCCCCGAGGAGATCACCCGCGAGGTCCCCAACATGTCCGAGGACATGCTGGCCAACCTCGATGAGGACGGCATCATCCGCATCGGCGCCGAGGTCGGCCCTGGCGACATCCTGGTCGGCAAGGTCACCCCTAAGGGCGAGACCGCGCTTACCGCCGAGGAGCGCCTGCTGCGCGCCATCTTTGGCGCCAAGGCCCACGACGTGCGCGACACCTCCCTCAAGATGCCCCACGGCTCTTACGGCCGCGTCGTCGACGTGGTGCGCTTCAGCCGCGAGGCCGGCGACGACCTGCCTCCCGGAGTCAACGAGCTTGTCCGTGTCTTCGTTGCTCAGCGCCGCAAGATCCAGCAGGGCGACAAGATCGCCGGTCGCCACGGCAACAAGGGCGTCGTCTGCAACGTCTTGCCCGTCGAGGACATGCCGTACATGGCCGACGGTACCCCCGTCGATGTCCTTCTCGACCCGCTGGGCGTCCCCTCCCGTATGAACGTCGGCCAGCTGCTCGAGTGCCACCTCGGCTGGGCCGCCGCGCACGGCTGGGACGACGAGTCCGCCGACTCCAAGCGCTACGTCCCCGGCCCGATCAACGTCGCCACGCCCGTCCTTGACGGCGCCACCGACGTCGAGGTCGCCGAGGTCCAGCGCCGCACCAACATCAACATGATGAACAAGGCCGCCCAGGTCTACGGCGAGCACATGCGCGAGGACTTTGTCCCGCAGCTCAACGAGTTGGGCAAGACCACCCTCTACGACGGCCGCACCGGCGAGCCCTTCAAGAGCAAGATCACCGTGGGCGTGTCCTACATCCTGAAGCTCGGCCACATGGTCGACGACAAGATCCACGCGCGTTCCACCGGCCCTTACTCCCTGGTTACTCAGCAGCCTCTGGGCGGCAAGGCCCAGTTCGGCGGCCAGCGTTTCGGCGAGATGGAAGTTTGGGCCCTGTACGCGTATGGCGCTGCCAACGTCTTGCAGGAGATCCTCACCGTCAAGTCCGACGACACCAACGGCCGTGTCAAGACCTACGAGTCCATCGTCAAGGGCGAGAACGTCCCCACCGCGGGTATCCCCGAGTCCTTCAAGGTTCTCGTCAAGGAGATCCGTTCCCTGGCGCTCAACATCGAGCCCATCTCTTACAAGAAGCGTGCCGAGCGCGCCCAGAAAGAGCAGGCTGCCAACGCCGCGGACGCCGTGGACGTCTTTGCCGGCATGACCGACGCCGATGAGCTTATCGGCGGACTTACCAACGCAGCTGCCCAGGACGATTCCGTCCTCGCCGGCGCCGCTGACAGCGATAAGGAGTAACTGTGGCAGACTTCGATACCACTGACTTCGATGCAATCAAGGTCTCGCTGGCCTCTGCCGACGAGATCCGCAGCTGGTCCAAGGGCGAGGTTAAGAAGCCCGAGACCATCAACTACCGTACCTTGAAGCCCGAGAAGGACGGCCTTTTCTGCGAGAAGATCTTCGGACCGGTCAAGGACTGGGAGTGCTCCTGCGGCAAGTACAAGGGCATCCGCTTCCGCGGCATCGTCTGCGAGCGCTGCGGCGTTGAGGTCACCACGGCCAAGGTCCGCCGTGACCGCATGGGCCACATCGAGCTCGCCGCTCCCGTGAGCCACATCTGGTACTTCAAGA
>CAVDTK010000087.1:0-9391 GCA_963611755.1 Oscillibacter sp. ER4
CGGCGAACTCCTGGCCGCGCTCGATGCGAAGGGCGGCGTCGGGGCGCATGGCCGGAACGACCTTCACGTCAAAGCTGTCGTCTGCGGCGATCTTCTGGTGCCACTCGAAGGAGTCAGCGGGGTCGTCGGTGGTGCAGATCATGCGGACGTTCGAGCGCTTGATGAGCTCGCGGCAGCTGAACTCGGGGGTGGCGAGCTTGGCGTTAGCCAGGTCCCAGACCTCCTGGGCGGTCTGGCCGTTGAGGACGCCCTCATAGCCAAAGAAGCGCTTGAGCTCGAGGTGGCTCCACTCGAAAACGGGGTTGCCCACGCAACGGCCCAGGGTCTCGGCCCACTTCTGGAACTTCTCGCGGTCGTCGGCGTCGCCGGTGATGTAGCGCTCGTCCACGCCGTTGGCGCGCATGAGGCGCCACTTGTAGTGGTCGCCGCCGAGCCAGACCTCGGTGATGGACTTGAAGGACTTGTTCTCGAAGATCTCCTGCGGAGAGATGTGGCAGTGGTAGTCGACGATGGGCATGCCCTCCGCGAAGTCGTGGAAGAGCTTCTCGCCGGTGGCGGTGCTCAGCAGAAAGTCCTTGTCGTCCATAAAGTTCTTCATCGCGCTTTCCTCCCCGCGCCCGCAGGCGCATCGTTTATCGCGTTTTAGGTTCACGGCGATTGTAGCAGTGTTGTAGGTGAACGTTCACCTGTGAATTAGATAAACGTTCACTCAGCGCGAGAATCACACCGTTGGCGGGTTCCTCGCGTGAAGGAATTGTTAAGACGGGCCGTCTTAGGCGGCGCGGATTAGGTTGTGCGGAGCAACGCAGGGTGCGACGGCCCTGCGAGAAGGACGAAAGCGCTTGGGCGGTTACGCTTCCACGCCGGCCAAGCGGCAGTACTGGTCGAGGTTGCTGCGGAAGACAAGCTCGACCGAGCCGCGCTGCACCGCCTGTGCCGGCACCTCACCTTTGAGCAGGTAGTCGCCGAGGGCCTGGGCACCGCGGTAGGCGATGCCCACGGGGTCCTTGTAGACGATGTTGGTGAAGATGCCGCGGCGCATGGCGATGACGTTTTCCGGGAAGAGGTCGCTCGCGATCACGGTCACCTCTCCGGCGCGCCCCAGCTCAAGCAGGGTGTCGGCCGCGACCTCCGAGCCTACGGCAAAGACGCTGCACACAAGGCCCGGCGCATCGGGGGCGGCAAGAAGGGCCGCGAGCTTGCAGCGCAGCTCGTCCATATCGGTGTGAGCGCCATAAAGGTCGAGCACCGCGTAGTCCAGGCCCAGCCCATCGAAGTAGGCGTGGAAGGCGCGCGCTACGTCGGCGTGGGAGTCGGTATGGGGGTCACCGGCCAAGAGCAGCACTTTCTTTGCGCCCTTGACGCCGGGCAAGAGGTTCGCGGCCTGCTCGGCCATGAGGTTTCCGGCCTCGGCGTAGGCGGCCACGGTCGCGCAGAGGCGACCCGTGTGGGGCCTGTCGCCGTCGACGAGGACAAGCGTGACGCCCTTCTCGGCAAGCTTGGTCAGCGCCTGCGTGGTGCCGGGCTCCACCGGCGCATAGGCGATAAGGCCGTCGGGGCGGCCGCCTTCTGCGGCGGCCTCGCACTCGGTGGAAAAGGTAGCCAGGGCCTCTGCGTAGTGGCCGACCTCATAGGGGCGGTACTCGAAGACCAAGCCATGGTCACGGGACTCGGCGGCATAGAGCTCGATGCCACGCCACAGGTAGGCGTAGTAGAAACTGCCCTCTTGGGCCGTGGACGGCATCATGACCACGACGCGGATGTCCTTGCGGCGAAGGATCGAGGCGCTCTCGTTGCGGTGATAGCCAAGCTCCTCGGCACAGGCCAGGATCTGGGCGCGGACCGCGTCCGAGACGCCGGGCTTGTTGGAGATGACCTTGTGGACGGTATTCACCGAGACGCCGACCTTGGCGGCGATGTCTTTCATGGTCACGCGAGAGCTGCTCATGTGAGGTCCTTATTGCTTATAGAGCCCGGCAGGCAGTCGCCGGGCATAAAACGTCATGTCAGGTAATCGTTCACTAGAATAGCGTGTGCCGCCCGCGGTTTGCCGAGGCAGCAGACGAGCGGTCGCGTCTGCGGGGGCCTACGGCAAAGCCACGCAAACGTCACACTCCCGATTCCTCGTTCTGCTCGCCTGCAGGCGGGGTCGCCTCGACACCGGCAAGGCGAAGAGCCAAAGACGGCAGCTCGACCTCGGGGGCAAAGGCGCGCAGAAGCCCCGCGACCGCTCGCAGCAGGTAACCGCGTTGTTCCTCGTCCAGGCCCGCGAGCTGCGAGAGCATGGCCGGCAAGGTCTCGGGCAGGTTACCCTTGAGCCCGGCCAGAGTCTCTTGCCCGCCCGCATACAGCACCGAGAAGAGCGTGTTGACAAAACCCGCGCGCTCCTCGCGGCTCATGGAGCAGACCCACTGGTTGATGCTCTCGTCAAAGTAGCCGGCGCTCTTGGAAAGGCCATCTGCCTGGGCAAACGAGTCGCCCTCGACCACCCAGCTAAAGGGGTCGTGCTGAAGCGCGCCCACGCTCGTTGAGCGCACGACCGCATGGTCTTCCTGATGCTCGAACATCATGCCGATAAGCGAGGACTCCGGCACGGTCTTGCTCACCTTGAAGCAGCGCTCGGTGAAGTCCGAGGAGGCCAAGGTCTCCCCCATGAAGCCGGGGCCGTCATGCGAGAAGACGCGTTCTATGCGATCGAAGGTCGCGGGCTTGCAGTGGGACGCCGCGTAGACGGCGAGGTTTCCGCCCTTGGAGTGGCCGCCCATATAGATGCGGCCCTTGGCTCTGCGGGCAACGCGCTCCAGGTACTGGGCGGCGCGGCGCTGCGAGGGCACGCCCGTCTCGAAGGCCATGTTGAAGTCTTCCTTCCAACCAACAAGCGAGTTGTCCGTCCCGCGGAAACTCACATAGACGTCGCCTGTGGGCAGGCGCAGAGCGCAGGCGGCGAACTGCTTCTCCTGCTCTTCGCTCGTCTCGCTCACATAGCTGGAAAGATGAATCCCGCGAAAACGCGGGGAAGCCACAACGGCGGTGAGCAGCGAGACCAGGCCCTCGGGATCCCAAAGACCTTCCGTCATCCGGTCAAACCAGTCGGCGCGGAAGATCTCATGAAGCGGCACGCCACGCCAAGCGCGAGCCTCCTTCGCCTCTTCCGGCAGCCGGAAGTAGGAAAGACAAGCGAGCACAAGGCTGTCGACGTCCGTAATAGGCGCCTCGTCAAAGCAGCGGAACTCGCGCTTCAAGTAATCGATGATGTTCTCTTGCACCTGCGGCATAATGCCGCCTCCCTCTCTTCAGCAGCTCTTGTCGCCCTACTGGGCCAGATACGACTCAAGCTCGTCGCGGTGCACATTGAGGTAATCCTCCATGTACGGAATGGCGAACCTCAACTTTCCATAGCCGGGCGCCTCGATGAGGGAGTCTTTGAGCAGCCGAGACCTGAGCACGCTGACCTGTCGTGAGTTTTTCTGAAGACTCCGCAAAACGTTGCCAGATTGTATGAGGCCGGGTCCCTCGGCTGCCATGGCGAGAAGATACTCGATGCCTGCAGGGCTCACCCTCTGGAGAGCCGGCTCAATAACCGCGGCGTCGAACCTTTCGCGCGCCGCACGGATACCGTCCGCGACGATCTTCTCGTCCACAACGTTGCTCGAGCTGCGCCGGGCCCTCTGCCAAACCTGATAGCCGATTAACTGAATCATGAAAGGATAACCCTGCGTTGCGTCGGCCAACTGACCAGCAAGGTCATCGGTGATGTCGATGCCTGTATCCCGAATCGTCTGCGAAAGTGAAGCCGCAACCTCGCCAAGCTCTACGGCCTTGAGCTCAAAGGGCACAGCCCGCCGAAGAAACGTAAGGGTCTTGCCGCTGATAATGTCGTTGATCATCGAGGGAAGCCCAGCGAACACGAAGGCTACGTCGAGGTCATCCCCTATCAGCCGCTGGATCGCGATAGACAAGACACGCACCTCATCAATCGCGGCATCCTGTACCTCATCGAGCGTGATGATCAGGCCGTGGCCGTTCTCACGTATCGCACGGGCAAGCGCTTGATACAGAGTGGGTCCAACGTGCTCCAGCTTCACCGTGCCGAGAGAGGCCCCCATAAGCGAGGGCGACACCTCGGCGGAAGTCACCTTGAACGCTGGGAGCAGGCTATTGAGGATTCGCTGGCACAGCCCATCGGTCGCGACCTCTTTGATAAGAAGCCAGCCCTGATCCTGGGCGATCTTGCCGACCTCGCTCAGAAGCACGGTCTTGCCGGTGCCCCTTACGCCAGAGATCCGCATGAGACGGCTCGGGGCACCGGCTCCGTTCTCGATACCTTCGCTGAATTCGTCGATGACCTCATCGCGGCCGATGATCGCGGGAGGCGTTTTTCCAGCCGTTGGTTTAAAGGGGTTTACCTGCATAAATGCTCAACTCCATGCGAAGTATAACAAAGTATAACAAAGTATAACAAAGTATAAATAGGGCCCGATTAGGGCCCTTTGCGCATGACGCGGAGCCGTCTTATCCCTTAGGTTTCCAGCGCCTTCTGGTGGCGTGGGCACTCCCCTTTCGCGCGCCGACTTTGAGACGCGCCATAACGTCGTCGGCAGACGCCCCTTCAAGCATCGCCGTGACCTCTACCAGCTGGTCGCGAGCCTTGGCCGCGCGCTCGAAGTCCATGTCCTCCGAGGCCCGGCGCATCTCCTCCTCAAGACCTGCCGCCACCTCAGAAAGCTCGGCCTTTGTAAGGTCTGCCAAGTCGAACGCGCCGTGACGCTCCTCGGGAGCGCCTTGCTCGTCTGCCCCCTCGCCAGAGGCGGTATAGAAGGCACCGTCTTTGCGCTTTCTCTTACCCACGTTGGCATCCGCCTCGGAGATGAAGCTCGCGATGTCGGTGATGGACTTATGCACCGTCTTGGGCACGATGCCGTGCTCGGCGTTATAGGCCTGCTGGATCTCGCGTCGGCGCAGGGTCTCGTCGATGGCCTGGCGCATGGAATCTGTCACGGTGTCGGCATACATAACCACCTGACCCTGGGCGTTTCTCGCCGCACGGCCCATGGTCTGGATGAGCGAGCGACGGTTACGCAAGAAGCCCTCTTTGTCGGCGTCGAGAATGGCCACAAGAGACACCTCGGGGATATCCAGGCCCTCGCGCAGTAGGTTGATGCCCACCAGCACATCGATCTTGCCGCGACGCAGGTCCCGGATGATCTCCACGCGGTCGAGCGTGGCGGTATCCGAGTGCATGTAGTTGACGCGGATCCCCTCGTCAAGCAGGTGGTCCGTTAAATCCTCGGCCATACGCTTGGTCAAGGTCGTGACCAGCACGCGCTCCTTCTTGGCAACGCGCTCCTTGATCTCTGACAGCAGGTCGTCGATCTGGCCGTGGACCGGCCGCACGTCGACCATGGGGTCGAGAAGCCCGGTGGGCCTGATGATCTGCTCGACGCTTTGCTGGCTCACCGTCTCTTCGTAGTCTCCCGGCGTTGCCGAGACGTAGATGAACTGCGGCACGCGCGCCTCGAACTCGTCAAAGCGAAGCGGGCGGTTATCAAGTGCCGACGGCAGGCGAAAACCATGCTCTACCAGGGTGATCTTTCTTGAGCGGTCACCTTCATGCATGCCGCGGATCTGCGGCACCGTGACGTGGGACTCGTCGATGATGCAGAGCATGTCCTGCGGGAAGTAGTCGATCAAGGTGAACGGCGGCTCGCCGGGGGCGCGGCCGTCCAGGTGGCGCGAGTAGTTCTCGATGCCCGTGCAAAATCCCATGGTCTCGAGCATCTCGAGGTCATAGCTCGTGCGCTGCGCCAGGCGCTGGGCCTCGAGCAGCATATCGTTGGCCTTAAGTTCCGCCACACGGGCCTCAAGCTCCTCGCTGATGGTATGGAGCGCGCGCGTGACCTTGGGACGCTCGGTCACGTAGTGGGACGCCGGCCAGATGGGGATGGCGTCGAACTCGCGAAGGATCTCGCCCGTCACGCCGTCGAACTCGGCGATAAGCTCCACCTCGTCGCCGAAGAAGCTGATGCGCAGCGGGTTCTCGGCATAGGGCGGGAACACGTCCACGGTGTCTCCGCGCACACGGAACATGCCGCGGGCCAGGTCGTAGTCGTTCCTGTCGTACTGGATATCGATAAGCGAGCGGATAAGGTCGTCTCTCTCCAGCGGCTCGTCTTTGCTCACATTGGGGGCAAGGCCCGCGTAGTCCTGCGGGCTGCCGATACCGTAGATACATGAGACCGAGGCCACCACGATGACGTCGCGCCGGGACAAAAGGCTCGACGTTGCCTGGTGGCGCAGCTTCTCTACCTCCTCGTTTATCGAAGAGTCCTTCTCGATGTAGGTGTCGGTTTGCGGCACGTAGGCCTCGGGCTGGTAGTAGTCGTAGTACGAGACGAAGTAGACCACCGCGTTGTTGGGAAAGATCTCCTTCATCTCGGACGCGACCTGCGCGGCCAGCGTCTTGTTGGGCTCAAGGATCAAGGTGGGGCGGTTCAAGGCCTCGATGGTCTTTGCCATGGTGAAGGTCTTGCCGGAGCCCGTGACGCCCAAAAGCGTCTGGTAGCGCAAGCCCTCCTCCACCCCGCGGGCGAGCTTCTCTATGGCTTGGGGCTGGTCTCCGGCCGGCTCATACGGCGAGACGACCTTCAGCGGCTCCCCGCCGCCCTTGACGCCAAAACGCTGAAGCTGCGCGCCGAAGCGGGTGTTTTGCTGCGATGGATCCGCGGTCATGCCATGCCCCTCTCCCCTGCCGTGAGTCAATGAAACAAGTGTACCCTATTTTGAGTAAAACAAACAGTTGTTCGTTCACGTTTTTTATCGCGCCTTTCGCCAGCCCCCTCAAAGCCGCGGCGCGGCCGTGCGCTAGAATCAAAGGCCAACGAAGCTATGAGGAAATGCGATGACGGACAGCACCAACAACACCAACAGCGATACCGCGCGCGGCCCCTGGGCCAAGCTCTTCTCGGGCCTTCTTAAGAAGAAGGGGAAGGGCGAGGGCGCTCCTGTGCCGCCAACGCAGCTCACAGACAACGCAAAGGCTGCTCAGCCATCAAATAAACCGCAGGTAGATGCCGAGAAAACCTGCGACATTCCCCTGCCCGCCAAAGAAGATCCCACGGTCAGCGAGGCCCGCGAGTTCGAGGACCTGCTCCTCAACAGCCAAGACCCCCTCGCCTCGTTGCGCGACTACGTGGGGCACGCCAGCGGCTCATACCACGACCGCGTGTCCCCGCTGTTTCGCGCCGCGGGAGCGCTTGAGGGCGACAAGATCGAGGGTCTTCACCTCAACAAGCTGCGCCGCAACGGCCGCTGGTGGGTGAGCCTGGCCGACAAGGACGACCGCGACGCCTATGACCGCGCGATGGCCCTCGAGGTCACCCTCAACCTCTGCGACGACCTCACCCGCCACGCGGCCGATTGCGATACGGCCGCCCAGGTCGGCGCCGCCTTCATGCGCGTCCCAGGCTTCTCGGCAAACGACCGCCATGCGCTCATTGACCCCAGCTCAAGCGAGTGGGAGTCGCGGCTGCAGCTGGCCAACTATCTGGAAGACCTTGCGGCCCCCTCGCGCGTGAGCTGCGACTTCCAGCTTGAGATCGACGCGCACGCCGCCGTGATCGACGTCGAGCTCATGCGCCCCGCCGCTTTGCGGGTCGCCTCCCTTGTCGGCCCCGACCAGCCCCTCGTTTGCGCAAGGTCATACGCCCTGCGCCTATGCCTTGCCGCGGCCCAGGCCGCTTACCGCTGCGTGGACGGCCTTAACCGCGTGGTCGTGAACGGGCGTGAGGCCCAGACCGGCTATCCCCTGCTGTCGCTCGACATGGCGCTCCCCGGCCTTAAGGCACTGCTCGCCGAGACAAACCACCTGGCCGCAGGCGAGCTTCCCGTGACCTTGGGTGTGCGCTTCCAGAACGACTCGCAGGGCTGGCTGGAGCCCGTCACCCCCTTTGCCCAGCGCGTGGACGAGCTGGTGAACCCCGCCTTTCGCTGGGATGCCGTGGAGATAAACCCCGGCGTGTGCCCGCCCGCCCTGGCACAGGCCTGCTACGCCCGCACCTACTTTGAGCTGGGCATCAACGAGAAGGCCGTGCGCGTGGCCGCGTGGAACGAGATGGCGCCCAACCTGGGGCTCACCACGCGCCAGTCCGTGGCTCGCCTGGTGGAGATGCGCGGCGAGACCCGCGACGTGAGCGTGGCCGCCGCCTGCTCGCGCGCCATCGACGCCCTGGTCAACGGCACCGTCGACGCCGACGACAAGGAAAGCCTCGCGAAGCTCTTCGTCGACGGCAGCGATCTGGCGCGCGCCGTCGCCTATGCGGCCGCGCTCGAACAGGAGAAGGACGAGGCCGACGAGGGCTTCTCGCCGCAAGAGCTCGAGGATACCCTGGCTCGCCTGACCGATGCCCTGGATCCCGTGGCCGCAACCGGCGCCTACCTGGACGACTCGGACAACGTCTACCGCTACTTCAACTCGGTGGGCGAGCGCCTGCGCTACAACCGCGTGCGCGCCGATGGAGACCGCCGCGTGAGCCTGGTGCCTGATGAGTACTACGGCGCCAATGTCCAGGCCGCGCGGATCCTCTGCGCCCTCAACCGCCCCGAGGAAGGCCTGGCCTTCGCGAACGAGGCCCTGCGTGTGGCCCCTATGACCGCCGACGCCGCCCTCACCAAGGTGCGCTGCCTCGAAAACGCATCCAGGCTCTACGAGGCCAGCGAGCTCTTGTGCGCCACCATCGAGCAGGCATGCTCCGTTCGCGACATGGCGCTGTGCTTCTATCGGCTGGCCTTCATGCAGTGGCGCCTGGGCCGCAAGCAGGTCGCCGGCGCCTGCTACCAGCGCGCGATCGCCCTCTACCGCGGACTTGCCCGCCAAGCGGCGGTCGAGCTGGCGGAGCTTTTGCGCTCGGGTGACGGCGTCCGCGAGCTTGAGACCGAGAAGGACGTCCACCACGTCCTCTCGTCGGTCAATATCCCCTTCGGCCAGCCCAAAGAGCTTCGCAAACGCGCGCTTGCCGCCGCGAAGGCCTGCACCGAGGCCCAGATCTTCTCGATAGCGCGGCCGCTCGTGGGGATCGCGCTCGAGGCCGAGCACGACGACGCCCTGCTCGACGTCTACCGGTCGCTCACGCCGCCGATCCCCGAAGGGTAGGCCGCGGCGTATCCGTCGTAGGCGACCAGGACTTTCTCCAGGTAGATGCGGGTCTCGGCGTAGCTGATGTCGTTGGGCACCGAGCTTCCCTCGGCGATCCACGACTTCACGGTGCCGATGCCGGCGTTGTAGGCGGCCACGATCTCCTCGGTCGAGGAGAGGTTCTTCTGCAGATAGCCCAGGTAGGCGCAGCCGTACTCGATGTTGGTCCGCGCGTCCATGAGGTTTGCGGCGTCGTAGGCG
>CAVDTK010000088.1:0-9356 GCA_963611755.1 Oscillibacter sp. ER4
GATCCTCGTGGCCATCGCCAAGACCCTCTAGCGGCGAGAAGACCGGCACTTCTCGCCAGTTACCTACCTCCCTTGAGGTGGGTAAAATCCCCTCCAATCTGTCTGCCGGTTGGAGGGGAGGCCGCGTGCCCGTCGTCTTGAGCCACAACACCGCGCTGGAGGTCCTGCGGGCCATTCCGCCGCAGGCAGGGCTGCTGGTTCCGGTCGAGAAGACCGTCCGCGCCTCGACGTTTGAGGTCCCCAAGGCAAAAGATCTTCTCGCCATGGCCACGCACTACGGGATCTCGCCCGCCGCCGTCCATGTCCTAGCCGAGAAGGGCCACCGGCAGAGCCGCGCGGCCGGGGTGACCCTTCACTCGACCGTCGTCGACGAGCTGCCCGCCGAAAGCCTTCTGCGCCTGGGACCTGATCTTCTGGTCTGTGGCCCTGACCTGGTCTTCGTTCAAATGTCACGCAAGGTTTCGCCGGTAGGCGCGGCGGTCTTGGGCCACGAGCTCTGCGGCTGCTACTCGCACTTCTCGCGCATGGTCTCGGGCTTCTACGAGCGCCCGCCGCTGACCACCGTTGAGACGATCGAGCTGTTCATGGACCTCTGCGGCAGCTTCTACGGGCGGGCCCCGGCGCAGCAGGCGCTCTCGCTGGTCCGCGACGGGTCCCGTTCTCCCATGGAGACGGTCGTCTCGTGTGAGCTGTTCCTGCCGGCGGCCGAGGGCGGCTTTGGTTTCGCGCCGCCGCAGCTCAACTGCGAGGTCGGGCTGGACGCGGCGGCGTCCCAGATCACGGGCACGGCCTGCTGCTATGTCGACGTTGCCTATCCTGACCTGCGGCTGGGCTTCGAGTACGACAGCAGCGAGTTCCATGCCGACCCGGCGCGCGACCGGCGGCGCCGTGAGGCCCTGCAGCACATGGGCTGGCAGATCGTGACGATCGACCTCGACGCCATGACGGATTACGTCCAACTGAGAAAGACCATCTCGCTGGTGGCGGACGTGATCCCGCGCCAGGCCGAGGGGGTCTTCTCGCCGGAAAAGGGCTTCGGGCTGCATCGACGTCTCTTGAGGGCGACCCGCTACGGCTTGGGCCTGGGA
The DNA here is from genome assembly GCA_963611755.1 of Oscillibacter sp. ER4. Lineage (GTDB taxonomy): Bacteria > Actinomycetota > Coriobacteriia > Coriobacteriales > Atopobiaceae > Paratractidigestivibacter. The sequence continues at coordinate 1,089 of CAVDTK010000088.1, forward strand.
GCCGCCCTGTTCGGGCCGGGCGTCTCGACCGGCGCCGTCCCGGTCCACGTCCGGGCGTGATCCGACGACCCCCGCGGTCGCACAGAATCACCTACCTCCCTAGCGGTAGGTAACCAGCCGGTCTTCTCGCCGAGAAATGCCGCCAACTGGGCAAACACAACTGGTTAATAAAATTGCCTACCCCAAAAGAGGTAGGCAATTCGTAACGTCTCTTTGCCGAGAAACCCGCGCCGCGCGCCCTAGTTCTTCAGCGAGTTCAACGGGGCCGGGAATCTGCCGCCGCGGTGCGCGAAGACCGTGCCGGCGTGGCGGTTGACCGGCATGACCGGCGCCGACCCAAACAGGCCGCCGAACTCGAGCATCTCGCCCTCGCCCTTGCCGATGGCCGGGATCAGGCGCACGGCCGTGGTCTTGGTGTTGATGACGCCGATGGCCATCTCGTCGGCGATGATGCCGGCGATGGCCTCCACCGTGGTGTCGCCCGGCACGGCGATCATGTCCAGGCCCACCGAGCACACGCAGGTCATGGCCTCGAGCTTCTCGATGGAGAGCGCCCCGTCGACGGCCGCCTGGATCATTCCGGCGTCCTCGGACACGGGGATGAACGCGCCGGACAAGCCGCCCACGCTCGAGCTCGCCATGACGCCGCCCTTCTTGACGCAGTCGTTGAGCAGGGCCAGCGCGGCCGTGGTACCGGGGCCACCGCACTCGCCGACGCCGATGATCTCCAGGATCTTGGCCACTGAGTCGCCAGCCGCGGGGGTGGGCGCCAGCGACAGGTCGACGATGCCCTTCTCCACGCCCAGGCGGCGCGACGCCTCGCGGCTCATCAGCTCGCCCGCGCGCGTGATCTTGAAGGCGGTCTGCTTGATCTTCTCGGCCACCTCCATGAGGTTTGCCGAGGCGGGAAGCTCGCTCAAGGCCGCGGCCATGACGCCGGGGCCGGAAACGCCCACGTTGATGACCGCGTCGGCCTCGCCGGTGCCGTGGACGGCGCCCGCCATGAACGGCGAGTCCTCGACCATGTTGGCAAAGACCACGAACTTGGCCGCGCCGTAGCAGTCGATGTCGACGGTGCGGCGCGCGCACTCCTGGATGGTCTGGGCACTGAGAAGCACGGCGTCCATGTTGATGCCCGCGCGGGTGGACGCGATGTTCAGGGACGAGCACACGCGCTCGGTCGTGGCCAGGGCCTCGGGCACGCTGGCGATGAGCTTGCGGTCCGTGGCGCCGATACCCTTCTGCACCAGGGCCGAGAAGCCGCCCATGAAGTCGATGCCCAGGGTCTCGGCCGCGCGGTCCATGGCGTGCGCGATGGGGGAGAGGTCCTCGTCGGCGCAGCCGGCGGCGATCTGGGCCACCGGGGTCACGCTCACGCGCTTGTTGGCGATGGGGATGCCGTACTCGGACTCGAGGTCGTTCGCGGTCTCTACCAGGTGCTCGGCGGTGTGCGTGATCTTGTCGTAGACCTTGTCGCACATGCGGCCCATGTCCTCGTCGGCGCAACCGGCCAGGCTGATTCCCATGGTGATGGTGCGCAGGTCGAGGTTTTGCTCCGAGACCATCGACAGAGTCTCGGCCACTTCTTGGGGCGTGATATCCACGGCGGGCCCTTTCTTTGGCTTGGGGTGCGCCGCGATCGCCGGCGCGTCGTTGGTGTGCCCTATTATAGGGTTGTGCGCCGCGCCTCCGCAGACGGTGACACAACGGAAAACAAACCGCGAGAGGGCCGCGGGGCTGGCGTTAAATGCGCCGCAGGTAGGCGAGAAGGTCGCGCGGGAAAGCGAGAGGGCCGCACGGTGGGAAAAGTCACGCTCAAGGAGATCGCGCGCGAGGTGGGCCTGTCGCCTACCGCGGTGTCTTTGGTCTTGAACGACCGTCCCAACAAGATCTCGGCCGAGAAACGCAAGCTCATCCGCGACGTCGCGCGCAAGAAGGGCTACGTCCCCAACCAGATCGCGCGAAGCCTCGTCATGCAGCACTCCCAGACGCTGGGGCTCATCGTTCCCAACATCGTGAGCCCGTTCTTCTCGTCGCTGGCCCGTGAGCTGGAGATTCGTTGCCGCGCGGCGGGGTATGCCCTTTTCATCACCAACTCCGACGACCGCTCCGAGAACGACCTGGAGCTCGTGCGCCAGCTCATCAACCGGGGCGTAGACGGGATCTTCCTCGTGGTGGCAAGCGAGCCGCCCTGCGAGGGGCTTCTCAGCGTCCTAAAAACCCTGCCGGTGCCGTTTTTGCTGGTAGACCGCGTGATCCCGGGCTTTGACTGCGACCGCATAGGCTTCGACAACCAGCAGGGCGGCTACCTGGCCACGCGCTACCTGCTGTCCTACGGGCACCGCCGCGTGGCCTGCCTGGTCAACACCGAGTCGGGCACGGGCCAGGCGCGCCTTGCGGGCTATGCCCAGGCCTTGGCCGAGAAGGGCCTCGAGGTCGACCCGACCCTCATCTTCAAGAGCGCCTACTACATCGCCGACGCCCACGAGGCCGCCCGCGCCCTTCTCGCCAGCGACGCCACGGCCGTCTTCGCAAGCTCCGACAACATCGCGTTGGGCCTGCTCAAGCGCCTGTACGAGGAGAACCTGCGGGTGCCGCGCGACTACTCGGTGGTGAGCTACGACAACTCGGCGGCCGACTCTTTGTTCGAGCCGGCCCTGACCTCGATCGAGCAGAACGTCGCCGAGCTGGCGAGCGGGGCCATCGAGATCATGATGGCCCGCCTGGGGGAGGGCAAGGCCGTGGCGGGCGAGACGGTCACGCGCGTCCTCACGCCGCGGCTGGTCGTCAAGGCGAGCGTCCGCCGGCTGCCGGCGCGCTAGGGCTTCTCGCCGCCTGCTTCCAAAATTTTCTCAAATTTTCGTGAGGGTAAAACGTTTTACCCCTCTATACTCCAAGCCGTGAGTAGGAAGGCTGCCCGCCAGACAAAACCGCGGGCGCCGCCAAAACGCCGCGGCCGCCGCGGCAGGAATTAGGAGGAATCGCATGGCACAGCCCGTCATCGGAACCCCGTGGCAGAAGCTCGACCACCTGGTGGACTCGGCCGAGCTCGAGGGCGTCGACAAGTATTGGCGCGCCGCCAACTACCTCTCCGTCGGCCAGATCTACCTTCGCTCCAACCCGCTGATGAAGAAGGACTTCGTTGACGAGAAGACCGGCGAGAAGCGCGACTTCGGCCGCGCCGACGTCAAGCACCGCCTGGTTGGCCACTGGGGCACCACCCCGGGCGTGAACTTCCTGTTCGGCCACGTCAACCGCCTTATCGCCGATCACCAGCAGAACGCCGTCTTCCTGATGGGCCCCGGCCACGGCGGACCTGCCGGCACCGCGCAGTCCCTGCTCGACGGCACCTACCGCGAGATCCGTCCCGACATCACCGATGACGAGGCCGGCCTGCAGAAGTTCTTCCGCCAGTTCTCCTACCCCGGCGGCATCCCCAGCCACTTCGCGCCCGAGACCCCCGGCTCCATCCACGAGGGCGGCGAGCTGGGCTACACCCTGTCCCACGCCTACGGCGCCGTCATGGACAACCCCAGCCTGCTGTGCGTGGCCGTCGTGGGCGACGGCGAGGCCGAGACCGGCCCGCTTGCCACCTCTTGGCAGTCCAACAAGCTCGTGAACCCCAAGACCGACGGCATCGTGCTGCCGATCCTGCACCTCAACGGCTACAAGATCGCCAACCCCACCATCCTGGCGCGCGTCTCCGACGAGGAGCTCACCGAGTTCTTCGAGGGCATGGGCTATGACCCGCACTTCTTTGTCGCGGGCTTCGACAACGAGTCCCACGCCTCGATCCACCGCCGCTTCGCCGACCTGCTCGAGGAGGTCTTCGACCAGATCTGCGACATCAAGGCCCACGCCGAGGCCGGCGACGAGACCCGCCCGGTCTACCCGATGATCGTCTTCCGCACCCCCAAGGGCTGGACCTGCCCCAAGCACATCGACGGCAAGAAGACCGAGGGCTCCTGGCGTGCCCACCAGGTGCCGCTGGCTTCCGCCAAGGACACCCACGAGCACTTCCGCGTGCTGCGCAACTGGCTGAAGTCCTACAAGCCCGAGGAGCTCTTCACCGAGGGCGGCCAGGTCAAGCCCGAGGTCACCGCGTTCATGCCCCAGGGCGACCTGCGCATCGGCGCCAACCCCAATGCCAACGGCGGCAAGGTCCGCACCGACCTGGTTCTCCCCGACATCCACACCCACGAGGTGCCGGTTGCCCAGAAGGGCCACGGCTGGGGCTCCACCGAGGCTGCCCGCGTCTTTGGCGCCTACACCGCCGACGTCCTGCACAACAACATGGACAACTTCCGCATCTTCGGCCCCGACGAGACGGCCTCCAACCGCCTGCAGGACGCCTATAAGTACACCGCCAAGCAGTGGGAGGGCGGCTACTACGCCGACGGCGACAACGACGATCTTCTCGTCCCGTCCGGCAAGGTCGTCGAGCAGCTCTCCGAGCACCAGTGCGAGGGCTTCCTCGAGGCCTACGTCCTGACCGGCCGCCACGGCGTCTGGAGCTCCTACGAGTCCTTCGTCCACGTCGTCGACTCCATGGTCAACCAGCACTGCAAGTGGCTCGAGGCCACCGTGCGCGAGATCCCTTGGCGCGCCCCCATCGCCGGCCTCAACATCCTGCTCTCCAGCCACGTCTGGCGCCAGGACCACAACGGCTTCTCCCACCAGGACCCCGGCTTCATCGACGTCCTGCTCAACAAGGCCAACGACACCCACGTCGTCAACGCCTACTACCCCTGCGACGCCAACATGGCCCTGGCCGTGGCCGAGCGCGCTTACCAGTCCACCAACTGCGTGAACGCCATCTTCTGCGGCAAGCAGCCGGCGCCGACCTTCCTGACCGTCGACGAGGCCAAGGCCGAGCTGGCCGAGGGCGTCGCCGAGTGGAAGTGGGCCAGCTCCGCGGCTTCCGTCGACGAGGCTGACCTCGTGATCGCCACCTGCGGCGACGTGCCCACGCTCGAGGCGCTGGCCGCCCTCGACATGCTCAAGGGCCTGGGCGTCAAGGCGACCTTCGTGAACGTTGTCGACCTGCTCAAGATCCAGAACGTCTGCGAGAACGACCAGGCTATCTCCGACGAGCGCTTCGTCGAGCTGTTTGGCGCCGATAAGCCCGTGCTGTTCGCGTTCCACGCCTACGCCGGCACTATCCGCCGCCTGATCTGGAGCCGTCCCGGCCACGACAGCTTCCGCGTCCACGGCTACGAGGAGAAGGGCTCCACGACCACCCCGTACGACATGCTGCGCCTCAACAACATGGACCGCTGGGCGCTTGCCGCCGACGCGCTGCGCCTTGTCGACGCCGAGAAGTTCGCCGACCAGATCCAGAAGTGGGAGGACTTCCGTCTTGAGGCCTTCCAGTTCGCGTGCGACGAGGGCTACGACGTGCCCGAGTTCACCGGCTGGGTGTGGCCCGACGCCGCCGGCGCGACCGACGCGAACCTCTCCGCGACCCAGATGACCGCTGGCGACAACGAGTAGCGGGTTAGACCAATAACGTACGGGGCGCCTCCTCGGCTTGCTTCAGGCTCAGCTTCGCCGCTTTGCGGCTCAGAAATCGCCTGAATCAAACCGGGGAAGCGCCTTGTTGTTGTACTAACAGGTCCGCCAGTAGGGCGTTTTGACCTTCGAGGTCCTTCTCGCTTCCGATAAGTCCCCACCGCGATAACCCCGCTTACAGGGAAGATCGTGCCGTTGGCCGTAAAAACTTCGGAGGGGGTACTTTTAACATTGCGACATTTGTCGGAAATACATACCCCCCTAGCAGGTCTTTTATGGCATTTATTCGATTTTTTATGCCCTCGCGCCCGATGGCGGGCCAAAAATTCGAACCAAAATTAATTGAAACTGGTTCTAAAATCACAACACGGCGCACAAGGGCCGCACATACATAAATCGCCGAATGACCTTGAGCCTGCGCCCAGGCCATCGACCTATAAAAATTATCGGGGGGAGGTCGCGAAAAGCGATCAATCCATGAGTCGCAAAAAAGCGGACAGATTCGCTTCTTTTGTGAGCCGTTATTGGCAGGGACTAGCAATCCTTGCGGTGGCGGCCCTCTCGTTTTTTGCGGCTGTGAGCTGGGCAAGCACTCCGGTAAGCGCAACCGACGCGGCGGACGTGGCGCAGGAATCCCCGGCGTTTAGTCACTCTGCCGTTTTTGCCGTCGTCGAGAATTCCATCGACGAAGCTCCCGAGACAAGCGCGGAGAAGACCGTGACGGCCGACGACGCGGTGACGGTTGCCGACGCCGACACTGACACCGACGACGAAGCCGTTGCCCTGGACGACGAGAACGGCACGACCGCCGTGGCGGATAACTCGGCGGATTCCGATACTGACTCGGATGCCTACGGCACCGATGCCGATCCCGTGAAGATCTACCCGCGCGTGGCCATCGACGGCGAGTGGAAGTACGTGGGCAAGGACGGCCAGGTCTACGACTCCACAAGCGATTCCGGCTTCGAGGCCATCACCGTCACCAAGTACGCCTACCGCGCCGGCGGCAACCGCATGATCATCCCCGCCTCCGTGCTTGAAACGCCGCTCGCTCAATTTGGCTTCTCCGCAGACGAGCTCAAGCGCGCCGACAAGGACTACTCCGGCGGCAACGTGGACTGGGGCAACTTCGTCTTTGGTTACTGCGACTCCGGCTCCAACCAGATCTACGCCGACGTCTCGCCCCAGCTGGTCACCAGCGATGGCTCAAGTTCCTGGTACATCTTTACCAAGGGCCGCCAGTGGATCCACGAGGGTTCTGATGACAAGAGCCTCGACCTCTACTACCTGCCGGCCAACCGCAACGACGGGGCCTTCACCACGCCGCAGTCGTTCTTCTGCGAGACCTCGCGCTACACCACCAACGCCCAGCTCATCGCCGACAACAGCTTCTATACCGTGTCGGTGAGCGATGACGGGAACCGCATCTACGGCGCGGATGACGAGCTCCCCAGCGGCTACGTTATGACCACGGCCGGAACCTCCAAGGCATCCTTCACCATCAAGGACTCCGCCGACGATACCGCCAAGTGGCGGGTCTCCTACGAGGACGAATCCGCGGTCGAGATCGCCGACGTCACCGAGAACGGCGACGGAACCCTCACCTATACGCTGCTGAACGTCACGGGTCCCGTCATCTTTACGTCCGTTGACTACGACCCCAACAAGTTCGAGGTAACCTATACGGCCTCGCTCGCCGACTCTGACAAGGTCACGCTCGGCAACATCAATGCCGGCGACCAGGTCATCATCGACTCCGAGAACGCCACCATCGGTGAGGATAAGGAGGCGACCCTGACCGTCGCCGTCGACGCCTCGACCGACGGCGACACCTACACGCTGCTTGCGCCTAACTCCGACATCGCCACCGTGTACTGGACGCAGAGGACCACGCGCAAGTTCATCTACAGCTTTATGGGTTGGCAGATCGCCGGGCAGAGCAAGGTCTATGCGGCGGGTGACTCCATCGACATGGCCACGCTTAAGGAGCTCGCCTCCAAGACGGGCAGCGTGAGCATCAAGTCCGTCTGGTCGGCCAACGACAGCAATACCTCGAGCCCGCACATCCGCAGCGCCAACTTCTACCTCAACCTCAACTGCGAGATCCTGGACGTCGACGGCACCTCGACCTCCCAGGGCGCCGCCAACTACACCGAGGCCATCTACGCCACGCGCGTCTCGGGCACCGACACCTTCGGCTCCGGCGGCTTTACGCTGCTCGCCTCCGCGACTGCCGTTTCGGCCTACGACGTAGACGCACAGATTCGTGCCGCCACGACGAACGGCGGCACGGGCATCAAGCCGCCTTCGAGCTGGACCAACTACACGCAGGACGGCGTCACGTTCGAGCGCCTGCCCACCGACGAGGAGATCCTCGCCAAGGCGCGCGAGTCGTCGAGCACCATCAAGATCGACGACGAGGTCATCCAAAAGACGAACCTCACCACCGCGAACTTCACGGTGCGTTGGAGCACGGTCAAGTACGACGAGACCGACGGCTGGCATGTCGACGGCGTTCTCGTGGCCAAGAAGGCGCGCCTCGTGGTGACCAAGACCTTTGAGGGCGAGACCGACGCGCTGGAGGAGTTCAAGACCGACCACGGCTACGATTCGATCGACGACTACGACTCGAGCGAGGGCTTCAACATCGACGTGACGCACGAGGCCACCGTCGACGGCACAACGCAGGAAGTCACCGACTACGAGCTGCTGCTGCTCCCCGAGTCCGACGTGGTGTCGAAGGCGCGCTCGGGCTCG